>JALWDW010000013.1 GCA_027036675.1 Candidatus Dojkabacteria bacterium
ATGCCAAAAAAGCCGAAGACATCACATTTTACTTCAGGTCACTCGACCGTTTCGAAGAAGTCGAAGGTATTCACCAAAGGGGAGATTGGGATTTGTCGCAACATCAGAAATTCTCTGGAGAAAAGCTGGACTTTTATGACCAAGCCCGAAATGAACGATTTGTTCCACATATCATCGAGACGGCGTCGGGACTCAACCGTTTGGTCTTGGCGGTGCTGGACCACGGACTACATGAAGAAGTTCTGGAAGACGGCAGTACTCGAACTGTATTGAAACTGAAAAAAGAGCTCGCACCGATGCGAACCGCCGTATTGCCACTCACCAAGGACGAGAAATTGATCAAATTGGCGGAAGATATCCACAAGGATCTATCGCAAGACTATTTCGTAGAGTTCGATAAATCCGGTTCCATAGGGAAGAGGTATCGCCGACAAGATGAAATAGGTACACCAAGCTGTATCACCGTCGATTTCGACTCACTGGACGACAATACGGTAACCGTCCGCGATCGAGACAGTATGAAACAAAAAAGGGTCAAGATTGACCGATTGCGTGAGGAAATATAAATAGCAGTTTGGGACAACCGAATAAGCTCGTTAAATCTTCCGGCTCATCCCGGACTTCCTTGACAATTTGATATCCACGCTATAATCCAAAGCCAAACCCGTCCCCAGGTTCACAAGGCCTATGGCGCTCCCCACGCCCAATACCACCGCCAGGACAGCGAAAGGAGCATAACGAGTCCGCAACTCACTCAGCCCAAAAGCGCTATCCGGTAAATCATTACCGTTGTTCCCACCGGTTCCGTTGCCACCGCTATTACCTCCGCCCGCAGACTCTACAGAACAATACGCGCTACATCCATCTCCACCCACGGTGTTACCATCATCACAAGATTCACCCGTTTCCACCACACCGTTTCCGCATACGGGCCCCGACGTCGCCTGCGAATTGGATACGGAAACCGTAGCGGTATCGCATAAACCGAATGTATCACATACCCTGTATTCAAAAGAGTCCGCTCCGGAGTTCACCGCCGTATACACGACATCACCGGACCCATCATCCGCAGGCACAGCATTTCCCTTCGCCGGCAAAGTCGCGACAGACACCGAAGAAACGTCCAAATTTCCGTCCGGATCGGTATCGTTTGCGGTCACATGTAAGGTCACACTCTGCCCCACGATCGCGGTACCACTGTCGTTGTGCGCAACGGGCGGAGAATTTTGTCCGATCGTCACATCAACATCAGCCGTATCACAAGCGTTTAGGTCATCGCAGATCTCGTACGTGAAGGTATCAGTACCGGCATATGAAGAATTCGCATCATATGTGATAGTCCCATCGCTGTTGACCGTGGCACTACCCGCCGAACTGTTCGGGGCCGCCGTGATACTCAGAGTGGAGATATCCAAGTTATCATCTGCATCCGTGTCGTTTGCCAGGACATATATATCAACGGATTCACCACTTGATACGGAAGCGTTGTCGTCATGCGCCACCGGCGGGCTATTGGCATTGTTTTGCGCAAAATCGTAGTTTCCCGGCGGGCACGCACTCAGATCCAGGACATTGTTCGCATGTAACACCGGTTCGTAAGCCACGTTTTCGTATTGTCCGGCCTGTACGTCTTCAAATTTGATCTGCGTACTCCCGGAATCCACCAATGCCTTGAATTTGACGGTAGCAAACTCCCCCACCCCTTTGAATCCACCCGCATGAGACAAATCCGACGCCATCGACACCGATACAAAACCGTTTGTGTTATCCAATTTTTCATCGACCTGCAGTCCAAATACGCTATATCCGTACAAAACATCTACGGCCTCGTATTTCGTATTGTCAAAAGTGATGGTGAATTGTCCGGAACTGATATATTTCCCGTTTGTATCCAGCATTACCTTGAGCAAGACACTTTGATCCTTCAGATGAGTACCCGTATCAGGATTGAGATTGAAATGGACCGAACCCGCGCGTACCTGTCCTCGCCCGGTCGTCAACATCAATATCAATACGCCCAAAAAGACCACCACTCGTAGTAATGGCAATCGCTTCAATTCGCTTTTATATCGGATCAATTTCACCATTCAGGATAGCATGCTATAATTTCGCATGCAACTGACGATACTGCAAGGAATCAACTTACGAAGCCCCGTTTCCATGGTTGTCGCCAAGTACGAGTCATGGAAGACGCAACCGAACAAGATCAAAGAGATCAGAGACTTGCTTGAGCAAATCAAGTCCTACCACCCTATTTTCGCGCAAGATATCAAGTACCTCGAAGACGGATACGAAGTCCAATCCCGTCTCACTTTCTTCTGGCGCGAAGTAGCCAGAGTCATAGACTTGCACTTGGCTGACAAGCCGTTGATGTTCACGACACCACACGGAGAAAAATCCGGCTTGCAATACGAAACATTGAGTGACGCTTTGCACGCATTGATTCAAGGACAATTTAAATCAATGTCGACAATCCCCATACTGGCCTCCGCCATCGAACACAATTACGAGATATCGCAAGCTATGGTAAATGAAGGTGTCCTGATCTACCAGCGATCCGGCAAGCCATCTTTGGACAATCGCCGTTTCAATATCGGTTGCGGGGTTGAGGGCGAAGTGACGGCGTCTATCTCCACCACTCGGGATTCATATTACGGTTTCAAAATCCAACGCGACAAGATCAAGACAAACACATTGTGTGAACAATTGTCCCTGCCAATAGCGCCCTGGGCGGAAATCCTCTCTGCCGAGCATGTGGAAACCATATTTGAGTCATTTAAGAAACCTTTTGTCATCAAACCAGTCGGATTGGTCGGCGGAAGCGGGGTAACCACAAATATAAACACCGTGGAGCAAGCAAAACAAGCTTATCAAAACGCCTTGGATGCCATCAATGCCAAACCGCGACAGGATTGGCAAACCAAAATCATCGCGCAAGAGCAGGTCTATGGGGACGATTACAGGATCCTTGTTATCAATGGGAAATATGAAATCGCCACCAAGCGGATTACGGCCTTCGTGATCGGGGACGGCAAACATACTATCGGCGACTTGATCGATATACTGAACCAAGACCCTCGCCGCAATGTCCAAGACCCGACCCACACGCTCAAACCGATCGTCAAAGACGATATGTTGACACAGTTTTTGGACGAACAGAACCTGACGATTGACTCCGTCCCGCAAAAAGGTGAACAAGTTTTCGTCCGCAAAGTAGCCAGTATGAGCCAAGGAGGGACGACCGAGGATGTAACCGACCAAGTGCACCCGCAAATACGCGCGTTGGTGGAATCAATGGCGGCGTCGGCTCATCTGTATGTGGCCGGAGTGGATATTATCTGCCAAGACATCACCAAACCTCTGACAACCGACAATGGTAGTTTTATCGAGATGAACTCTATGCCTGAATCCTACCTCAACGCCTTCCCCACCCAAGGGCGCGCCCACCCCGACATCGGCGATAAGGTCTTGCGCGGGCTGATGAAAGACAAACAGCGCACATTGCGAGTAGTTGTCATAGGCTACCGTGAGAGAAAGTACGAAGATATCATCGCCATGCTCGCCAAAAACCCGGATAATTCCCGTCCCATAGACACCGGGAATATCGGTTATTTACACGACAACACCATCTATATCAATGGACAGATAATGTCTCAGGATGTCCAGATCCATCAAGCTACTCGTTCGTTGAAACTGAACGCCACCCTGGGAACATTGATATTCCATTACGGCGATATGGCCGAAGTCGAAACACACGGCACCGGCTTCGATGAGATCGACGTGCTCATCACAGCACCGGAATACGGTAATCACCAAATCCCCACCTCGCATCAGATCAAACTTCGTTGATTGAAACCGGGGCGGGATCATATGCTTGATATACTTACGGATGACTTATATTTTATTTGAGAATCTATACTGAAACCTTTTACATTAATACATTAAAATTCTATGAAAAGTTATCTTTACATCGAAAAGAGACAACGTATCCCCCTCAAAAACGGGAAACTTCCTCGACGCGCAACCCGTATCGCGGAGGAATTTGAATCGTTGCGACAGCGGTCGGCTGAAGACATCAACTACTCGATAGCATACATTTCTACCGTCACTGTCGGATTTGCCGGAAAGGACGTCAATATCTCTATCACCGATATAGAAGGGGTTACTCACAATATATTTGATTTCACGCATATTATCTTTGGCGGGCATTTCAATATGAAGGAATACGAGTTGAAACAAATGATCATCAAGGAATGCGGCAAGCGCAAAGACGGGGGTCCTCTCGTCCAAAACGCCAATTTGATGCGACGCCTCCCCTACTACACCAAATTGGATATGACGTATTTGCTCGCCCGCACCGGATTCCCTTATATAGACACCGACTATTTCGGCGAAAACACGATCCGTGAAACCTCGTTCAAAAACCGTTTCCCAATTGTTGTAAAACATTACGCAGGTGCTAATGATTTGGTGCAAGAACAAGGGAAAACGATGATTCGGAAAAATATTTTCTTTTTATCGTCGTCGGATGATTGGGCGCAGGATAGATTGTGTGAACACAATCCCGCGGATTATATCGTCCAACCGGCCATGCCGATCGCGGAGGATTTGCGAGTTTTTGTTTCAAGACACAAAGTCATAGGCGGTTGGCGCAGGCGATCATTGTCAGGGTTTTTGACCGTGGGCGGGGAACGGGAGTATGTTTTGGAGAATTCCCCCTCCCCCGCCGTGCGCAAACTGAGTGAAGATATATCCAAGGCCTGGGAGGCCGACTTCATCGCCATTGACTTCATGTTTGACGAACAAGGGAATCCATACGTACTTGAATTCTCAATGCACCCCGGCTTTTGGGCGTATGAGAACAAGACTGCTCCCCCTGCTGACGACCCGGAGCAAACGCCGGTCAATGTGGCAAGGTATATTATCGAAAGTTTTTCGCCTGGGGGCTGAAGTCGGGGTTCAGACCCGGGGTTCGGACCCAAGGTTAAATCACTCTGACGCGTGAAACCGTGGAACTTTGCGGCATTCGAATGTTTCACGGTCGATGACCGATATGTCATTTGGACACGGTAGGATATCTGTGGGTCATGGGATCGCATTGGATGCGACACCCCCGCACACAAAACATTTGGTGGACGTTCGATACCCTACACCGGCCGTACCGTCGGGGACGCTCCATGGCTTAGGTGCCTCAGCCAACCAGGGCCGACTACCCTCTCCCGGCTTCGATGACTGACAAACCTTTCAGAAACTCCGATAGACCAACCCGTCAAGTCGAAGACAGGCTCCTCACAACCCCAACCGCTGGGTCGGAAGAGGACGACCGTCTTCCTCATTCCTACGAAGTGTGCAGACTAAATCCCCAATCGAGTCCACAAGGCACCGGCTTCCCGTATACTCGGTGGCAAATACTTCGGCATCGGCAACCATCCCTTGTCCACCCATTTGACTTGCTTCCACCCAATCTTGCCGGCATACAATTTCTCGTACAAAGTCGGGTCATCCACCAAACGCTTGCGAACCCTCCAGAAGCCGGTCATATACACATGATCTTTGGCATAAATGCCGGGCTTACTCGTATCCGACAAACCGCGTTTGACACGGTAAGTGGAATAAAATGCATTCGTCGGCGACTCCACCAATTTCAACACATCAAACAACTGACGGAAGGACATTGTCCGTCCAATGGACACCGCATAAAGCTGGATCGCTTTCTTCTTCAAATTGGCGAAA
This sequence comes from Candidatus Dojkabacteria bacterium, assembly GCA_027036675.1. Classification (GTDB taxonomy): domain Bacteria; phylum Patescibacteriota; class Dojkabacteria; order SC72; family JAHDCA01; genus JALWDW01. The sequence continues at coordinate 5,734 of JALWDW010000013.1, forward strand.
GACAACACCCCGTACCTCTCTTCATTGTATGTGGCCAACCCCTCCTCCACCGGCAGATACGAATGTAAATTGGCCCTACTCAACGCATCGTAACCGGACAAACCGCCGTTGACCGAACGTAATACATGAGTGAAAACCTCATGCACTATCGCCTTACGCAAGTCCATCGGAGATTTACGTATATCACGATGTGTGATCACCTTCTTTGTCTTGGTCCCCACTTTCAACATACTTTTTTCCATATTCAAGCCTTCACTCACCTCCCAGCCATCCAAACCAAGGTATGCGAAAAGGTCATTGAAAATCCGCTTGATATCTTCAAATCCCAAATCTTCCGCCTGCGCCCCCTTACTGAGATCAGAGGCGGTATTGTCAATCAATGAATATTTTTTGACCTTACCGCGTATGATCATTGACGCATTTTTCTTGGCCACGGAAGTCGGACGTTTGTACAATTTTGCGCTCAATTCGCTTACTGTTTCATTATCGCCGACATTTTGCATCATTTCGTTGACGACGGATTTTGCATGGATCAATTTGATATAGAACTTGGATATCTCCTCCGGGACATCCACCACATAACGCACTTTTTTCAGTTTTTTCAAAATATTCGCGTTGTTGTTGTCCACCACCTCGTATCTAAATTGCGGGTTGTATGTATCGGATTCCATAAACCTAGATTTTTCCTCCCGCAAGTTTACCGGCGTGAATACCAACTGCGTCGGTAAACGCAATTGGTACAACAGGTCGGACACTTCCGCCAGCGTGAGTTCAGTATCATTTTTCAGTAAGGACATACGTTATAGGTTTGAACTTATACTGTACGCGAGGATCGTAAATGACCAAGATTGTACCCCTCCCCCAACATTTCCAACGCGGCTCCGGTCCCTTTGGCAACACAATACAGGGGATCCTGAGCCACAAAGGCCGGAACGCCTGTCGCACGAGCGAATAACTTATCAATATTGGCCAGTTGCGCGGTCCCGCCACTTAATACCATCCCCCGATCGATTATATCCGCCGACAACTCCGGTGGGGTTTTCTCCAAGACGGCTTTGATAGTTTGAATAATCTGCGACAAAGGCGGACGCAAAGCGTCGGCCACCTCATTTGAGTCCACCTTCAGCGACCTGGGCAACCCAGTCGCCACGTCCCGTCCCCTGATTTCCAATGATTTCGGATTGTCTACACGTACGGCCGACCCGACATTGATTTTGATAAGCTCCGCAGTTTGTTCGCCCACGTGCAAACCGTGTTTTTTCCGCATATATGAAGTGATCGCCTCGTTTAGAGAATCACCGGCCACCCGCAAGGATGCGTATTCCACTATGCCGCTCAGAGAGATCACGGCAATCTCGGCGGTTCCCCCACCCATATTGATGATCATATTGCCGGCTGAAGTATGTACCGGCAAATTGGCACCTATGGATGCGAGCAACGGCTCTGGTACCAGATGCACTTTTTTCGCGCCTGCAAAGTTCGCTGCCTTGAGGACGGCCCTTTGCTCCACCGATGTGATACCTGCGGGCACACTTATCAACACGTCGGGTTTGAAAAACCGCGACAAACCAGACAGCGATTTGGAGAAAAAGTATTTCAAAATCGCTTCTGCGACACGGGAATCCGCTATCACTCCGCTACGCAACGGGCGACGCGCTACAATATTTTCAGGCGTCTTGCCTATCATTTCCTTGGCCTCATGCCCAACCGCTATGACTTCAAAATTATCCTTGCGCAAAGCCACCACTGTCGGTTCCGTAAGTATGACGCCCTCACCTTGTACAAATACGACCGAATTGGCGGTACCCAAATCGATGCCCAATTTCTTGATCAACATGATACCCCGATTATATGTCAATCCACATAATGCTTCAATCAGTATCGACTAATATAAAAAATTGTTCGTTTTGCTTGTTGCGACAAGCCAGGCTATCGCTTTCAGCAACCGTTTTCGGCCTTTATTCCCAAATTTATTTCGTCCGTATGTTTTTGACATGTGAAATGCATTGAGTTAAGATTGATCCGAAAGTTTGATACAACAGGCCATGAAATTCGGGGATCGTTTGCAAAGATTAAGAAAATTCCTTCACGGTATCACCGTGTTTGTACTGATGGTATTGATTTCCGCTCTTATCGTCTTGTATGCCAGAGGCTATCGTTTCAATACCGATTCCGGCGATATCGAAGTTACCGGAGTGCTTTATGTGGAAACATCCCCTTCCAAAGCGCAAGTGGTACTGGATGGTACCACGTACGGCAAGACTCCCGAGAAAAGGTCTTCACTGTCCGCAGGTGAACACCAATTGGAACTTTTGAAGGAAGGTATGACACCGATCCGCCTGTCCGTACCAATACACAAAGGGATGTCCACGAGTCTGCGACTACAGATGTACAGCGACGACCCAAAGCGGGAAAAACTGTTGACATTACCGCAACGGGGTAACGTGCAAGCCTTGATGGATTACGGTAGTAAACGGTTTTTCTATATGTCCGAAACGGAGATTAAACCAAAGGCGGCACCGCAAGACGGCCAGGAGAAACAAGACGATCCGGGTCGAGATATGCGTATCGGTCAAATCGATATCTCTTCATACAATTTGAAGCCCGGTTTTTGGGATACTGAAGATAATCCGAAAAAATTGATTTCCATTTACTATGAAAAAGTCGACAATCCGGCAACCCAACTCGATAAGCCTCGATTTGCGGACACCGGGAAACATCATCGCAATTTACTGATCTTGCACATCACTACCACACGTTGGAGCACGAAGAAAGACGAATTGGCCGTCCTAAACCCGACCGCAGAGCCCTCTCAACCTCGAGATGAATATATCGCCATCCCCACCGACGGGAAGCATATCACTCCGGTCCGTTTACCCATCACTCATACCGAGCATCCAATCAAATTGCGTATGACCGCCGACAACAACTATATTTACTATTTCACCGTCAAGGATCAAAACAAAACCGATACCACAGATACGGCCGACTCACAGACCGCGGAGAAAACAGACACCGAACAGTTTGTATCGGTGAAATTATTAACTCTTGTCTATATAAATGTCCACGATCTGTCCTCGCACACCGAGATCCCCATTACCACCATCAAAGCGGATGATGAAGCGCTAAATCGGGCGCTTGCCGACGGGGAGGAGATCATACCTTCCGAGCTGATCGCCGGTACCAAATCAACTGTCGTCTTCAGCCTGCCCTACTCACCCGAAGCCAAGATTTTGTCCGTGAATCTGAGCAACGAGGATATTATCGAATTGGAAACCGGATTGCGGGATAAGCCGACTCAACTGCGATTTTACGACAATGATTTGTTGGTGAACACCGATACCTATCTGTATCGTTATAAGACCGGGCAAAAAGAATTGGTCATGCTTGATACATCGTGTGATATTTGCCACGGTTTGTCTATCCTTCTGCCTCTGGGCGACGATATTCTTTTGGACAACGAACAGGGCGTGTTTATTTATCGCACCAAGGTCCCGAGAGGCGAACACCTGCATCGGGAAGGGATAGAAGCATTGCCGTACATTAGCGAGGTATTGCATGGCGTGGAGTATTTAGATGTTGATAATTTCAGTATCGACGGAGATGACAATATCTTGATGGTTGATGATAATTCAGTTTTTGCCGGAAATCTGGGCTTCCCGGTGTTTTACCCGGTTTACCACGGCTCACCGGATATCACGATATCGCCGTTGTTGGTGGATATCCATGCCGGCGAGATTTATGTGCTCGCTCAGGATAAATCGGGCGGGTTGGAGGTGGATCTGATTTCGTTGAGGTAAACGAACGATATTCGCATCCGGCGGGAGTCGAACCCACAACCTACGCGTTAGGAGTGCGTTGCTCTTCCAGTTGAGCTACGGATGCATGGTCGGGGGTATTTTCTCATATTTTTTTGGGGATCGCCACCCTTGACACGCTTTGGATTTCGGGTTAAAGGTCAAGATAGTCAAGCATTTGAACTTTTTTGGAACGATGGGAAGGAAACACATGGAACGGATACCGTACTTGTCGTCGCTAAGACCGTGACGAGACACCAAGACGCAATTGAAAAATACATACTTGCTAACCATAGCTTCGGCACGCCATGTATTGAAGTCGTCCCATTGTCCGCTGACCATTGCTAGTATATTAGTTGTTGCAATACAGCCGATACTCTATCGACCAGACGAACTGCCGGTCATGTTGTACGAAGTAAAGTCCGTCCGCAATAAATCCGAACGTAACGGTACTACCCTTACAACGTGGCATCCCGCCCCATTCCCCACAGTAAATCAAATACCGCTTCTTCTTGTCGGGCTATCACTTTATTCTGCATTTCAACACCGTAGATATCGTTGTCTTGCCATTGCAATACCGCGTAAACATCGTCGTAAATAAACGTTTCCGTGATTATATCCAATACATCCGTATCGATCGTGCGGATATGAAACCATGATTGCCCGGACAATGGTATCGTGTATTTCTCATCTTCATTCACACTTCTCTTGCTCTCCAGATCCTCGGGATTGATCAACATGTAGTCCTCCCTTCCCCTCCTGATAATTTCATCCCACCATTGAGCAAAAAACTTATATCCCACGACTTCCTTCAACGTCCGATAACCAAAGCTTTTGACAACTTTACCTCGTAAGGAGTTCCATAGCAACTGCCTGCACTCGGATGCACCGTTATAAAACTTAACATTGCTCGGGCTGGCACTGTGACTACGCAACTTGCGCAGTTTTTCCTTGTTATCCTCAAACAACCTACGCAACCGATCAGCTTTTTGCAATCTCTCATCCACCAAACGTTCAAGTCCATCCAACGACAACGCCGTGTACACGGTGGTAGTATTTTTGACCCCCTTGGCAACCAGACCCTTCCTCATCATATCATCCAAAACCCTGTACAGAGTGGTCCTGTTAATTCCTGTATCACGGGCCAACGCCAATACTGTCATTTCACCTCTTTGCAAAAGGCTATCCAAGACACTTATTTCCGGTTTGTCCAATTCCAGAGCTTGCAATAAATCTGCAACCATTTCTCGATGATAGCACTTGTTCACAATCTGAACAACTATTTTACACATTACGCTGGACGGAATAATATTCGCTATAAGGTAAACCCATTATTGATGGCAAGTCATGAATATTGATAAACAGACACAATTTAATGTAGTGAACCTTTTTAATGATGATCCATACCTTCAGATATATTCCAATCGTACCGCATATACTGCGCAGTTCCGCTCTGAACTTATCTCAATGCATCAGAATTTGCTAAGAAACCACGTCTTCGTGGAAAATAATATCCATATGAAACGGTATCTAAAAAAATATCCCGATTCCATCATCATCGAAATAGGTGCCGGGAGCGGCCGTGCATTCGGTGAACTTCAAAAACTGGTACTGAAAGAAAGTTTACACTACAAAGCCTATTACGGGATCGAAATCGAATATGCCATATATAAGAATCTAAAAAAATTCCTGTCCATACACAATAATGCCTACGCGATTCATGCAGATGCTTCGGATCTAATTTCTCTTGCCGAACAACTTCACATCACCAAGATTACACGTGATCATCATGTTCTGGTTGTCCTTATGCAAAACACCTTGGGGACGATTAAGGGCAAGGGGGACTTTATGGATATCCTACGGCAAATCCATACATTGCAACAGATATTGCCAACAAAGCACACGCATGCATTGCTTTCGTTGTACAATAAATTACCGGATTCCATGACACAACGCCGTGTATTGGCTGTGCTGGAGATACTATCATCACTTTGTGTGACGGATGTCAATATCGATGATAAGTTCGGCGTCGATTGTGTGCGTATTCTTCGTTACCTATTGCAAAATCATACGCTTTTACCGAGTTACTTCGTGACACAATCATACAATGGGTGGGAACCGGATATAGGTTTGTTGCTTGATGGGTATCTTCTATGTTTCGTCTACGACATACAAATCACGTTGGTGGGAAGCTGAGGCGCCGCAGTTTATCTCCACCAGCCTAAACCTACCGATTGAATTGCTAACGAAAAAACCTAGTTTTACTGTGGCTACGTTTGGGGAGTAGAGAAGCCTGTCTTCTTACCCAACCTTCGGGCGCGCCTTTACGTGAAAACCCTCAATAAACCAGACCCAAGCCTATCGTTTCCAGGTAAGAAGACAGGCGGGGGCCGGGTGCAACAAAAGGTCGGGGTAATGGCATTTGTGGGTACACCGACAAAACGAACCCCATGACTTCGGCGTTTGTATGACAGTGTGTAAACATCACAAAGACAATGAATACCGCAAAGTTCGCAAAACCGGGACAATCTCTTGCTGTCATTGCATTTCTTGAGTACCCTAGATACGCCTAACCGGATATTCCTATGACGACACTATCCGCGCACCACTACCGTACGCAACGACGTCTGCCCGTACTCGACGGGGGCATTTCCTTACACACATATAACGCTGAAGTCTATCAAAGCCTTGACACAACTGTTTCCACACAATTTCATAATCTCACTACTGAGGGAACTTTCACCCCCTACCCCACCTTGGCCGATGACTCCAACGAAATCGCACAACCGCCCTACGTGTTGTAGTTCAAAAAAGCCCGGAACAGAAGGAAAGGCGGTTTCGCCATAACGTACATTGCTGGGCTCACCAGCTTCGCCGATTCCTGAAATAATTGTGAAATAAAAGCTACAGGCTCTGTAAAAGACCTATCACCTCGCCACCCACCACACAGACTACTAGACCGACACCAACCTGTAGTACCTACCCCGCGCCCGAAGGATGCTACCAAAGCCCGGGGTCGCCCCACACCCCCATATGATACAATCACACCATGCCCTCCACCAAAACAAAAACCAAAACCCCGCAGTACATCGAAATCAAAAACGCCAACGTCCACAACCTCCGAAACTTCTCCGTCAAGATCCCCAAAAATAAGCTCGTCGTCATCACCGGCGTATCCGGATCCGGCAAATCATCCCTCGCCTTCGACACCATCTACGCCGAAGGACAACGCCGATACGTAGAATCCCTCTCCTCTTACGCACGCCAATTCCTCGGCATCATGACCAAACCCGATGTCGAAAGCATCACCGGTCTCTCCCCCGCCATATCGATCGACCAAAAAACCACCAGCACCAACCCACGCTCTACAGTCGGTACGATCACTGAAATCAACGATTATCTACGATTGCTATACGCCCATGTCGGCCAAACACATTGCCCCAAATGCCATCGCCCAGTCAAAGCGCAGACGATCCACGAAATTGTGGACAATATACAAACAATCATAGACGTCAAAATCTCGGGCCGGCAAGACAAACAAACGGACCGCAAACCTACAAACATCAAAATACAAATACTGGCACCGATCGTACAAGGGAAAAAAGGCACCTATGAAAAATTATTCCAACAATACCTCGCAAAAGGATTCGCCCGCATCCGCATCGATGGACAAGATAAGCGACTTGATGATTGGGAAAATTTCAAATTGGAGAAATATAAGAAACATACGATTTCGTTGATAATAGACAGATTTAAACTCACCTTAGCAGACACCTTCGACTCTGCTAAGCAGCCGTGGAAATCGCCGGGCGATAACGAAAACGCGTCCACCCAAAACGCAACGCAAGGACGAGCTCGTAATCAAGAGACCGACAAAACAGATACCGCGGAAAACCCAAACACCACAAACACAGACAATGACGCTACTGACAACACATCAATATCCGTTCGTACCAAACGCTTCATCGACGCCGTTGAATTGGCGACATCATTGACCGACGGCGAAGTGATGATCGATATTGATGGAACCACGCACTTTTTTTCCGAACACAACACTTGTACATATTGCAACCTGTCATTTCCCAAGCTCGAACCAGCATCGTTCTCATTTAATTCACCAAAAGGTGCATGCCAGACATGCCACGGATTGGGTTATCTCAAGGAAGTCGACATCGCCACCACTTATAATCCGCGGCTGACTATCAGCGAGGGCGGGATATTTTTTTGGAACAACCGCACAACCAAAGATACCTGGACCCGCCGAGTACTGGAGGCCGTAGGACGTGAACACGGTTTTGACCTGAAAACCCCGATCGGGCAGTATTCACAAACACATTTTGACCTAATATTCCACGGCAAAGGGGCGAAGCCGAAATACCGGATCGAATACATCAACCGCCAAGGGCTCAAAAGGTCGTACGATGCGCATTTTGAGGGACTGATCCCCGAGATGACCAGACGATATTACGAGACCACTTCAGAATTTCAGAAAAAAGATCTCGAAAAGTATTTTCGTTCAAGCGAATGTTCCAAATGCCACGGTAAACGTTTGAACCCGTACTCCTTGGCCGTCACGCTGGAAAACGACACTGGCGACACGGCAAATATCACACAATTGGGAGACCGACCACTCCATCAAGTCATACAATTCCTACAAAACTTACGACTTGACAAGACAAAATCCGCGATCGCCCACCCTATCATCAAAGAAATACTCTCCAGACTCTCATTTATACAAGCAGTCGGGCTGGATTACCTCACCCTCAATCGCAGAGCAAATACTCTATCTGGCGGGGAAGCCCAACGAGTCCGACTAGCCTCGCAGATCGGTACCGGACTGACTGGAGTCCTGTACGTACTCGACGAACCTTCGATCGGACTGCACGCAAGAGATGTCGACAAATTATTGAGTACATTACGTGAATTACGAGACAATGGCAATACTGTAATCGTAGTGGAGCACGACCTGGAAACCATGCAAAACGCAGACCACATCATCGACATAGGCCCGTACGCTGGAGTACACGGAGGAAAACTCGTAGCGCAAGGATCTTTTGACGAGGTTAGCATGCTGAATACATTGACTGCTAAGTACTTACGAAAAGAGCTACGGGTTGGTGATAGCTTGACAGTGGTAGCGCCTGCGACAATAGCAACAGGTCGACAATTAAAAATTGATGAAAATTTAACCTCAAGTCCAAACACAAAGCCCTCCAATCAAATAACCAAACAGCTGGATAGTATCAACACCGGTACGACCCAAAAACTCACGCTCCACGGGGTCAGCACCCACAACCTCAAGGATATCGATGTTTCCATACCGCTCGGCAAATTCGTCTGTGTGACGGGTGTTTCCGGCTCCGGCAAATCATCCCTCATCAACGACACATTGTACCCGATACTGATGAACGAGAAAATGCGTTCACGCAAGCCCACCGGTGAGTACACAAGCATCGACGGACTGGAAAACATCGACAAAGTTATCGGCATAGACCAATCGCCGATCGGACGTACGCCACGCTCCAACCCGGTCACCTATATCGGAGCATTTACCTATATTCGCGAACTTTTTGCCGGAACGCAAGAGGCCAAAGCCAGAGGATACAAGCCGGGCCGATTTAGCTTCAACGTCAAAGGAGGTAGATGCGAGCATTGTCGAGGCGATGGACAGATAAAGGTCGAAATGCAGTTTTTGCCAGACGTCTATGTGCAATGCGAACAATGCAAAGGGCGGCGTTACAATGACACCGTATTGGATATCGACTTCAAAGGTGCGAATATCGCCGACGTATTGGAGATGACCGTCGAGGAAGCTGCCCAATTCTTTCAAGCTCACCCACCGATTGCCAGGAGATTGGAATTATTGCAAAGTGTCGGGCTGGGATACATCAAATTGGGTCAACCGGCCACCACCCTGTCCGGGGGTGAATCGCAACGCGTGAAGCTCGCCAAAGAACTTAGCAAGACCATGCGCGGTCATACAGTATACATCCTGGATGAGCCGACCACGGGACTGCATTTCTATGACGTGGACAAACTTTTGTTGGTGCTCAAAAGGCTTGTGGCGCGGAACAATACGGTGATCGTCATCGAACACAATCTGGATATCATACGGCATGCGGATTGGATCATCGACCTCGGGCCGGAGGGTGGCGAAGCGGGCGGGCAGATTGTGGCCGAAGGGACCGTACAAGACGTGATGGCTACCAAGGGGAGTTATACGGGTGAATGGCTGGGGCGAGGGTAAGGGGTCTGTGCCAGGGTGTATTATTACGGTTTTGTCTTCTTTTGCATAGGTAACAACGCATATGCAATGGAACGCGCCCATATATTCTCTCGCCACCTCACACTGAGTGCAAAATAGCAAACAACCACTCACTCAGTTACTACGTTGAGATAACAGATCTGAGAAGTCACTAGTATCTGGTGGGGGTTGTTGCACAACCAGCGGGGTAACGACTTGTACGAGGGCATTTCTTGCAAGCTGGTAGGCTGCCGTAGTGTGCCACTTCCCTCTTCTAGGGAAAGCATCATCTAGGATACTATCCACTATACCTTCTATATCATCACCTCGATCTATCACAACCATCTTTTCAGCATCTTGTAATTCTTCCCATTTATTGATAATCCCGTCGGTCAATTTATCAGGGCTCAATAAAGACATCGATTGGCCAACAATACTGTTGAGTGCATACAAACGGCTCTTGATTGCCTCGGTATCTTCATAGGCACTTATTATGTCCCAAAAGAATTTGCGGCCTTTTGCACCGAAAGGATCGGTGCGGTTGTCATTGTTGTAAATTGACGCAAGTTTTGATAATCCACCTTGCAAAGACTCTCCATCCCTCAACACACGTCCAATATCCGCAGCCACCATATTCACCCATGTCTGTCTTTGCTCAGGCTCCAGACCATCAAAAAGTCGTGGGATATATACTACACGCCTCACTCGGCCATCCTGTCCTATATATAACACACTCTTTCCATCGGAGTTAGTGTGGGTAACCCTCTCATATGTATTATCCGCATTCTCGATAAATTTGTCGCCTATTGTGCCCAGCTTATTAATAGCACCATAAGCCTTAAGCTCTTCAGGATCAGCTCTAGTCAGAGAGGATGTCACTCGATTGACTAAACTTAGAAACATATTTACGTCTACAGGAACGCTTTTAATCTGTTTACGTATAACCCCACCACTGGTTTCCCACTCATCAAGATAAATGCCCAGCGTACCACCATGCTTCTCGGTAACAAATGTTCGTAACTCCACCATAGCATCTCGCAACTTTTGAGACTGCTCGGAATCCTTAAATATATCTACGCCTTGATCGAGCAATTCAGCAAAACCCTCATCCCGAACCAAACTTGCCATATCATTAACTTGTCTTTGTAAATGCATAACAGCGTCATCTAAATCGGCAAATCCGTAATCACCCAATAAGTCTTCTGAGAATTCCAAAGCCTTTACCGAGTCACGCATATCGTCAAGAGTCACGAGCAGCTCTACAACATTCTTAAATCGCTCAACATCGTCCAACAATTTACCTATTGTGGCATTGTCTGAACTCTCTTCAGCCGTACCTTCATACTCCGCAAGTGTAGATGCAAGTACACCGGACAATTCGTGTCGGTTAAATTTATACCCACTACCAAGCAAATCAACCTCTCGTGCCGTTTCTTGTAGGGCACGATCCAGAGTAGCCACGTCACGTCTGTAAGAGTTGCCGTGCCATACGACACGATCTGCATTGAATCCATTGAATGAATCAGCATCTTCGCCACTATATATCAAAACCCCATTATGCTTCGTCACGGGCAGCTGTTCTTTATCGTAAACTCCATACCTCAACAGCTCTTTGTAAAACGAACCTTCCTCGTCGATTTCTTTTCCATTCACCCCACCTCCTGTCATAGCAAAAGCTATATTATTTGCTTGCAACACGTCCGCCACCGACAACACTTCTTGCTCCACTCCGTGTGATGCAAATTCGACCAACTGGCTCATCAAACGCGAATCCTGCGTTTGGTTGTATTGTATGATGAGCCCATCTATCAAAGCCCATATCGCTACTGCTCGCCTAGGGCCTGCATCTATGTCATGATCTGTAAGTATGGAATCTAAAAACTGTGAAGTCCTTTGATCCCATGCTTGTAGTACTCCGGGAGGAATATAATCAAACGCACTAGCCAAATCATTTTGTTCGACAAACGGTTCATCAGGTGACACTTCAAATGTAATTCCTTCCTCGAAGTCTACTGATATCTGTCGATCAAACGGCGAAGGACGCATCATGGCTGCCACTATACGATACCCCGCAAGCCTTCTTCTCTCTGAATCCACCACTATACGTCTTGTCGCTTCAGTCTCCGTCGGGTTGTTGACCGATAGCCCTACCCTTCGTATATCGCCATCATATTTGTCTGCTAGCGATTTTGCCAACTCCTGTGGCAACTCGACCCGCATCGGTAACGCACCCCCGAAAAAGGTCGCCCCTCGTGACAACACCTCTTCTCGTTGTTGAGCTCGACGCTTCTTGTCGTCCACTCGTTCAAAATAGTCAAACAGCTCGTCGACCCCCGTTGAGTCACCTTGGTCGGGCGTTTCATTACCAACCCTCATGAGTTTATTATGCAATCAACTTAATTAATACGTTACACAACAGATACGGACACTATCTACTCGTCATGACCACCGTATTACCATGCAACACTACATTTTGACATATAATCCAACCCAATATCAAGCAATTTCGCAAGTACATCCCCCCCCGACCTTGTTGCCGAGGAGTTAGGCCAGAGGCATAAAATCAAGAGCATTATTGGCGAGGGCTCCACCGACCTGTGTCAACGCCTGGTCGTCCGTGCGTTATACTATGCCCTCTTCCAGATCTAAACTGCCTGTATGTAGTTTGCCCACTTGATGAGGCAACTTGCAGTGGTACGTCATGTTGCAATACCAAAGAGATATCTTCTCCCTGATCGATGATCACATCGGTAGGTTCTTCAGGCGTATTGTTAAACTGCCTATCTACTGCACTTGCCAACAAACGGCCCATTACTCGATGAGTCTTTGCGTCCTCCCACGCATCCGAACCGCCATCAGCCTGCAAAACGTCTTCAACAAACTCGTCGATATCTCCTTCAGCGGCTTTCAATCCTCGCGTTCCCAACTCCCCCAAAGCTTTCAAATGACGCTGTCCCCACGCTCGATACATACCTTTCACTATCTCGTGAGGTTCAAGATGTTTAGTTCTCTCACCCAACAACTCCCCAACCGCCGACAATACATCCCACAGCGACTTGGGATCCCCTTCAGATAATCCCAGTAGAGCATGCGCCTCGGCTGGCAATTGTTGCGAAAACTTCTGCAATCTCACCGCAACGGTTTCAGCTCCGGTCAACCCAGACTGCCCCGGCGCCCTACTTTCCTGTACCGTCGTAGCCAAAACGCGGCTAATTTCCCGTAGCTGTCTGCTTATACTCGCATACCCTCTTTTTATAGCTCCCACATCAGGCATGACACCACCGACAAGCCTCCATGCCTGTTGATCTCCGTTCACTAGCTCGGGCATGTACACTTTCGTTTCTTCACCATTTTGATCGTGAAAAGTCACATAGCCACTGTCGTCCACCGAGTACAAATCTCTACGGGGATCAGTTTTGGTCAAATGGGACACGACATCATAAATGCCAGCACCCAAACGGTGCAGAGTATTTATATCGTCTCCACGTTCCTGCAAAATCTTGTTGGCCTGTATATATGCCTGAGTCAGACGTTCGACATACTCAGGAGTCTCCCCATCGTACTCTAGTATGTATATCCAAGGACTGTTTTTATACATCTCAGGATCACCTTCACGCATTAGGGTATCAGGATACAATGATGCGCCATCGTTAAATAGATCCGTAGTCTTGAGCGCGGATAGCTCTTCCCACTCTTTTTGTAAATCCAATGCAATATTGTTTACACGTTTGGCGAACTCTAACTTCTTCATTTTATTTTCTTTCTTCCTTAATTCGCCCATCACTGTGCCATACTCGGTCAATAACTTACCGATCCGTACATGATGCGAAAGAACATTCCCCAAATGTCTCACCTCGTTTTCGACTGATTGCATTGTGGATAGGACTCTATACCCTTCGGTGCCGGGCAAACGGACCTCGCCACCCTCCCCCTCCGAGGCTACACCGATTTTGTTACGCATATTCTCGGCCAATATTGTATCAGATGGTGAAAACTTCGAAGGGACCTCAAAATTGATCGCATCTACTCGACTACCGACCCTCTCCGCTTGCTCCCGTACTTCACTATTCGCCTGATGGTAGGTATCAGCTACCCCTACGATCGTTCCCATGCCGTACTGATCTGGTCGAAAGCTTTGCAAATGGACATCACCTCCGAGCACTACCATGCCGACCGCATGACGGTTTTGGGTTGCCGTATCTCCAATTTCGTCATGGGGATCGTGCCAGACGACACCAAGTCTACCTGAGTTCTTATCTAGCCAAGTGCGGAGTCGCGATGGTTCTTCGACAACTCTTTCGTATTCGCCTTGCACAGTAAGCGTCGATTGTTCCCATTGTCCTATGAAACTCAATGGGTACTCGACCGGGCGCATTTCCGCCGGCGCCATAGCCACACCTATATTGTATGCTTGAAGCACATCTTCCACCGAAACCCTACCTTTGCGTATGAAGCCCTCTATGTCCTGAATCTCATTTGTCCATGAGTTTCCATTCACCGTTGATTGATCCAGCTTCGCGAATTTATGTATCAGGTGCAATATTATCACCGCTCGTTTGACACCTTCTGGAACCTCTTGTACTTCCAATACGTCTCTAAGCTTATCGTCGCTAGGTGTGCCCGGTACGACATGAATCGTGGAAGTTATCTTCATTGCAGACAACAAATCAGTACGGGATATGTAAGAGCTACCATTTTCACCATTATTTTCAGCGGTAAAAGCGGTAAATGGGTTAGGCTCCAAAACCGCTTCAACTACGGCACGTCCCAAATGTCGTTCAGCATCTATTGCCAGCCAACGGTCCGTCAATTGCAACCTCTCAAGCGGAGCGGTGTATTCCAGTACTGTTTCTACATTTTCGCTTTCAGGGTCCGACCATCTTGCCGAGCCAGCGTACATCTCTTTGGCAAGAGGCTCCGAGACAAGCATAAACACTTCATCCTGCCATCGTTTCACATTTTCATCATCAGATCGATTATCTAGCAAAATATCGACCACTTGCTTACGACTTTCCTCATTAGCCCATATGCTCCTTCCGCCACCAATATGCTCCAACACGCGTTCCCTTTCGTCTACCGGAAGTGCGTGAACAACAGCGCGCATCGATGCCAATATTCGTACGACACCCTTATTATCCGTCTTCCCCTGCGCAAAGTCCCACAGATTATCAGTATCCTCCAGTTCGTCCCATATTTTGTCCAATACTGATATAGCCGCGCCCTCTATCACCGGCCGCGGGTCAGGCTCAAACACTGGATTTACTTTGGTCGTATCGTAGCGATTGACACGATATATACTCCAATGTTGCCTGAAAAGGTCGTTCATTGCGTCAACAAACTGCTCTGGAGAATCAAACTGCAACCCTTCTGCAATACTTGGACGTTGAGCGACCAATAGGCTACCAAATAGGATCCCCTCTCCTGTATCCAAAACCCTGACCTTCGCACTATAAGCGACTTCTGGTTGCACGACACCCTCATCTACCATCGTCTGTAGCCACGACTTTGCCGTATCGGCAATACGCAAAGGGCTCGTATCTTCAGGCAGATCCACAGCCTGCATGAAGCCTCCGTCAGTCCCCATGTAAAGTACAGGCTTATGAGTGTCTTCCGCTTTTTGCATCATACCTTCGGCGAGATATCCCGTCACCCGCAATTGATATCGCAGATCTGGATTAAAAACCTGGGAAACAACAGACATTTCATCGCGACGTCTGTATCCCGGTTCAGATATAGCCTCTTTATCAATTATCGTGTGCATTACCCTGGCAACCGGATCAGTGTACCCCCTAAATGCGTCGGGTCCATCCAAAACCCCAGAAATAGCCTCCTCTACCGCCTCCGCGTTTGCATCCAATATAGCGACCTTCGCCATACTCTTTGCTTGTACCGTCTCCTCCGGATCACCAAAATCGTCTTCATGTTCTACCCAAGCAAATAAAGCCCCTGCCTTTCTATCATCTCGTAGCATCGCACCCGCTATGTGTGCGTTCGTCTCTAAGACTGAGGGTGGTTGTACCTCTCCTGTTTGTATGGCTGCAAACTCCTGTGCTATCACCCTCTCAAACGCGCTCACCAGGCTTGTCGCTGATAGGACGGTCTCCTCAACGGTCTCCAGGTCAAGGGCTTGATCTCCCGTTTCAGGAATATCAGGAGGGTCAGCACCATCATTTGGCAAGGCCCCATCTTCCTTAGCCCCCACACCTGGTACCGTTCCATTAACCAATCCAGAATCCTTGGCGCTATCATTATCTGCCTCGGCTGGACTAACCGACGGAGTTTGGGCTTCCCCCAGAGATTGGAAGTAGTCAAAGTCAAAGCCATCGCCACCCCCTTCTTGTCCTACTGATGGGGCACCATCACGTTGTTTCGCACCTAAATCGACCGACGAAGCAGGCCACGTAGATTGAAAACTGTCAAAGCTACTAGAAACATCGGGCTCTTCACCTCTATCACCCCATACTTCACCAGACATAAGTATCATTTATTTATCTTAAATACGACCAACCGCCGCCGTCTTGACGGCCAATTTTCGAATTACCTTCAGCGTGTAATCATGTTGTGTCACTCCATCCATACACCAATCTACCATACTGACAGCGCCTACGTCAAACATGACGCCAAAAAATCAATCCGCACGTAGGATCAGGATATCAAGGATGGTCTATCCTCCACTCATCGCATCAGACACCCCGAATCATACACATTCGACAGGCGCAGTAGCGCTGTCGTTCAGCTAGATTACCACCATCACCATGTAGTAAGAACAGACATTTCACCCGACCCGAGGTCGGAGCACGCACCCGCCGTCGCTGGTTTTGTGCACCAAGTACACAGAATGTGCCAGGGGTTGCCATAGATGGAAGTCTCCGCCACGGTTGACGCGAGAATACAACACGTAGTATGTCGATGATTGCGGGTGCCGTCAGGCCTTCTTGCTACACACTGTACATTGTGGTTATACCGATGATTGGAGCACAGTTAGTTCGCCTATTTCCGTAACTTACTGGCATCCCTCCGTCCGGCGTACAGTTGGGTCCAATTTATATCATCTCTCATCTGTTGTATTATCCAACCTTCTAACTCAAACCGTACAGGTTGTGGTAAGTCGTCGAGACCAGTCAGTACTTGGTTTGATACCCATGCATATGGGTCTATATCTTTATTAGCAAACGGAATATTACGAAATCGATTTAATATCCTAGCAATATCATTTACTCGTCTAGGTACATATGTACGCTTTTCATAAGGAGTCAGACCTTCCTCACCATTACTATCATTTGTGCTTGCCATCATCTTCTGTAATCGATCGATATCGTCCCACTTGTCCATAGGCAACAACGAGTATAACCTCACAATATCATCGTGCACTTTTTTACGCATCCTATTCATCAAATGTCGCCTTCGTTTTAATACTTCTGTCAAAATTGTTACCATCGATGAGTTTTCTTCATACAAAAAAACAACGGTAGGAAGTTCTATTGTTATTTCCTGCCCATCAGCATCAATCCCTATCACTATACGTACAGTATCAACATTCTCATCCACATCTGATCTGTGCACACCTACCAATTCATGATCACATTCTTGCATAGCCTGTTCCCAGAGACAATCTAATACCCATACCATTTCTTCACTTTTTTTCAAACGCCCATTCTCAAAAAACGATGGAAGTACAGGACGATTCTCCTCCTTGCGCCGTAATGGATCCACCCACCGTCCAAAGTCCGTATTCGGATCCAATATGACGTTAACTTCTGCCTCATTCATCCTATGATTGGGCCACTGCACCGAGTCATTCATCTTAATCAGCTCGGCTACTTTGACCAAACGGTGCCACGTCCGTAACAGTCGTTCCTCAACCATCCGCAATCCTTCATCAGACAAAAACGTCCGTTCCATATCATCATCTGTATTCAGTGATTCATACAATCCAGACAATTCTTCCAATATACAATCTGGTTTGCTATTTTCATCAAATAGCTTTAGCTTCCACCCTTCAAGCAAAAATCTACGTAAATCATCTAGTCGCTCCTGTACAGCCTCCAGCTGACGCTTTTGCGTATCATATTCTATCAAGCCGGCCTTCGTTATCTCATAAAATTGTCCAATTCGCTTCTCCATCTCTGCACTATCGCAGTCTTCACTCGATCGACAATAAACGGTGTACTCCGCCTTATCATCACCGCGCTCCACAACGACCGTCTCCTGACTCACTGCATCTCCGAGACCTTCCGCTAAATCTGACAACCTACTGGCGATGCGAATTTCCTGATACATTCCTTCTTCGGCGCTACTGGAAGCTACAGTCACCATATTGACAGCTGACACGATATCCTCCAGTCCCTCAGGATAATTATCAGCATACTTTACCAAGGCTTTTTTGGCATCATCATCTTCATCCGGATGCAATAAGTATTTGATAGTCTGCCATGTAAACATAGCCCGCTTCTGTTCGTCGGACAGTGACTGCATCCATTCCTCTGTAGCATAATAGCTTCCATGCCTGATCGCCCACAGGATGTCGCGATACGGTATTCCATCATTACCCATCAAACCTACAGCCATTTGCAAGGTATGAAGGGTGTTCAAAATATCACGGGCGGCCTCCATAGTGTCATGTGGGTAAGATGCGAACCATGTATCGACCATATACGGCAGTTCGCGTGCCCGCACAGCCTCTCTATATACTTGCTCGAGGTACTTAACTATACGAGTCTCATATACCAAACTTTGCCCATCCAAGTCAGAAGTCACCATTTCAAGCAATAACTCCGGACTGTAGTCTATCACATCCAGACCTACTTCCTCCATGTTACGTTCTACACCGTCGCCACGCGCTTGTTTACTATCACCAAGCGCCACTTGCATAGCTTGTTCCAAAAGTTTCTGTGTTTTCTTTGATAAACTCAAATACATAGCGCGCAAGGTTGCCAGGCGCGGAGCAAGGATAGTCGATAAATCATTTTCGTCGTAATGTTCATTCGCATACGTAGACACTTGCTTTGCCAAGGCACTTGCAAACGCAATTGCAGACATTTGTAAATATTCCTGATCAGTGGACACCATACTTACAATATTTCCGTCATTATCACTTTTTCGCAATACATTTGACAATGGAGACCCCCTCAAGGCAGTTTCAAAACCATCACTTATAATACGATCATGCAAATCCCGTCCACCCCAATGTCCGTCCAATTGCGCCATTGATGCACCGATAGTCCACGCCGTATATAAGTACATCGCCCTACGGTACAAATCTTGCGTCAGGTCTTCTTGCGGAAGTTCCATTCCTCCCTTTGCCCGAGCATCCCACCAGTTCATCAGAGCTGTTTCGATATATAAATCCATACCTCCCGCGCTATCCGGCAAAGGCTCTGGCAATCGAACGGGACGTACAACCACTTTACCTTCTTTATTCATCCGTGGTACGAAAATCATCCGACGGGATTCACTTCCATCCTGCTCATCCAGATCATCCGGCACCCATGTATTTTGTTCCAGTGCGGCCAACACCATACTCACCATCTCAACCCTTGATGCGATATTCGCTGGTCCCAAAGGTTCATCAAGACCCAAGTCTTTACGCGTTTCCTCCAGATCAGGTTTATTGTAATCACGCCACCAAGGGTGCAATGTGGTTATCACATCACTTTGAGCGGTGATGAGAGCAAAGGGATCAAACGGTTTACCTTGCTTTACTCTATCCTTTATTCTGTGACTTAGTTTTTCTATTATATTGGACTCCCTTGCCGACACCCATGCCTCGCGGATGTCACCGAGACTAGGTGGGGGTGTTAGACCCACTCCAGGGAGTGGCATTTGACGCGGAGCCGATGCTTTGCGCAATGTATCTGACCATTCTCTTGCAGCATGGGCAGACAACACCCTCATGGCCGAAGATACAGCACCCACTGTTGGGGCTCCGTCGCCTTTGTCATCAAAAATGCTGTCGTCCCCCACTCCTTCCTTCTGTGATTGAGCCAATTCGTGCGTAATCTCTCTCATTGGCGAATTCATCTGCGCGAGAGCGGCGATCAACTGCGTGCCACCAGGACCTGCAGGTTCACTATCGAGCATGGGACTCTGCGACGTAGGTTCGTGGTCTTCTCGTGCTCCTCTGGACACTCTTTGCCGTAATATACTCTCAAGTTCACATAGAGGACAAGTCCTCTCTATTCTTGCCCAAATCCACTGTATAGCGTCAGCTGTTGGACTATGTGGGTCTTGCTCGTCAACCAATGCCCGACCAAATAATCCATCTTCCGGTCTCCCAAATGTTTTTTTAGGTCCATCATCAGCCATCACATATTTGTATCACCAACTTAATGCGGGCAGTATTTCCCGAAGTCTTTTATGCGACTTCGTATCATCGTACATTTCCATGATTATACCAGCACTACACCCCCAAAAACAACCTTATAGGCTGTAGCTATCTCATCTTCACTTACACTCATCGATATGATATTGTGTAATATGGATTAATATAAATAAAGTATTCTGATGAATAAAAAAACTAAACCAAAGCGGTCTGGTAAAACTACCATACAATCACATACACCAGAACCTGATAAATCATCCACTCTCACCACTTCTCGTTGGTGGAAACTGGATCAAAATATTATGAACGGTGTCCGCCTCTTGTACATAGGCTTGGTAGGCTTTACCGCTCTCGCTGTAGTCACGTTATATATCATCTATGAACAGAAAGAAACTCAACACAGTCGATCCGGGAACTTCGACCGCTTTGCCAGGCTACAAGCCTCCACTTATAAGCCATTCCAAAATGCGGAAGAGTTTCGGCAATACATGGAAGAAGCCGAGCGACACAATATGTACGGTATGGCCGATTTGAGCTTCAATGAGCGCGACATACCCATGCCAACCTCTTCCTTGGAAGGTATGGGCGTAGGCAGTGTGCCGTTCACCTCAAGCCCAAAATTCGCCGATGACGGTACCGGTGTAGATCGTTCCCATACCAACGTACGCACAGAAGGTATCGATGAAGCGGACATCATCAAGTTGGATGAACACGATATCTATTACAATATCGAAAATGGCAGCTTCTTGCCGGATTTTGAAGGCCCCCTACCCCGACCTATGCCGATACAAATGAAAAATGGAACTCTGTTGAATTCCGATATCTCCGATCCAGACGTGACGGATTCAACCAAGCCGGTCCATCCACCGATCGATGAAGATATTATAAAACCCGGTATACGTATCGCGGACATCACTGACCCCCGCGATTTGGATCAATCCGCCACATTGCCACGATCAGGTGAACTTCTGCTTCACGGCAATATTTTATTAGTTGCGGGCAACGACGTAGACAACAATCGCAAATACGCCGACAATTACTCGATCGTTGGGTATGACGTAACCTCGGGCGATCAACCGCAACTTTTGTGGCGACACACCTTGGCCGACAGCCAATATGCGCACCAAGTTTATCGTGTCGACGACAAAGTGTATCTGTTTGCATCATCGTATGTCTCGGCCGGCGATGATTGCGAAATCCCTTTGTTCACTCATGCAGACGGCAACCAAGACACCGACATACAATGCACAGATATTTACAGACACGATACACGACGTCCTTCCGATACACACCTGCAAACGGCCGTTGTAATGGATATTCAATCCGGGAAAGTATTACACACCAAAAGCTTCCTGACAGATTCCGACAATCCGATCATATATATGACCGCAAATTCGATCTATATGGCTGACCCATCCCCGACTACCGACCAATCTACCTTGGACTTACTTCACGAAGCTACTCAAGATACATCGCTTTTCCCGAGAAAGGTTCGTAAACGTGTGGAAACCATACTTTCGTACGATATTTCCACCGACTCCAAACTATCCGAAATATCCCATACGATTGACGCATATATGGCAACACTCAGAGATGAGCAACGGGTCAATATGGAGAACAAGATGGAAGAATTCGGTACTGAGTTTTATCGCAAGCATATACGCGATTATGTACGCACCGGTATCACTGCGTTGTCAACCGATGATCTGAGCCTGCGCGCCACCGCGTCCGTGCCCGGTTATTTGGATGATGAGTTCTCCATCGATGAATACGATGGGACCCTGCGAATGGTTACTACCGTCGATGGGAGTTGGTGGGCTGAGAATGTGCCGAGTGAAAACGATTTGTATATCCTCGACGCAAACAATCTCAAAAAATTGTCTTCAATCCAAGGATTGGGGTTGGATGAACGCATTTACTCCGCTCGTTTTGTCGGAGACCGAGCATATATGGTCACATTCCGACAAACAGATCCATTCTTTGTATTTGATCTGTCAGACAAAGAGTCTCCAAAGGTTGCCGGTGAATTGAAACTCCCGGGGTTCTCAACATATCTACATCCATTGCGAGATCATCTCGTGCTCGGGATTGGTCGTGATAGTAAAACTCGTGTCAAGGCATCGCTTTTTGACACCACCGATCCACACAATCCACAAGAGGTCGCCAAACTTTCAATACCTGATGCGTATTGGTCGGAAGCCATGGACAATCATCACGCTTTCATGGTGAACACTGATAAGGAATTTTTCTTCCTACCTACAGATGCAACCAAAGGCACGGGGTATATTGTCTCGTATGCCGGCAACGACCTGAAGGTCATCAAGGCGCTGAGTGATTTACAATCAGTTCGGCGTGCAGTATACAGTGGCGATACGTTGTTCGCAGTCAGCGATCACGCTCTGCGAGCTTACTCGATGGATACTTGGGAAGAAGTCGATTCACTTATGTGGAAATAGATCTTGCGCAGCTTTGGCAAATAAGCTCATCTTAGTGACGGTCGAGAAGCGGCTGATACACTCCCACTCCCGCCACGGGATGGGCAATTATCAAGAAGGGTATCTTCTGATGAAATAGATCTTCCAGAAGTTTCCGAAAGAAAATGTCAAATATATTGATATTGGCCGACTGTATCAGGAACAGAAAGTGCGTGCGATCCCGTGAAACACCCCTACCCCACCTGTGAAACGTTTGTATACCTCCCGCCCCCAAACCTGCGATTTCGTTTGGTATATTCTATGATTAGCTCCTTCAACCGGTTGGATGTGAAATCCGGAAACAGGTCGTCTATCATAAACAACTCCGCGTAAGTGGACTGCAATGGCAAAAAACCGCTGGTACGTTGCTCACCCGATGTACGGATGATCATGTCCGGTTTGGGCAATCCTGACGTATCCAGGTAATTCATGATCAATTCCTCATTTACTTTGCTGGCCGGGACACCGTCCTTGATGATTTGTTGTATGGCTCGCACCACTTCGTCCGTACCTCCGTAATCCAACGCTATCGCAAAAGTACTCCGATCGTAGTTTTTCGTTTTTTCTTCCAGGTCAAAAAATATATCCATCAATTTCCTTGGCAATCTGTCTTTCCGACCCAAATGTCGAAACCGTACATTCTCACTCAAAAATTCCTTCCTAAACTTCCTCGCGTACCGGATAAAGAGATTGATCAAGAACTTCACTTCGGCTTTGCTTCGAGACCAATTTTCAGTTGAAAACCCCCACAATGTTATAGCTTCTATGCCCAGTTCCTTGCCGGCCAGGGCCAATTCTCGCACACGTTCGGAACCCGCTCTATGCCCCTCTGTCGGCTCCAGGCCACGTCGCAACGCCCATCGCCTATTCCCGTCCATGATGATGGCTATATGCCTTGGCAACGCCTCTTGAGGGATTTGGTTGAACTCTTCGTCGATGGAATCGGCAGTCGCGTCGCCAGATACCATAGTTCCCTCGTTTTTTTGCCCTTTTGCTTTCACTTTTGCTTTCATATGTTGTAATAAATGATCTTGATTGGTCCTCCGAGTGTAACATATTTTCAGCAAAGGTGCTTGAAACGATGTACTTCAGATATATATATATCACGCCTCAAACTTACTGAGTTGAGTCGTCCTGCCAATCTATATGAAAATCTGACCTGTTGCAATGAAACCTCAAAAACGGCTTCCATTTTCGAGCTCCTGCGTCGGCTTCTGTTGCCATCCGAGCCTCAAAATATTTTCCATTTTCATCGCTATCGGTAGTCGGCATCTCTTCCAATTCCAAACCTGCGGGATTTTGCCCGGGAGCGTCGTATACCAATTTTTTTTCGCAAAAGATACTATTGTTGTCGTGAAAGACGGTTCCATACCTGTACGCATCGCCAGATGAAGGATTGGCTTCAAAGTCAATTTGTAGTGATTTCACTTGCAGTTTAGGAATGTATTTACCTCTGAAAAAGGCTCGCGTCTCCGAGAAGTCTATAATTCCGGCATTTTCTTGTCGAGTATCTACCGATTCATCTGTTACCGGCAAATAGTGAAGTCGTACCGCAAAGAGTCCGTATGTATCCCCTTGCGGTATGACAAATTCATCACTTTCAGCGATTTTTACATACAATGGGAGAGGATCAGAGCATCGTGGCGCAATATATAACAAATAATGCCCGTCCGACAAGTAGTAAGATTCTCGTCCTGCACTATTCGTCAAAAACTTAAGTCTGCCACTACCTACTCCATCAACCAATTCAAAACCACTACTGCCATCCATGTTGCAACCACGCGCATAACGTGACAGGAAAACCTTTCCATCGGCATCACGTAAATAATAGGTACCCGACAACGGGTGCAACGGATATTTGTACGGTACGTTCATTTTTTCCACCACATCGTAAATAGTTTGTTGCGTGTGAAAATCACCATCATGTACAAAGTATGATTTACTGCCGTTATTGACCACTATACCTATCGGCTCGTCAGGTTCTATTTTATCGATATACAACGGTTCGATAGTCAGATCCGGTGAATATCGCTCTGGAAAGAAAAAGAATTTATCGGCGTCCCCGGCGCGAGCCAGAATCTTCTCATCATCGTACACCATTGTAACATATACGGCTCCATCGCGTTTTTCGTATACTACATGAGTATCCAACGGATTGAATTTGCTTCGAAACCGACGTAAAAGATCTCCCCCGCCTTGTACTTTTGGATTGGTACGTTCCAGAGCCACATCTTCTCTTGCTTGCAATGCAAAATACGTCAATTGCAAGTACCCGAAGCTTTGATACACAAGGTACGAGATAATAGCAATCACCGCAAGCGGTATGATTAGTCGGGACTTTTTGCCGTTTAGTCTACATGCCATGATTATTTGATTGTACCACACGGTTCACAGCTACACTCTCCACCCTACTCGGTAACAGTCCTCAAATACTCGGGTAAATCGTCGATACTACACAGTATACACTGTGGCGCCACCCCGACCTTTTCGAAATCCTCTCGAGTATGGAAACCGGTAAGCACTGCTGCAAAATCCATCCCTGCTCCGTCGGCCGCTTGATAATCTCGCACGTCATCACCTACATAAATCATATCTCTCTGCCCGATTTCCTGCTCTGCAAAAAACTCGATCAATGGATCGAAGGTCCGCGGGTCGGGTTTATGTACTTTTGTGATTTCCTCGGTTTGTAGGAAATCAAAAAGATTTTTCGGGATATCTGTGTCTGATAATGTCTTCGTCAGGCCAGACTGGCTGGCAGATGTTAGTACGGCCATGCGGTAGGTTTTATGTAATTCTTCCAATACATTCTTAGCTTGACCCAAAGCAGAAAACTTAATGTCTTTTACAATTCCCTTTATTCGTTTACGAAACAAATCCATATTTTCAGGTTTTTCGCGAAATAATTTGAGCCAAAATTCATGTTGTGGAAGTCCCCATAACTTACGCATCTCACTTTCCACATCTATATCCAGATCTGGATAATATAGGTCTCGCATACGTGTATGTAAAACCAGTGAAGAAGCAAAAGTATCTATGATCGTCATATCTAAGTCCAACACTACCACTTTGTACTTTTGCATATTTGTGTGAGGGTTTCATTAAATTTCAATATTTCGAACCCGGCCGGAATCGAACCGGCAACCTTCAGTTCCGCAAACTGATGCTCTATCCGATTGAGCTACGGGTTCACAAAACACATCCGGAGGGATTCGAACCCACAACCCCTGGTTCCGAAGACCAGTGCTCTATCCAGTTGAGCTACGGATGCATATATTCGCACTCAGCTGGACTCGAACCAGCGACCTACTGCTTAGAAGGCAGTTGCTCTATCCAACTGAGCTATGAGTGCAGTTTCTTTGTGAACAAACGCAGGAATTATACAGCAAATCGACTGATTTTGCGAATAGGTTCTCTCCCCCCCCCCTACAATTCCACCACCACATCGCCGGTCTGCCAAGTGATCGCATAGGGGATACCTTTTCGCGCAAACAAATCAACAGTCTTCTTACCGGGATGACCGTAATCATTGTTCTCGCCGACACTGCATACAGCCATATCCGGATGCACCTGATCCAAAAACCGTTCCGTGCTTGAAGTGTTGGAACAATGATGTCCGGCTTTCAAGACGTTGACACGAGTAATGTCATCCAAAACACCGCTCGCAAGCAATTCCGACTCCAATTCCTTCTCCGCATCTCCCATAAATAAGTAATTTTCACCATCGTATGTCAGAAGGACCACCACCGAATCATTGTTGATGTTTTTCTTTGCTGGTAACCACCCTTCTTTGCCCCGTCGATGACAGATTTCATCATCCGGATTACCGACCCGCGTGAAGCTTATAGGGTATAAGATATACAAAGTTGCATCCTCGTTGATTTCTATTTTGTCCACTGCGATACCCTTACCTGCGGCTGCTTCCACAAATTCGGTATAACCATCCGTACGGTAACAAACCGGATTGTAAACATACACATCCACCTCATATCTTTCCTGCACATCCACCAACCCCGAGATGTGATCAGCATGCGGATGGGTCAATATCATCAATTCAATCGTACGGTCGACAAAAGGCATATATTTTCCCAACTTGTAAACCACTTCGTCAGTCGGCCCACCATCTATCAAAATATCGAAATCCCCTATCTGTATCAACGCAGAATCCCCTTGCCCTATGTCAAAGTAGATGATCCGATCGTGGTGTGCCGGGCCGGAAATACGCATCAACACCGCCACGATCACCGTAAAAGCCATTACGATCCTTTGCACGACCTCAGCCTCCTTTCACGTTGATATAGTTCCACGGGACTTTGTTAGCAAACTCAATCACCAACTCAAAACTTTTGAGCTGAATATATGCCAACTGAAAAATATATGGGGCGATATGTGTTTGCACAAAATCTACCGGTACGAAACTTGTCGATACGGCCACAAGACCTATGAAGATAGTGCTTTCCCCTATCGGCATCACTACGGCGTTGACCGGTACGGCCAGCAGGCTGAACCCACCAAACGTATACACGCTTACCGGCAACGTCGCGATCGTCGCAGCCAATGATGGGAGTATATTTTCCCTGACAAATCGCCCCACGTACTTACGGAAGCGGTTTTCCATGTATGGCAAAAGATACAGTAACCCTGCAGTCGCGGAAGCAGACAATTGGAACCCCACATCATAGATAATCAGCGGCTTATAAAAAAGAAAACATCCTATCGACAGTGAAAAGACTTGATTGACTTCCACCGCCCTTTTGAAATATTTCCCCATGAGGAAAATTGTACCCATCAAACTTGCCCGCACTATGGACGCTCCCATACCCGCCAATATGGCAAATGCCCAGACCATCACCACTGTCAACAAGATTCTGACACGAAACGGTAAAAACGGAGCGAAAGTCCCAACCCCCAATATGATCAAAGTCACATTGTAACCGCTTGCGGATACGATATGCGAAGTCCCCGTATGACGCAACGCATCCGAAAAGTCCTCACCAAACACCCGCTTGTCGCCGAACAAAATCCCCGCCAAAAGCGAGGCTTGCGGTTCCGGCAACGCCCGCATGACAATACTCACCACCCTACCTTTGATCTGAAACAATCGCCGATACACTCTCAAACTCCATTGCGTGATCTCCCTGTCTTCACAACGCACCGATCGTGAGTTAACTTGATAAAAAATATTCCGGATCGCCAAATATCGAGGGTAATCAAATCCCTCAAATTTTTCGGGCACGTCAATCCTCCCACGCAAGATGCAGTATTGCCCCACTTGCGTCGCGGTATGGCGTGGAACATTTGCATTGGTCAATGTTTCACGCACTTCGCCGTCGTTCACATTGTCCACCCGCAGTACCAGTTGCTGATTTTTGTGACGATGATACGGTTGCCGCACCACCCACCCGCTGACAGTCACCCGCCTCCCGACAAAACCCTCAAGCGCTGACCTTCCATGCACCAGATCCGTTTGCGCCAGATACACACGACCTCCCGTCAACACGCATACTACGGCCAATATCATATAGAAACCCAACCGAATACCATGTTTAGATTCGCCGCGATATACCCATTTCCTCAAAAGATAAAAAGCCACCGAACCCGCACCCCATATAAGTCCCACATGCCAAACGATCTGCCGGCACCCCACCCCTTGCGCCATATCGGGCAAGGACAAAACCAGGATAGCGAGCACCACCACCGTCAGGATCGACACGCGCAACAAGATACGACCCGCCAAGTACTCGCCAAGCGACAAGATTTTTGTTCGCAAAGAATTCTCAGCCTGCATCTATCTCACAAAGTGACGGTGTGATCTTATCCAAAGTCGCCTCTCCTATACCTCGAATATTCAGCAACTCCGCAAATTCGCTGTACGGTCGTCCGTTGATAATCTTTTCGGCGGTCGACGGACCAATCCCCTTGATAGACTCCAACTGCTCCGCAGATGCTGTGTTTATATCGATACATTCTGCAGTGTCCGAATCCACTTGGTCTGTTGTATCATTATTATCTTGTTCCTCGCCATCATCATTTGTTTCCTCTCTTTCTATCACATCCTTCCGTTGCTCATTCTTCTCACTTTGCTTCTTATGCTCCGTATCGTCATTAATTGCTGTGTTGTCCACATCTTCGCAACGTCCACCCTTGCCACAATTCGCCATGCCTACCGATATATCGGTCAACAGAGATTCCAACGTTCGACTGCAAACCGCATTGACCAATACAGGCTGACACACCGCTTCGTCTTCATACGGGATATAGTATTTGGCGCCATCGACCACCTGCTGAGCGAGGTTGATGCGTTGCGCCACAAATTTCTGCGCATACCCTCCCAAGTTGAACCCACCGGCCCGTTGCACCGCTTCACTCAGGGTGTCCCCGGCATGCATGCAATACACGTCCGGCTTCACCACGGCGCCGGCGATATCCACGTTGACGCATTTGCCTCGGCCACCAGCCTCATCTTCCATACCCCCACCTCCGGGCCGGATATCGCCGGCGCCTCCCGTTTCCCGACCACCTGAGTTTGGGTTTGCCCCAACCTGATTTCCTGTCTCCTCTGCTTTATTACACACTCCCCCACCCTTTCGCAGGTCTCTCTGCGTATAAACCGCTGTACCATACCCGGCAATGAAGCAAAGCGCAGCTCCGATACTCAACACCAGCACGATATTCCTGCATATCCGCACCACCAACGCCCGAAACCACCTATGATTTTGTAATTCGGCATGAGAGACACCCATGCTCCGATATTACAAGATCAATATGAAATATCTCTGAAATCTTGATGAAAAAAACGTACCTTTTATTTCGCTACTCGCAATATCTCTATATTCCTGACCACAATCGGACGTACGGGCATTTCCGGATAGTCAACTCCATCTACCGTCACGCCGGTATCCACCTGTTCTATGGCATCGATCACGTCCTGTCCTTCTATCACTTCACCCAAAGCTGTATACTTTTGATCCAATTTTCCATCATCTGTGTACTTCCCGGATAAAATGAAAAACTGCGATCCGTTAGCCGATAAGTCCATACCCATAACATATGGGCCAAATTTTTTGCGCGGGCTCCACTCTTCGGACAATGTAAAACCCGGTCCGCCTGTCCCATCACCTCTCGGATCGCCACCCTGCACCAAATATCCCGGCACTACTCTATAGATACTCGTATTGTTGTAAAAAGAATCATTCGCTAGAGCAACAAAGTTTGCTACCGCCCTGGGTGCCGTCTTTTCATACAGGTCGACGGTAAACGATCCTTTCGTTGTTGCGATCATTGCACGATAGTCCGTGCTCGATTTCAATTTGTACTGCGGGGGGCGATCATATTTTGCGTGTTTTCCGTTATCCACTATCGGGCCTGGCTCAGATCCCATATCCCACATCGAGTCCATCCCGCCGTTGAAATATATCCACCCCATCAACAACGCCAATCCGAGCAATGCAGCCCAAAGCTGCTTGTTGGAGGCGAAAATATCTTTTAAAAATTTCATAACACCTGCGCTCTATATGTTATTGCCATCCTACACAACGATTGTGACAATCTTACCCGGCACGTAAATGAATTTACGTATTTCGTTTCCTTCCAGATAACGAGCTACATTGGCTTCCGCTTTGGCGAGTTGTTCCACAGTCTCCTCATCCGCATCTATGGGGATCTCTATCTTCCCTCTGATTTTGCCGTTTACCTGCACGGGAATTTCCACCGTATCTTCCTGCAGTAGCGATTCGTCGACCTCCGGCCATTCTTGCAAGTGAACACTGTTTTCGTTTTTCCATTCCGGATAACCTAGACTTTTTTGCCATAATTCTTCTGTCACAAAAGGTATGATCGGAGCTGCCATCCTCAATAAAATAGACCAGACCTCCGGATCGATCGTGTCAAACTCGCGCAGATCGCGTACCGCTGTCATGATCTCGGACACGGCAGTATTCATTTTCATATTCTCATACATATTTGTGATAGCGCGCAGAGCTTTGTGAATAATTCTCTTTTCACGCATCAGATCGTCAGCGTTTTCGATATTCCCGACCTTCTCGCTCAAATCCAATAAACGAGATACCGTCCGACTGCAGGAGTCGAAGCTATTTTTGTTGTATGGATAAACTCCATCATATGGGCCCAAAAATACCAAAGCCATCCGTACAAGATCGGCCCCGTATTCTTCCAAAAGTTTTTGCGGTTCGACGACATTTCCACGACTCTTGGACATCTTCACGCCGTCCGGCCCCAGCAAAATACCGCCGTTCATGCGCCATTGGTAAGGCTCCGGGGTCGGCACCAAGCCTTGGTCATACAGGAATTTATGCCAAAACCTTGAATACAACAGGTGCAATGTAGTATGTTCCGCGCCACCAAAGTACTTATCCACCGGCAACCAGTAATTCATTTTTTCCATATCTGCGAATTCTTTGTCATTGTGCGGATCGATATACCTCAAGTAATACCACGATGAGCCGGCCCAATTTGGCATCGTGTTGGTCTCTCGCTTGGCCGGGTTGCCGTCCGAATCCACGGTCTGTACCCATTCTGTGGCCCTTTCCAGAGGCGACGAACCGTCTTCCGAGGGCTTATAATCATCCACTCTCGGTAACACTACGGGTAAGTTTTTCTCCACTTCGTCCACAATATCCGTATGCGCGACAGCTTCGACAGTACCGTCTTGCCTATGGATCAATGGGATTGGTTCACCCCAGTATCTTTGTCTGGAAAACAGCCAGTCATGCAGTTTGTATGTTACTTTGGATTCCCCCATCCCGCTTGCTTCAAGCATCTTCGTAATTTTTTCTTTCGCTTCCTCAGACGACATCCCGTCAAAGTCTTTTGAATTGGTCAGGTAACCGTATTCCTCCAGGTCTTCCAGTTTGTTACCATCCTTGTCGACGATCACTATCGGTTTCGTCAAGCCGAATTTATCCGCAAATTCATAATCCCTCTCATCGTGTGCGGGGACACCCATCACCATCCCGGTCCCGTAGGTTGCGATCACGTAATCGGCAAGGAATATTGGGATTTGCTGTGTTTCATCTATAGGACTTGTCGCGTAGACGCCTTCCAATCGGACTCCTGTTTTATCCTTGTTTTGTTGCCTCTCGAGATCTGTTTTTTGACTTACTTTGTCGATGTATTCCTGCAACTGTTCGGTATTTTTCGCCAGCCCTTTCAAATTCTCCACGATTTCATGCTCCGGAGCGATCACCAAGAAAGTGACTCCGTACAATGTGTCGACACGTGTAGTGAACGTCTCTACCTGTAGGTCGGTCTTTTCACCATCCGCCGTCCATATCGGGAATTTCACGACAGCCCCTTCGCTACGACCGATCCAACTGGTTTGAGCTTTCTTGATGCTTTCTTGGAAATCTATTTCCTGCAGTCCTTCCAATAATTTATCCGCATACTCGGTGATTTTCAGGACCCACTGCCTCAGTTTCCTTCTACGCACCGGGCTTCCATCTCGTTCCGCCACCAGATTACCGTCGGCATCTTTGATGACTTCTTCCTCGGCGAGCACAGTTTTCATTTTATCGCTCCACCAGACGGGTTCTTCCCTCATCTCCGCCAATCCCGCTTCATAAAATCGCAGGAAAATCCACTGTGTCCATTTGTAATAGTCGGGATCGGTACTGTTGATTTCTCTATCCCAGTCAATTCCATAACCGATGTCCTGCATGGCTTGTTTGTATTGTTTCGACAGCTCGGCTATTTTTTCTTGTGGTGGCGTACCTGTCTTGATAGCGAAGTTTTCGGCGGGCAAGCCAAATGCATCCCAACCCATGGGGAAAAGTACGTTGTACCCTTTCATACGCAGGTATCGGGAATACATGTCCGGCATTGTATATCTCATCATATGTCCGACATGCACGGAACGTCCCGACGGATACGGGAATTCCGCCAGGATATATTTTTTCTCCTTTGGCGAGAAATCTACCGCTTTGTAGATATTGTTGTCATACCAAAGCTTCTTCCAACGTTCCTCGATCGATTTAAAATCGTACCCTGCGGAATTTTTGCTCGTTGGAGCGGGAATTTTACCAGACATTGGTATGTGTTGTTAAATTAAATGTTTCTTATTATACAACAACGGTGGCGGAAACGCGAAGCCGGGCTTCGACCCTTGGGTTGGTACCCACCCTTTGGAACAAAAGGTCGTCGCCACGGGGTTGCCGCCCCGAAATCCATGATCTCCCCCACCCGCGGGCAAGCCCGACCGTACGGCATATTCCCCACCTGCGCCATGACACCGACCTTTGGCCGCAGACCCGACTAATGGCATGTCCGTCCGACTTCGCAACAGTATACCGCTCTCCCAAAGGTCCAATTGTGCAGTTACAGAGCTGTGTAATCGCGGGGCGCGACTCGTTTTCATGGCTGGGGGTGAAGTCGGGGTTCGACCCCAGACTTAAACCCCAGACTTGACAAGGGAACCTTATCACCATGGGAATAACCACCAAGAAAATTTTGCGCTTAATATTATTTTAACCGAAATTTAATAACCAACTTACGTTGTCGTATAGGCATTTACGGATGCCCGTCGCTCTGGAGCGCGCATTCCGGTGGCTCTGCACGTTCCTTGCAACCATGGTGTTTATCGATACTCTGTAGCTGCAGTAGGTCGTACGATGTACCTAAACGTACGTACGGAGCGGGTTGACACGTTATCTGCCGTACCTCGAAGAGATGTCCCCAAGTAAGCGCCTTCTCCGTACCTGATGTGTAGTGTGAGCTGTAGTCACGCTGTATTTGTATATGTCGTATACGCTCTGTTTTGCATATTTGACCAAGCCGAATTCTGGCTCGCTAACTGTGTCACCACAGCGTTCCCACCCAATCAGTGGGTTTGAAGGCCGGGTCCCAACCCCGACTTTGAACACCCCCGTGCCATGACACCGATCTTCCGTCCGCGTCCACGGTTGAGGGCAATACAGTGCGACTTCACGGCGATATGCCATGCACACGATACACAGTTATGTAGTGGATGGCTGCATACCGGAATTTCGGTCTCGCCCGCCACCCACAGACGTTACAAGACCCTATGTACGGCACGTACGACGACGATGGTGCGAGAATCCGTATTCGATCCAGCGGGACACCGGAAGTCCAGGTCAAATACGGAAGCCCAAGCAGCTATCAATGAATGACACAGACATGCTCCTCACACGATATACTTTTGCCTTCAAACGGCGCGGTATTCGGCAAAGGACCGCAATCTATATCCGCCTCGCATTTGACCTTTCTATCCAGACCATCGATCGGTGAATTTACACCAACCCAATCCATACCGCACCAAACATAGTTATCAGTAAGATCATCCGGTGTATTGTCCGGCTTAAGCGAGCAATGTCGACCTATCTCATGCCCAAATAAATCTACACACGCTTGTCCTCTGCGATCCAGATTCACATGACCTTGCTCATCCAAACATGCTGGAGCCGTAGACCTACACGTCCCATTGAAACAATCAACTCCAAACGGGATACTGCCATCGCTATCACGACAATCATCAACGTTTGAACACGAGGAAGGTGGGTCCGGCTGAAACTTCGTACAGTCCGCGGAACAACTGTCACCATCAAAGTTATTACCATCATCGCAAGCTTCCCCTTGCTCAGTCCACCCGTTGCCACATACCGGCAAAACATCCGGATCATCAGTATCCAACACCCTTATATAGCCGTTACAAAATAACTCAAAAGATGTATTAGACACTGATTTCATACCACAACCTAAACGATCACCATCATTGTTCACACCGACCCCGCCTAATACCTCAATAGTCTTCTTGCCGAAAAACACTGTTGGATAATCATCCACCTCCAACGAATGAGGAAACATATTACGGTCTTGCCCAGGTCCGGCGCGAAAATCATTGATGAAACGAATCTCAAGATCGCTCGGTTTGAGTTTATTCGTAAAATAGAAGTCGTACCTGTCTGGATACCTGGTCAAAATCGGTTGTTTGAAACTCTGTCCGCTCTTCGTATCCACGAGTTCCACCACTGGATACTTGGTTTCATCTTCCGGATTCAAAGCAGAGGAACCTCCGGCGTACAACGTCACATGTGTCCCGACAGGTTCGGGGCCGGTACCAACCAGGCGTTGACCAAACTCGGACATGTATCCATCCCAATTCGCAACCGCCTCCCATACATTGTGCACAGGCTTGTTCTTCGTTCCCATATCATTCTTAAATCCCGGCAGACTATTCATCCACCAATTATAAAACCCAAGTTCATCACAACTCCAATCATCACACTTGACATTGGTTAATTCTATCTCTCCTTCGTATTTCCACTTGGGACATACTGATTGCACAACCCGGTCGGCATGTGCCCAGTAATCGTAATCATCGTCTTTACCTACAGACACCGGTGTATAGTGTACATTCCCGCATGCCAGATCATCATTTGTAAAATCAAAATCTGCATATACCGGAGGAATCAATGATTTATAAATACCTTCATCCAGAAACTTCATCACGTTCTCCAACTGGTGCCCGTTATTATGAATACCCATAGCTGCAGGCGCTGTTATATTGTAGTTAAACAGCACATACGTTTTGTTGCATTGAGGCAAGTCATCGGTATGCCCGCTATTACTCACATCACCATATCCAGCCATGTTCCAAAACTCTTCACTTTCCCGACCCATCGACATATTCGACTCGACCGGCACCCTGTCGGCATTGTGGTAACCCCACAACCAAATCTGATCCACACCTTGATTGTCTACATAATCACAAATATGAAAGCGATTCAGAATTTGCACAAAATCTGGGAAATACGCTCCATTACCAACCGGAGCACCGGCCGGCAGATGCTCGTATATATTGTAGTATCGCACGATACGGTAATCCAGATACGGAGTTGAATCGCTACTGTACGGCGCTGCCGGGTACCTATGATAAGCGCTACCGTTTTCCAACCCTATTTCTATATCGGCAACACTTTGTAGCAGACGTTCACTCATTTCCGACCGGGGGATAGCATCCTGATCCGGGGTGAAAAATACGGAACGGTCTACGCAATCGTCTTCGACATCTTCACACGGAGGGATATATGCCAATACCAACACATTGACGGTCTGTTTGGCTTCGACAGGATCCGGCGCTTCGTAATCCATTTCCACAACTGTTTGAAATTCTTCATGCGCGCTTGACTCTTCGTAACGTAAATTCCGCCGGTGATTCATCTGCCACAGTCCCGCGACACTGAGTGCGACCAAGACTGTTACCCCCAACAATCCGAATACCACTCTACGGCGCTTGGCGATACGCATTTTTGTTTGACAATAAGCTTAAATCCAAAACCTACAATTCAGATTACACTAGTGGGACCGCAGTGTCAATGTCGAAGCAGGGCATCTGACCCAGCTTCACCCCCGACCCGATGTATGCTACAATCCACCCACCAAGGGCCCGTAGTTCAGTTGGCTAGAACGCTTCGCTGGCAGCGAAGAGGTCGTGGGTTCGAGTCCCACCGGGTCCACCATGATCTCACAGATCACGCACATGCCCCACCCCAACCTTTTTCGCAGATCTCCTGACACCTCCCCTATCGAAAATGGTTTTTGGCATGAAAACCTTCTTGTACCCCAACCTTACAGCTTCTTTGACGATCCGTACGGCACCCGGGAAGTTCTTTACGACACCGGTCAAACCAACCTCACCGATATACACGTTCTCCGCTGGCACCGGCTTATCCTCCACAGCAGACTTGATAGCCATACAGATTGCCAGGTCCATACTCGGATCATCCACCACCAATCCGCCGGCGATATTTACAAAAATATCCTTGTCCCACAACCTCAACCCCCCTCGCTTCGTCAACACTGCCGTCAACACCTCCAACCTCGACCTTTTGATACCTTGCGCCACCCTGCGTACATACGCCTCGCCGTCCTGTCGTTCCACCACCAAAGCTTGCACTTCCACAAACACAACCCTCGACCCTTGTACTATCCCGCTCAACACAGTCCCGGCTTCATAGGCCCCGTCGCTCAGGAATACTTGCGACGGGTTAGCAACCTCTTGCAGGCCCTGCTGGCCCATCTCGAAAACCCCTATCTCACCAGTCGGACCGTATCTGTTCTTTGAACTCCGAAGTATTCGATAAAATCGATGTTGGTCACCTTCCAAATGGATGACGCAATCCACACTATGCTCCAGGATCTTCGGTCCGGCCAATACCCCCTCTTTGTTCACCTGCCCTACGATAAACATGGGGACACCAAATCTTTTGGCGTATTGCACAAGTTTCCCGCCGGCCGTACGCACCTGCGACAAACTCCCTGCCACACCGCGAGACTGCAAAGACAATGCCGTCTGGATCGAATCAATTATCACCAAATCCGGTTTCATATCATCGATCAGCTTCCCAACCTTCTCGACAACCTGTTCTGTTGAA
Organism: Candidatus Dojkabacteria bacterium; assembly: GCA_027036675.1. GTDB lineage: Bacteria > Patescibacteriota > Dojkabacteria > SC72 > JAHDCA01 > JALWDW01. The sequence continues at coordinate 42,975 of JALWDW010000013.1, forward strand.
ATTTTTACACGCGCCGGCTGACTTTTGCCAAACAGCCTCTTAAACCGCGAAGCCACCTGGGATAGGGATTCCTCTCCCGATACATATAAGACATCTCCATCACGTCCGATATTACTGGCAAGTTGTGTCAACAATGTGGATTTACCGATCCCGGGCTCACCGCTGATCAATACCGCCTCACCTTGCACGATACCGCCACCTAATACTCGATTGAGTTCACCTATACCGCTATCGATACGGTCATACCCGTCGGCAAAATCAGTATCGCGTCCACCGGCATCGGATACCATAAGTTCACTCAAGTTGACCGACTCGGCGGACTCCACGACATTTTCACCAAGCAAATTCCCCTTCGTACCCACACCCTTGGACACAGATACCTTCGGATCGGCATCTTTCATCTCTTCGTAGGTCCCCCATTCACCACAATTTGGGCAACGTCCGGACCATTGGAGGGCGTGATATTCACAATTGGTACAAATATATTGCATAATACTCGAGTATACCGCACAATACGGTTATTTGATATACAAACCGCGGTCGTTGTCAGCGCTGAATTTGAGCACCAATTTGTCGTTCGCCTTCCTATGTTTCAAGATCTCTTGAGCTACGGCAGTCTCCAAGTTGTCTTGAAACACTCTGCGCAGAGGTCGCGCACCATACTCTTCACTGAAACCTTCCCGGACTATGTACTTGACGGCGTCCTTGTCCAGTTCGACCGATACGTCAAGATCGGCAATACGCTCATTGAATTCTTGCAACAAAACCGACACAATCTTTTTCGCATCCGTACTTGTCAACGCTTTGAATATCACGGTCGCATCGATCCTGTTCAACAACTCCGGTCTCAACGTATCTTTCAGTTTATCCAGCAACTCCGTTTTCATCGTTTTGTAGGCATTTAAGATTTCGCGGTCCGATCTCTCTTGTCGTGGCGCACGTCCGCTAAATCCGAGGACTTTGTCCTGGCGGATCTCCTCAGCACCGATATTTGAAGTCAATATAACTACAGTATTTTTGAAGCTTACCTTGCGTCCCCGACCGTCTGTCAGATGCCCGTCCTCCATGATTTGCAACAAAATATTCAATACATCCGGATGGGCTTTTTCGATTTCGTCAAAAAGTATGATACTGTGCGGATTTCTGCGGACTTGTTCCGTCAGTTTCCCACCTTCTCGATATCCGACATACCCCGGTGGGGAGCCTATCAACTTCGATACACTGTGCGTCTCCATCAGCTCGCTCATATCGATCTGTATCAACCGTTCGTCCGAACCGAACAATGTGCGCGTCAGCACCTTTGCGAGTTCCGTCTTCCCCACTCCCGTCGGTCCCAAAAACAGCATTGAGGCCCACGGGCGGTTTGGCGACGAGATACCCGTACGCGCTCGGCGGATGGCGTTGGCCACCGTTTCCAGAGCTTCGTCCTGTCCTATCACATATTTCCCGAGTGTTTTCTCCAGATTCAAAAGCATCTTGTTTTCCGCTACATTCAATGTGGAGACGGGAATTCCGGTCCATTTGGATACCACTTCTTCCAAGACCGATTTGCCCACTTTGTATTTGTTGCGGTTTTTGGCAAGACTACGATTCACTTGTATTTTATCAATCTCCAGCATCAATTCTTGCTCTCGCATCCTCCATCTGTGCGCGGTGTCAAAATCACCTTCCTTCAACGCCTCCTCTTTAGCCTGCACCGCCTTTTTCAACTCCTGGAGGATCGGCATCACATCCTCAAAGGCCTCTTCCATCTCAATCCTCTTCGCAGCGGACGCCTCATCCAAAAGATCGATCGCTTTGTCGGGCAAATATCTGTTGCTTACATATCGATCCGCAAGTTTCACCGCCACTTCGACCGTTTCCGCAGGTATATTGACGTTGTGGTGCTCCTCCAAGATAGGTTCTATCCGCTTGAGAATTTCGATCGATTCGTCGATCGACGGTTCACCCACCTGCACTGTCTGAAATCTGCGCGCCATCGCCTCGTCGTTTTCAAAATATGCGGTGTATTCAGATGTCGTAGTCGCTCCTATGACACGGAAATCGTCCCGCATCAACACTGGTTTCAAGATCGATGCTATATCCCCTCCGGCACCGGGCATTTGCGTGCCCATCACCAGGTGAATCTCATCAATAAACAAGATCACATCGTCGGAACGTATAACCTCCGCGATTATCGCCATCACCTTCTCTTCTATATCTCCTCTCAACTTGCTACCCGCCGTGATTGCGGGCAAGTCCAGAGACACTATGCGTGTTGCCAGAAGTGAAGCGGGTATGCTGTCCGTAGCAATCATTTGGGCCAGACCCTCGACCAAAGCGGTTTTACCGACCCCGGGTGGGCCGATGATTATGGGATTGTTTTTACGGCGCCGGGAGAGTATATTGATCAGTTGTTTCAATTCTTCAGTGCGTCCAACCAAAGGATCCAATTTCCCTTCTTTCGCAAATTCCACCAAATCTTGCCCAAAAGTTTCCAAAGCGCTATCCGCACTGGACTCGGCCGCGATGTCTCCCGTCGGCGGTTTCGCCAACGTTCCCAACGGATATTTCGCCACTTCCGCCAACGCCTTG
>JALWDW010000014.1 GCA_027036675.1 Candidatus Dojkabacteria bacterium
GGTCACTGACCACCAGGTCATGGGACGACGATAGCGGAGTGAAAAGGTATAAAACGGAAATCAGGATCGATGAGATGATTTTGTTGGATAGTAAGGGGAAGCTCAACGATTCAGATTCGGTTGGGACCGCTGACGGCGTGTCGGACGAAGAGGCGCCGGAAATGGAGAAAGAGAGTAGTTCCGCCGAAAATATGGTAAACTCCGATACTGCGGACGAGGATGATCCTTTGTCTGACGAATTATAATGATAATCTAATTGCGAATATTAAGAAAATGGCCGATGTAAGTAAAAAGGTAACTGGCGACAATACGGATGCCGCGACGGAACCACGTGTGATTTCGTTTGTGAGTAGCACGACGACTGCGTCCACTTCTGATACTCATGCGAAACCCGCACCTAGGAAACGAAGGAAGCCGAAGATTAACCCAAATCTCAAGTGCGCTTTGTGCGAGTCCGGTGTGAAGCACGTAACGTACAAAGACATTTATCAGCTTAAGAAATTTACTTCCGCAGGAGGGAATATTATTGAGTCCAGACGTTCCGGCACATGTGCCAAGCACCAACGACAATTGGCAAGGGCTATCAAACGAGCAAGGCAAGTGGCCTTGATGCCGTATGTCTCCAGCAACGAGTAGGGGAGTTTAATGCCTTCGGCGTAATTCCTCGACCGTAAGGTCGTTGTGGCTTCATTGCTTCCAGCCGTGGGCACTCCGCCCGTAAGGTCGTGGGGAGAGGCTTCATTGAAGTTTTCACGCTGTGTGTGAGGTAGAAGGTCATGTAGCCCGTGGTGACGGGTGTTTGTCCCAAAGGTTGTGAGTGGATTTATTGCATATGGGCGTTGCGTTGTACGGCCGACAACGAGCGCTAACGGTTCGAAGTACGGTATTGCACACAGTTTTGTGTTAAAATGCGGTGTATGGAACAACTGCCCATCGTCGACAAAAACGCCTACCTGGTCATCACTCACTCGACCGGAGCGTTGTACGCTTCTTTGTTTTACGCTCATTATGATGCCGGCAGAGAATACGTATTGACCGACACATCGGCCTATCCGGAAGCCTTCGAGACATTGGGCCATTCGTTTTGGGCGGGATACTTTGCCGAATTGGAAAGCAAATTCGGTTGGAAATTGCTTTCGGAGGACGAAGCGATGGACGGGATTTACCACGTCGACAAATTCACGGACGAAGGAGCCGGTGTATCGCAAATAAAATTGCGAGTAGCGGGGACTGCAGACAATAAATCATGGCTTATCCGGACCCTACGAAGTTATTCACAAGACATCAAGGTGGAGATCTATGATCCGATGGAGGACCTGAGCAAAGTCGAGACGATACTAAAACATCACGGATATGATGACGTATTGGTGCTTGATTTGGACCTTTTGCGTTTCGACGGGTGGCGAATCGGATCATCGTCGGTATCTCCGAGTTCCCCAAAACACGCAAAAATAGCATGGACCCGCACCAACGGCCGCAACGGATTGATCAACACGATCCTGGACGCCAAATTCAAAGCTTTTTTGTCATCAGCAAGGCGCAAAGCCGAGATACAAAACATGTGGGCGAATCTGGTGGCAACGCCGCCATTGGCATCGGAGGACCCTACAATCGCCGACCTTATACGTTCATACATCACCGTACAGTTGATCAGCTTGACGCACAGCCAGAAGCTCCTGGCAAACGATTTCGGATTGGCCTCCGGTTCCGCGTGCGTGGTCAGTGGTGACATCCTGCGATTGTTGGATCGAAAAACGTTGGTGCTGGCGATAATCGACGGGTTGCAGCTGAAAGGGAGTTTTGATTTGTATGTAGATTACGACAACCTGGTGCAGGCAAGTACCGATCAATTGTATGCCGGTGTCAATGCGGGGAATTTCATCGTAAATCAAAACCTTGTATTCCCCGACATTACTCGTGTGTATATCCCGGATATGCGTAAGTTCACCAAAAAGAAGAAAGTGGTGTTTGACGGGTTGTTGGACGCATCATCCGGGCAACAACATATTTATGTACTTGCAGGAGATTATGCGTCAATAGACCTGGAAGATGTCGCGGAATATACCCTGGAAGGCTCTTTTAGTAAAGATTTCTCGCCGTTTGTGGCGGGGGAAGACTTATCGGTGGTAGCAAGTTCATATGGCAAAGGCGGTAAATTGAAACAAATCATCGTGGATGCCAGAGCGAAACCTGTGGCATACGGCCCCGACCCGCGGGCCAATAGAGATAAATTGACCGAATGGTTGGGAATATGATTAGCGTCGTCGGAAATATAATATCGTATGGGAAGCTGAAGCTGGATTGGTTGCCGGACGGGCGAGTGGAGTACCTTGTAAAGAGAGGTGAACATATCGCGCCGGGTGATAAAATTTTTGTGACGAGGTACAGGGAAATCAAAGAATCGTATTATCTGCCGCGGTTATTGAAGATACGGAAGAGTGATGCGAACAAATATGTACTGAGGTTGCCGGGTGAACATGTGCAAAGCGGTGAGGTGTTGGCCCAAAAAGATACCGCGTTTGGGTTGGGCATCTTGGTCGTAGACGCCCGCGGGTCGGGGATTGTCTCGCTGGACAGGACAAACGACGGCTTCGTGGATGTGGTGGGGGAGGAATATATAACCGAGGTTGTGTCGTCAATGCGTGCGGAGATCTTGGATGTGTCCGCCACGAAAGGCATATCGCTTGTGACAAATGCGATCGGCGTACCGTACAGCGCCAACGGCAAATTGGGCGAAACAGGTGATCCGGCAAGTTCCTTCTTGCTGGGAGAACTTGTCTTCGTGCGGGACGGTGCCAGTGTGTATTCGCAAGCTGACCTTGTCGATGATTATAGCAATCAAATCGTTTACGTGGGAAGCTTCGTTTATCCGGAATTGTTGCAAGCATTGTATGAAAAACGGGCGAAAGCCGTGATAGTGGGATCGACCGATTTTGAGACCGTACAAAACGCTAAATTGCCGGTGATCGTACTGGACGGATTTGGACATACTCAGATCAATCGATCGAAAGTGGACTATCTCAGGCAACACACTCATTATATCGTAGCGGTCCGTAAAAAGGTTTCACTTATGCATGGCCGAACCATATACCTGTTGAGCCCCGGCAAACCTCTCATGGACATGGCAACGATGCAGTATCCGCAGTTTATGAAAGAAAACTCGATATCACGTCCGTACTATTTATCGCAAATCGATCCCGGCACGAGGGTGCGATCCATAGACGGGGAAAACTACGGCCTGATGGGTGTGGTGGAAGAAGTGGTGCAAGACACCCCATATATTAGGGTTCGTACTGATAGCGGAAGTGAAGTATTGCTTCATACCGGAGGAGTGGTTGTGTTACAATGAGCGTCAAGTATCTTGAAGCGTGATTAAATAAATTGAGAAGAAGTTTTTCAAACATATTGATAATGTCGGTTTCCCAAAAAGAAGTAAAAAAAAGTGTCGAGAACTCGTATGGCAACGATATCTTCAATAAATTGACAAAATTCAGTTTGCTGGTCGTTTCCGTGTTTGTGCTCGGGGTATATGTCGGTCGAGAAGTCAAGCCTGCGGAAAACTTGGATATCACAAGCCCTTTATTCAACAAATCCAAGCCTATAGATCATCAACTGTACTGGAAGGTCTGGCAAACGATGGAAAGCGAATACGTCGATCCCGACAAAGTATCGCAACAAGATATGTTGTACGGTGCAATCAAGGGAATGGTGGCTTCTTACGACGATCATGCCACGTATTTTCTGACTCCGACGGAGACGGAAGAGTATGCCAAGCGAAACGCCGGCTCATATTTCTCCGGTATTGGTGCGGAATTGGGATACAACGAAGACGGGCAGATCCGTATAGTCACGCCTCTCAAAGGTTCGCCGGCGGAGAAGGCCGGGGTGAAGCCCGGAGACGTCATCGTGGCGGTCGATGATGAACCAGTAACACCAACCGAGACGGTCTATCACGTAGTTTATCGTATCAGAGGTGAATCAGGTACAGATGTGAAACTTACCTTGCTCGCGAAAGATTCCACGCAAACTCGCGATGTCGTGGTTACCCGTGGGCCAATCACGATATCCAGTATCGAAGACGTGCGGTATGAAGAAGTCAACGGGAAACGCATCGCCGTACTGACGGTTTCCAGATTTACGGAAGACTCGTACAAGACCTGGCAAGACAAATGGGATGTGGCCATTGACGAAATAGCTCAGGCCAATGTGGACGGCATGGTATTGGATTTGCGGGGCAATCCGGGCGGGTTTCTCAACGCGGCGATCTACGCGGGAGAAGATTTCCTGCCTAAAAATACTGTAGTGATGAAACAGGTCGATAGGGAAGGGGATGAGGATGTACTCAAAGTAAGCAGGGATGGTAGACTGCCAAATATCCCCTTGGTGGTGATGGTAAACGAAGCCAGCGCATCAGCCTCGGAGATCTTGTCGGGCGCTTTGCAACAGAATAAACGGGCGACCATCGTCGGTACGACCACGTACGGCAAAGGGACCGCTCAAGATGTTCTTTCATTTGAGGACGGGTCGTCATTGCACATCACCCGATTTAAATGGCTTTTGCCTGACGGCACTTGGATCAATCCGGACAATCCCATCGTACCTGACAAGATAGTGGACCGTACTGAAGAGGATTTCAAACAGAACAAAGATCCGCAAATGGATACGGCTTTGGGTATCCTGACTGAATAACGTATAGCAATTATTTATCCGGATAAATTGTCATGCCGAAGAGAACGAGGTCCGGGAATTTAAGCAATCTCGGTCGAGACAGGTCTCGTCGTGGGCACAGTCCGTCCGACAGCTCCGACAAGCGTGGCGGGTTGCCCAGACAGGCGAGAGGTTGGGACAGCCTGGCTACCTGGTACGATGGGATGGTCGGTGACGACGGTAGCATATATCACAAGAGAGTGGCGATCCCGACGGTGCTGGAGTTTTTGGAGTTGGACGAGGACGATGTATTGCTTGACATAGGGTGCGGGCAGGGTGTCTTGGCGTCGTATGTGGCAGGTAAAATGAAGCGGTATATCGGTGTAGATGTCGGTAAACGAATGATTGCCAAAGCTCGAGATCGGTACGCGGGTCGGGGGGCGAATTTGGAATTCCATATCGCCGATGCTCGCAGGTTGTCAAAATATGACTTCGTGCGCGATGCGTCCCCAAACAAAGCGGTTTTCTTGTTGAGTATACAAGATATGGACCCTGTGGAGGCTGTCTTGACACATGCGATCAAGGCGATCACGGATGGTGGGAAGGTAGTGGTTTTTATGTTGCACCCGGCGTTTCGGATCGCAAGACAAAGCGGTTGGGGGTATGACGAAGGTCGGAAGTTGGTGTATCGTAGGGTGGATAGTTATTTGTCCAAGATGAGGATTCCGTTGAAAAGATACGGGCGAAACGGCGGGGGTGTGTCTATCTCATACCACCGCCCGTTGCATGTTTACCTGAATACCATGGCGAGACACGGGATGATCTTGGAAAGAGTTGAAGAATTGCCAGTCGTAGGTGGAATTGGGAAAAAAGTGGAGAATGACAAGGCCCGCAGACGCGCGGATCGGGAGATACCGCTTTTCATCGCCATGAGGTGGAGGAAGACATAGAAAGATACTTTAATATGTTTCAGTAGAGGAAGATCGTACCGTAACCCCAATCAGGGGGAGTGAAGTCTCCTCTCCATTGGTAATAGGTGAGAATGTTTTCTTGACTATCGTGTGTAGTATCGCCTAATGTTTCGGACAGTATATGGCTACCGAAAGGGAATTCGTATTCTACAATTTCAATGCGGACAGATGTGATTTTCACAGGTGTATGCGTGTGATCACTCTGATATCCGTAGTAGCGATAATACACAGATTGTTTTTGTCCGAAAGGTTCATAAAATTCATCATCAAAATATGGTGCTAAGTACGTATCCATGATTGCCGGTATCCTCGCATCGTTGCCATATGGAAACTCACCATGATCCAAATAATATGCATTTAGGGCTTTTGCCCATTCTCTAAGGATCGCTCGATGACGAGTTTTATGCGCCTGCAACGTTGCATATCTGGACCCGAGCATCCCTATACCCATCAATATGACAATAACCGCCATCACAATCAATAGCTCAATGAGTGTGAATACTGCATAGCGCTTTGAAGGGTTGTATAGGGTTTGCATTAGTAAAGGTTAAAGCGTTTTTATAATCACACTTCATAATAGCATAGTCCCAGGTGATTGCAAATTCCTTGTGTGTGAGTGCTGTGCATGACATGTATTTCCTTGGGGAGGTTGTTGCAGTAAATGTTTGGAATTGTGCGGTACTCAGTATACCTATGGAGTGATTCACTGATTGATCGTAAGGGTTTCCCATAATTTGTCAAAATCATCATGATGGCCCTTGATGTAATGCAATCGCACCGGTGAATCAAATTGCGCCGCAATGGCAGATTTATCCAGATCGATGGATTCTGTGATCCATTTATACTTGCCATATAGCTTATCCGCAGGTATCAGGTAATAGATGTCCGAAATGCCGACCCAACTACAAGCGGCGATACTCATCAAAGAGGGTTCCAGTACGGTTACCAAACTATACCCTGACAAATTTAGAAGCTTTTTGCTTCTGCATAGCTCTTGCACCGCCAAAAGGTCGGAATGCGCAGTGGGATCTGAATAAGTTTGTACACAACTCGTATGTTGCCCGACGATGTTCTGATTTGAATCGATAACGACAGACGCTGTGGCGTAATTGCCATCTTGCACGGATTCTGCGGACAACGTTTGCAGTGTATCCAGTATTTCTTTTGTTAATTTCATAATTGTAATGAATTATCTTAGTGCGACAATGATAATCTGATAACCGATACGTCGACAAGTGGTGCAAACTTCACTTAAAGAACCGTTGCATACCGTTTACTGAGGAATTGCGGAGATCCGGATACCTTGTACTGTTGCACGGAGTCAATAATGTCCGCGGTATTTGCATAACCAAGTTCGGTATCCGACAATTCTTGTTTCGTCATCCATAGAGTTTCACCCTCCTGCGAGGTAATCTGGGAGGTGGGAGACCGATCCGTCCGTAGGTAGTAAACAAACATGACTAAGCGGTATATGTCTTCTGGGGTCGGTGCGTCGTACAAGTAGTCCAACACACATGCCAACCGTGGATTGCCACTGATTCCCAGATCATCAGCCAGGCGTTCCGCAGATTCCCGAGTCAATTCGTTTTTCTTCACACGTGTAGTCGGGTGTCCGATATGCCCTAGGAAAGGTGCTTGTTGCCGTTTGACCACCAGCATTTGATCACTGGTGTTTTCAATGAACAATAAAGTGGTTAGTCCTTGTTGCGTCATCTGCTTGAATGGCGACAGGTAGGTACCGAGTCGTATCTTGCCCTTGCGGGTTAATGAATACAGGTTATCGGTTTTGACGACGTATTCTTGTTTAATTAACTGATTTAGATGGTAAACAAATTGTTTGGGGTCAAGGTTGGGGTCTTTGAGCCGGTTGAATCTGGCACTCCGTACTCGGGCGAGCTTTTTGAGGATATTTTGCTGGTGTTGATGCATGGTATTGGGAGTATAGCATGGGGGAGTATGGTGTACCCGAGAACCGCTTACTCTACCTACAAGGAAATGATAGAATTAAACAAACCTAAATAATTGACTCAACCTAAAAACCATGAAAACCGCAACAACCACGCAAAAGAAAATATCCGTCGTCCCACCAAAAGGCTTTTATGACTGGGATCCGACGGAATTCCAAATCCGTAGCGCAATCTTCGATAAGTGGCGGAAAGTATGCACGAGCTACGGTTATCAAGAATACATGACACCCACGTTGGAATACGCAGACTTGTACAAGGCGAAATCCGGTGAAGACTTGGGCGGTAAAGAATTAATGATACTGACTGACCGCGCCGGTCGCGAATTGGCGCTACGTCCGGAAATGACCCCGTCCGTGACACGATTGGTGGCGAAAATCGGGTCATCCATGCCCAAACCAATACGACTTTTCTCCATAGCCAATTTTTTCCGCAATGAAAAGCCCCAAAAAGGTCGAAATCGGGAGTTCTGGCAACTCAATATCGATATCTTCGGGAGCGAGGCACTTGAAGCGGATATGGAAATCCTACAGATAGCCTTGGATATCATGCTGAGTTACAACGCCCCGGCCGGCGCTTTCACGTTGTATATGAACGATAGGAGAATATTAAACGAAATACTATCTGCATTGGGCAAATTTGACGACGGGCAAAGAAGTCAGATCATGAAGGCCATGGACAAAGCTCCGAAAATGGGAGAAGACGTAGTCAAAGATTGGTTGCGGGAGATCGGTTTGGATCAATCTCAGATCGACAAGTTGATGGATATATTGAGTATGGAAGATGGCGATATCGCAGACATATTACCAGAGATGCGCGACTCGGCCGCGTTGGCGGAATTGACAAAGATCCGTGAAACTTTGGCGACGTTGGGCTATGGTGATTATGTGCAATTTAAACCGTCGATAGTGCGCGGGATAGACTATTACGACGGGCTGGTATTTGAAGTGTTTGACAACAAGCCCGATTTCAATCGAGCGCTGTTCGGTGGCGGTCGCTACAACGGTTTGGCCTCGATCTTCGGTGCGCAAAGCATCCCTGCGGTCGGAGTCGCCCCTGGCGATGAACCGGCCAGGATTTTCTTGGAAAATTGGGGATTGGTCGATACGATACTCGAAGGGAAAATACGGGAAAAGTACATGTTGTTGAACCTCGGTGGAGTCGCGGAAGCTGACAGGTTGCGTCTGGCAACTTCGCTTCGCAAATCGGGTAAGATTGTCTTGTTGGACCCAAACAAACGAAAAGTATCCAAGGCGTTTGCGTACGCGGAAAATCAAGGGTGCAGGTATGCGGTTATTTATGGTGAACGGGAACAAAACGAAGGTAAATATAAAGTCAAGGACCTGACAACAGGTGATGAATTGGTATATGAGGTAAAAGAGTAGGGGAGTGATAGCGGGCTCGGTCAGGTTGTCTTCGACAGAGGGCCTGTCTACGGATGAAATTTTAATGAGTATTTCACGTTCCGTTGCGCTAACGAATCGTTTCGGCGACTATATAGGCCGGCTCAACGACGCCCTGAGGCGCGGATCAATGCCTCAGGCGTAATTCGTCGCCCGTCAGGTCGAGGGAGGAACTTCATCGACGTTTCTCAGCATCGAAACGTTGCTGTTTATTCAAATATTTCTTGCGTAAACGCAGATTTTTCGGCGTTACCTCCAGTATTTCATCATCCTGCAAAAACCCTAGTGCGTATTCGATCGTAAGAGGGATAGGCGCCTTGAGATTGACCAATGTAATCTCGGCGCGGGACATTCTCACGTTGTTTTTTTCTCGAGCTTTGGTGGGATTCATCATGATATCTCTATCTGTATTCCCGATGCCGATGATCATACCTTCGTAAACATCCGTATTTGGCTCTATAAAAAATTGCCCACGATCCTGCAACGAATTCATCGCATATGCCAACGCCTTCCCCGTGGTCGCGGATATCAGGCGCCCCACATATTGTTCTTCTGGATGTGGCGCCCACTCCACCAAATCCACCACACGGTTGTGCATCACGATATTCCCGTTTGTCGCCGTGACAAGGATTCGCTTGAGACCCAACAGATCACGTGTACGCATCCGGTACGTGTATTGCAACATCGAATCGTGAGGTTCCACAGCTACCAACTCTGCTTTACGTTGTCCCAATTCCTTGGTGATGACCCCTTGATACTCCTCAGCCACCTCTATGAATACCTCTTCGAGAGGCTCCATCTTTTTGCCGTCCACTTCGGTAATGATGATCTCGGGCTTGCGGATCTGGAATTCATAACCTTCCCGCCTCAATGTTTCTATGAATACCGCCAGATGCAACTCCCCACGGCCGGCGACGGTGTACGCCCCGTCATCCGCTTTCTCGATGCGCAAGCTTACGTTTGCCAGTTTTTCGTGTTCCAGGCGGTTTTGCAATTGCTTCAAGCTGGCAAATTCCCCTTCTTTACCCAAGAACGGTGAGGTATTTGCTTCTATCTTGATGCGCAATGATGGCGGAGATACTTTGATGGCCGGCATCGGTTCGATCGCGGACGGGTCGCAGAGCGTATCACCGACGTTGGCATCGTCCGCTCCGATGATGCGGACGATTTCTCCGGTATGCGCTTGTTCTATTGCGATGTCATGGAGCCCGACTCTTGCGCTCATAGCTTTGACACGGGTTTTGTGAGACGTCTCGCTTGCGGACTCTCCTTCGGGCGGGGAAACTATGGCGATAGGATCACCCGTATTGACCACTCCTCTGTCCACTCGACCTATCAGTTGCCTGCCAAGGTGTGGGTCGTATTCGATCGCGGTTACTTGCATGCGAAATGGTTGATCGTCTTGCGGGGTGGGCGAGGGGATGGTCTCAATCATGGCATCCAAAAGCGGTGTGGTATCGGCTTGCAGGTCGGATAACGCATCTTCCTTCTCTGTCGGCAATTCCGTGAAGACTTGTCCGTTGCGTCCCACTGCGTAAAAGGTGGGGAACTCCAACTGGTCGGGGTCGGTGGCCAGTTCCAAGAAAAGATCTTGCACTTTTGACAATGTATCCGCGGGTTTGGCGAGTTTTTTGTCTATTTTGTTAACTACGACGATTGGTTTCAACCCGAGTTCCAATGCTTTTTTCAATACGAATTTTGTCTGCGGCATCACGCCTTCCTGTGCATCCACCAGCAATACGCATCCATCCGCCATATGTAGAGTTCGTTCGACTTCACCGCCGAAGTCTGCATGTCCTGGTGTGTCGATGATATTGATCATATATTCTCTGTACGGGATACTGATACTTTTGGCTTGTATGGTGATCCCCCGTTCTCTTTCCAGCTCGTTGAAGTCTAATATGCAATCTTGTTGCATTTCCTCCTGATTGACCTGCAGTTGGGAAGATTGCTTGATAAATGCGTCCACCAGGGTCGTCTTACCGTGGTCTACGTGAGCGATGATCGCGACGTTGCGGATTTTTTCGGTCGGTGTGTTTGATTTCATGGCGGGGGATTATACCACACTTAGCGAAGCCGGGCTTCTGTACCGGGGTTTAAGTCCGGGGGTTCGCCGGGCGCCTTGCATATGTTAGGATGATGTATGAACGAAACGTCATTTAACCCGAACCAACTGACACACGGTAAACCGGAGCACAACCCGTTGCTTCGAACTTCCGGACTTGGACAGCAAACTGGAGTGGCCGTCCCGATAAGAGATAATGATACGGTTACTGTAGATGCAATCCCGGAGGAAAACTGGGACCAACTGGAAAGGATATTTGAATTTGCTCCTGTCGAGTCATTGCCAGTACGGCTTGACACGGTTGAGAGAAAAGAATTGGAAACTTTGACTGGCACCGCCGATCTGATAGGAACCCTGCGAGAGCACCTTCTCGGACTCAAAACTCTGACAGATGCAAGTGAATGGCAGGAAAGTCGTGATGAGATACCCATCGACCCCAATGAACTTAAGGAATTGCTACGTACACGACGCAGTGTGGCGGATAAATATGTGTCGGCAAGAGCGAGGGTAGAGCTGATCCTGGAAGCTATGGGGAAATTGCCGAAGAGTATACGTGATGAGTATTCTGAAGTAGAAGAACGTCTCAAAGTATGGCAATCCATATTGGACAAGATATTGCCAAATCTGTTGTGGGTCGAACCTACGGATAATAAACCGATGGATTCGTCCTTGTGCGACACAGATGAAGCTCATCATCGCAGAGACAAACTGGTCGCAGCGGAAAAGACCCGACAATCCGTTCCGACCTCAAAAAAAGTGAAAGAGGCTGGGCTCGAAACAGAGGTCGATAGATTGGTCGCTTTGTTGTCAGGTTCCAGGGCGGGTCAGAGTATGAAAAAGCACGCGGTGAGGCACTTGGTTAGGGGACGACCGAAACAAGCTTGGAGGACAGAAAAGAACCGTAAACGAAGAGAAGAGCGATTACGTGAAAGGGTGTTGAGAAGCTTTCTCGGGAGAGATGGTAATCCCGGCACCACATCCGAAGCCCGTCAAACCGATATAATCAAGGATCTGGACAATGAATTGTGGGAAATGGCCAGTGTGATAAACGATATACGTCTGATTGATCGCTTTCGGCGTGACGGTGTCGACCTGTGGAAAATGAAAGAAGACGTCGCTGATGTGTTCGCTCGAGCGAAAGCTGCGGAAGAGCGTCACGGTAAATTGGACAAGGAGACACGCGATAAATTGAACGAGGAACTCGTAAATATACTTATTCCTTTGGGGAATGCTACGAGGAGGTTGTTTCGCGTACCCAATGACCCAGATATATTTACCACTGACTTATCGGCACTATTATACCGGGAAGAAGCTGTATGCGCCGGGTATTCGAATGTATTGACAGCGATGGCTCGGGTCTTAGGTTTGAAGTCTGAAGTGACGACTGTTCCTAGAACCATGAGCAGTCATGCCCCATGGGTGTTGAATGGTGTGAATGAGGATGAACAGCATACAATTGCGTCTATGAGGTTGCTCGACGGTGTATCAATTGTAATGGATGCAGCTAAAGAGAATAACCCTGAGGCCTATTCAAGTTATCAACAAGAGGCAAACTCACGGCTGAAAGAAGCGTATACAGCCTTGCATAACTTATATAGCGAGAACGCGAAGTATATACCACCTGCATCTACGATCCTTGTTTACACATACGAACCTATGAATGAAGCTGGTGTCGATGATGGCCGATTTATATTTAATATGGTTGGTGCAAGTATGGAGGTGCAATCTATGCGAGCCACTATTCCATATCCACATCCAGTTGTGTGGACAAATGCTGTACCAGTACATGGTAGGCACTTGTTAGATCATCCAAATAAATTGTTGGCTTTCAATCGTCATGGGCTTGCATTGATCTCAGGAGCCGCGCAAGATAGTAAGAGCTTGGCGCAGCTCAAAGATTGGCATGATTGGATGGGTTTGTCACGTAACCCGCAAGGTATACGTTGGGGTAAGCTTATTACTCAAAAAGAGTCCTTATTGGAGACAGAAGAACTGCCGCGTCAGAGGCGCTTACAAGTGATACAAGAGATTGATGATTTGTACCGTCAAGCGTTGGCAGCTGGCTTCGATGCAATTGGTTATCAGAATAATTATGCATATTATCTCCTTTTACATGGTACCATACTAGGTTTATCGCAGAGACAAATCATTGCAAAGGTGGATGAATTGATGGAGAAAGCGACTGCCGACTCCAATAAAGGGTCTAGAGCGTTTGCATGGGTTTCGACTATATATGCCATGTTCAATCAAGAGCTGTATTTACGCGAAGGTGATCAATCCCGTGGAAGAAAAGCATTAGAGCTCTAGAAAAGAGCGTTGGATACAGTTTTTGACTACCCAAATGAACCGATAAAGTTACCAGCAGACAATTTACGAGAGAGAATCAGATCACTTGAAGAGGGACTTGAATCCGGGCAACGATAGGTTGGCCGCACACGACCTTGACTACGTGGACCTACCCTCCGCCGATGAGTTGCGTTACCAGATCGCCTCGCTCACCGAGTGGATAAACGAGCACCCCCAACCCTCATTCCCCTCCGACGGCAATGGTGCTACAATATTGGACGAGTACTTCAAGTGAGGTACA
>JALWDW010000015.1:0-295 GCA_027036675.1 Candidatus Dojkabacteria bacterium
TGAGGGAGCTCGCCAGAGTCCAAGATCAAATCGATCAAGGCAATTTGTTTTTGTGACAAATTGGTCAACATAGTATCGATAGAGTAGGGTCGGGGTTTGTACGACGCATTTGCGGAAGTGGCAGTGATAGGTTTGCCAAAAGCATCGACAATCGCACGTATCAATGGGTGATCGGGGATACGTATCCCGAGCGTACCAAATTCTGATTCCACACCGGGAGCGACTTTATGCTTGCCCACAGATACTACGGTCAACGGTCCCGGTAGGAAATCTCTGTATAGATTCGATGCTACGT
>JALWDW010000015.1:305-13368 GCA_027036675.1 Candidatus Dojkabacteria bacterium
TATCCGATACAGCGACCGAAAGAGGTAAACCCTCTCTTCGTGACTTATACTGCAAAAGTTTGCGTACCGCGACGTCGTTGGTTGCGTCTACACCCGCCCCGTATGTAGTTTCCGTCGGGTAAATCAACAAACCTCCGGCACGCAGTACTTCTACCGCTCGTTTTACGATTTCTTCGTGCGTGCTTTGCAACACATTGATACTCTCCGGCCTGTTTTCCCGCACCATGCGTCCAAGATCCTGAATTTACTCAATATTTGGCTTCGTCATTTCCCGAAGCCAGCGCTGCATTTCATCTAAAACATATGGCAATGGTTCTACAGCTGTGTCAAGTCCCAAAAGCTCTGGATCCTCAGTATTATGAATGAAAAAATGAGCATATTCGGGTGCTTCCTCCCACCAACGAGCCGAGTCGGCAAGTCTTGTCATCAGGTTGTCCCTGTAGCCGTCTTCAGCAACGATGCGTAGGTAGATCTGTTGCCATGAATCCGGGACCAAAAAAATCCTGAGATGATTGTATCCCGGTGCGACATCGGCGATGGTATCCAGTGCAGAAGGTTCCGTCAGTATCACTTTGTGTTTTCCGCGGGCCGGCCACTGTAGACTTGAGGCGGGCAGACCGTACAAGTTTCCATGGTGTACGTCGGATTCAACCAGGTCGTACTCTCGCCGTAATGCATCATAGTAATCATTGTCACTTTCTTCTGCGGACTTCGGTCTCATAAAAACATATGAATCTTGCGGTTCCCCCTGCCTGCGGGATCGAGATGTAGCGGTGCGCACTTTTTCAAACTCCCCGGTCTGCAACAACGTATTGACAAATGTATTTTTACCTCCACCTGTCACCGACAAAAGATAAACCAGCAGAGGTTTGGAAGGGTCATGTCCGTATAGATGCTGTGGGTTTGAATAAATAGAGCTATATGGCTCCACCCTGTCAAGATCTGTCAAACGGGCGAGAAATGGGTGTTGCTCTTCCAATTCCTGTATGTAATCTTCGATATGTTGCTTGTCCAAACTTTCTGTTATGTCTTATTTATTTTGTTTTATGTGTTAACAGTGAATTATATATGAATCTGGTGTTTGAACACAAGCGAAGGCGGGCTTCGGACCCGGGGTTGGGACCCACCCTTTGAGACGAAATGCCGTCGCCACGGTCAGCATAGACTGAAATTTGTGATTTCCAGGGTGGAGGGGGAAGACCGGCTGCACAACAAATACTCTCTCTGAACCATGACAATAGGCTTTGAGCGATCCACCTGTCGATGCCGGCCAGACGGGAACTGACGATAGTATACTGCTTCGACGATATGCGGTTATCCCAATGATAGAGCTATTATTGAAGGTTGCGCGCCGCGCTATTGTCGAAATCGAAAAGATAAAAAACAAAGCTTCATCCGCGGAAGTAAGAAAGATTGTCTCGGATATGAAAACTTGCTATTGCGACGGACCATACCCAAGTAAAACATCCATAGTCATTGGAGAAAGCCATATCAAGCCCGGGCTTAGACCCCGGCTTCTGCTGCTCATTTGAAACAGTTTCAAATCTGCAGTACAATGAGTTACTAAGTTAATTAATGTAATCTCATGAAAGGTTCAAATATTAAGACTATCTGTATGGTGCTCTTATTCGTGGCATTGGCCGGTCTTTCCGGTTTCTTCGCTTACGAATACACCGTTAGCAGAAAAAACTTGCAGAAGATGCATAATAAACGCGCCGCGATCAGACGCCTGATACGTAAGAATCGCAATATGCACAGAGCCCAAAGCGACGTAGACACTTCAACTACGGAAAGTGCATCCGGCAAGACCTCATCATCCTCGTGTGCAGGCACATTTGAAATCAATGGTAATACTTTGACACTTCCTTCGGGGTGGTGTGTCGTAGGCGTACTATCTGAGGTGCACAACCTGACCGACCAAGAGATTGCCGATGCAGGTATGACAAGCGGTGCGTGGCCAATATATAGGAAGTTTGATCTGACTTTTTCCAATGGTTCGACAACGGCAGATTTCATATATGAACCGATATTCGTACCGGGAGGTTTCGGCGGGACCGTCACAGAGCTTGATACGAGTGTATACACCGTGGTTGACGAGCCGACGGCGGATTACGTCTATGATTCGGTAACACCGGATA
Organism: Candidatus Dojkabacteria bacterium; assembly: GCA_027036675.1. Lineage (GTDB taxonomy): Bacteria > Patescibacteriota > Dojkabacteria > SC72 > JAHDCA01 > JALWDW01. The sequence continues at coordinate 2,444 of JALWDW010000015.1, forward strand.
TGGTGGGTATAGCACAGGGTAACGACGAGTTTGTCATGACCGTGAAAAATATGCCGGGTACGGATACGTACTTCAATATGTCTCACAGTATCGAAGCAAGACCTTATATGGAGTATACTGGCACGGACACGGCGGATGTACAAGCTTTGTTCACTGCATTGTGCAAGGAAAATCTATCTGGGTACTGTTACTAAAAAATCAAACTCTTGCAAAATTGGCAAACTCATGGCATGATTGCTAGCGTGATATTATTTAACATGATTTAGTATAAAATAATGCCTAAGCAAGTAACAGACAATACTTTCAAAGAGGAAGTGCTTGATAACGAGGGACTGGTATTGGTAGATTTCTGGGCCGATTGGTGTGGTCCTTGCCATATGTTGGCTCCCACCTTCGAGGAACTCTCCAATGAAATGGAAGATGTAAGTTTCATGAAACTTAACGTCGACGAAAACAGAGAGACCGCTGGTCAATATCAGGTTATGAGTATTCCCACCGTAATCCTTTTCAAGGATGGGGAAGAGGTAGAGCGATTGATTGGCGTTCAACCTAAAGAAGCTTACGTACAGGCTATAGAGAAGCATAAGTAAACGCTGCTTTTTCATTTCAAACGGGGCGGATCCTGTAGGATTGCGCCTCGTTTGCATAATCCTTGGAATTCGCCTCCTAAGCCCTTTGCTGATGCCATCCAGACAAGAAAGGCCGTCTTGCAGGCACCAAACGATCATTAGTTACGAAGTTAGTGTACAAAGTTGCTCACATGCCTCAGAATTCTGCTTGCCACATCGAAGCATGTAATGTGTTATAATTGTGAAATGATAAGCAAACACGAATTTCAAGAGTTCACTAATTTTTGTTTGGGTTTCCCTAACTCTTGTCCGGGCCGTACTTGTTCGTGTTGTTGAACAACGCTATATTTCATAAATAACAAGACTCTCGGGCTGTCGAGGGTCTTTTTTATATTCTCCTTTAGTTAATCTATTATAAATAATTATCATGAAAAACTTACTGAACACAATAGGAAACACACCGACGATCCGACTGACACGGATGCACGGTTTCAAAGATGTCAATCTGTATGCAAAATTAGAGGGACAGAACCCAAGTGGGTCAATTAAGGATCGAGTTGCACTTTACATGATCACTGAAGCTGAAAAACGCGGCGAACTTACAAAAAACAAGACCATCCTGGAAGCTACCAGTGGCAATATGGGGATTGCCTTGGCAATGGTCGGGGCTCAAAAAGGCTACGACGTTTCCATAGTGATGTCTGAAGCGATGAGCGACGAACGCAAGACGATGTTAAGGGCCTATGGTGCCAAGTTGATACTTACGGACGGGAAAGAAGGTACTCAGAGAGCAATCGCAAAAGCAAAAAAGCTAGCGAAAACTTTTCCTAATCGATATTGGTTTGCCAATCAATTTAACAATCCGGATAATGTACTGTCTCACTACCATGGGTTAGCCCTGGAGTTACTCGATGATATTGATCATATCGATTATCTGATTGCTGGTGGAGGGACTACGGGCACGTTGATGGGTATCGCACGCAGGTTCAAAGAAGATTCGCCTAATACAAAAGTCATCGGTGTTTTTCCGCAACCCGGGTATGGCATACAAGGTCTACAAAACCCTGAAGGTGATTTTGCGGGTAAAATATATGAATCTGGTTTACTTGATGGACTTATTTATGTACCTGACAATGACGCTTTTGCAATGGCAAGACAAGCGGCGCGTACCGAAGGCCTTTTTGTCGGTATGAGCTCAGGTGCCGCACTTTTCGCCGCAAAACAGTTTGCTCAAACAAAAAAGAGTGCTGATATCGTTGTAATAATACCTGATCGAGGAGAAAAGTATTTAAGTACAGATTTATTCGTGTAATACTGTAATACGGTTTAAAAGCTAATTAAGTTTTAATAATTCCGGCGTAACTCTCCGACTGTAAGGTCGGAGGGGAGCCTTCACTTATGACAAACGAAACAGTTGCTCCCTACATCGGCACCGAAGAACCCGGCCAGATTACTGTGAGCGCACCTGTGCCAAAAGACCCGTCTGAAGATTTGGTGCGGAATCATACAGATTTGCTAACACGTATTGTGCTTGACGCGGAAAACCAAAGTAGAATTAAAGCAGGTAGCGAAGGGTGTGTCATTTGGGAGCCTGTCTTCGAGTCTGGTAAACAACAACCCGTGTCGATTGTAAAATTCTCATTTCCCGAAGGGCAATCTATCGAACTTGTATTCCGCCCGACCAAGGGACAGTTTGCCGATATATATATGAAATACCCTGTTGTTAGGAAATACTTTCCAAAGCTATACATGCAGATACCGGTCGAAGATTACAGGCAAAATGTACTTGTTTTGCAGCGATTTGCCGGGTGGGACGAGAAACATGAGTGGAACAGTTTTCAATCATTAATTACTGACGCAGCCATGTTCGAACAATTATGTCAGCAAGTATTCGAGATGGCTAACGCTTTACTGCACGAGCCGTTGATGTTACAGGATATAGCCCCTGCAAAAGGTCATAATGTTATCTATGATACTGTAGCACGTCGTTTCCAACTTTTCGATGTTGATACTGTCAAATATTCTGACGAACCGTTTGTGAAGAAGTTTATGGATTTCATAAACCCTGGACATGCCGGGACCACCAAGGAAGAAGCTAAATATATTATGAGAATGATGCAAATATACCAGAGAAAATATCCAAAAATGCCATTGTCATATATGTCTGCACCGTATACACGGGGTACTTATCACGAAGTTAAAGATGCCAACAGAGATGGTAATGATACACTTATATACCCGACCGATCCGCATTATGAACAAGCATATTTATCGATCGATTGGCGAGGTCCGCCGGGCAAGGACAAACTGTATCCGTTGCAGCTCCAGACCGAAAAAGGACAGGCTATAATATCAATACGTCAGGATATACTGGATGCCGTGGAAGCAGACGATGCTCAAACTCTTTACACGCTTTTACAACAGTACTCGGGTAATATATTAGAAAGGGAGTTCGTCCCCCAAGTGTTTGAACAATAACCTACCGCCAGGTAGAAGTAATCCTTGCCTAACAAACGTATATTTTGTATACTCTTCGAGAAATTTACCTGGAGCGGTAGCTCAATTGGTTAGAGCTCTCGCCTGTCACGCGAGAGGTTGCGGGTTCGAGTCCCGTCCGTTCCGCCATTTCAATCAACTCTATATTGATCCCCCGAGCTATGGCTCAAATCGAAGTCCGAAATTTAACCAAAGTATTCACCACCAAGATCGCCACCGACCGTCCTGGATGGTTTGGCATTGCGCGTAAAACGACAAAATCCGTCAAAGCTGTGGACGGGATCACATTTGACGTTGACAAAGGCGAGACATTGGCTTTCATCGGACCGAACGGAGCAGGGAAATCCACCACGATCAAAATGCTCACAGGGATTTTGTATCCAACATCGGGCTCGGTGTCTATCATCGGGATCAATCCTTGGAAAGAAAGGCAACGTCTGGCGTTTAGGATCGGCACTGTATTCGGGCAAAAATCACAATTATCCTTTCATTTGCCGGCGGAAGACTCGTTTAAATTGTTTGCCAAAATATACGAACTTGATGACCAGGTATTTAGACGGAGAGTAGGGGAGCTTGTAGAAATATTTGACGCCAAAGATTATATCAAACAACCGTTACGTAAATTATCGCTTGGCCAAAGGATGCGTTGTGAAATCATCGCATCGTTGTTGCACAATCCTGAAATCGTATTCCTTGACGAACCGACCATAGGGCTGGATGTTGTCGCGAAGCAAGAATTACGAAAGGTATTGCGAAAATTAAATGAAAACTATAACACAACGATATTCCTGACCTCTCACGACACCGGAGATATAGATGCGATCAGCGATCGTACCATCATTATCAACGGAGGCAAAATAGTCTTCGACGACAGTACAAACAATCTCAAACGAAAGTATATCAAGACGAAACGCATAAAAGTCCGCTTCACAAGTGCAATTCGAGATATAGAAACGCAGAACGTGCATATTTCGCGTTCCGATCATTACGAAACTGAGCTTGAAGTGAATACGGCCGAACGCACGATCAAGAGCGTCTTGGAAGAAATCGTAGGGAAATACGATATAGCGGATATAAGTATTGAAGACCCGTCTCTTGATGAAATCATCGCATCAATCTATGAACACAACACTTAGACAAGCACTCGCCAAGTACACATATGTAGGATACCTTGCGTACAAGGAGTTGCTGGCATATCCGGCAAGTTTGCTGGGCCGATTGGCGATACACGCTCTCAGGATCACGTATCTGGGTATAATATACGAATATGTTTTCACTCACTCCGGCAAGTCCGCCATACACGGCATGGACGCTTTGCACGCCGTGTGGGCCCTGGCATTGGTGCAACTGGTTTATCAACTGACAGGCTCAGGTCGCACGTTTAAACATTTCAAGGACGAGATCATAAGTGGTCAGATCGAAGTAAGACTAAACAAGCCATATTATTACCCACTACAGAGTTTGGCCGACGCTCTTGGACAAGCGCCGATCAGGTTCGTCTTATTCTTCGCGATCACCGCCCTCGTCCTGGGTTCTGCATTTGGGATGCCGACGTTTACCATACAACAGAAATCATTGTTTCTTCCGTTACTCTCCCTGGGTGTATTGCTCTTTGTATTGACGCAGCAACTATTATCCTTGAGTGCTTTTTGGATTGAAGACCCGACCCCGGCGTGGTGGGTGCTGAGCAAAATCGCATGGATCATCAATGGAACTTTTATACCGTTGGCGATCCTCCCCGCATATTTCAAAACAGCATCGTTGCTATTCCCCTTAAGCGCATCATTCTTCCTGGGCAGGATTTACGAAATTACGGATTGGTATTCCGGAGCGAAATTTGTCGGTATACAATTGCTATGGATATTGCTAATCTACACAGCGATCTATTTTACTTACAAGCAAGGCGCGAAAAAAATTTCGATCAATGGAGGGTAAATTGAGAAACATAAATAAAAAATGGGCATGGATTGCGGAGAATTTGCGGTTTAACTTCAGAGTCTTCACAGAGTACAAAGCGGCTTTTGTACTGCAAAGCGTTGGTATGATTTTGAACAATGCCGCGTTTCTTGTTGTCTGGTATATTTTCTTTCATATTTTCGGCTCTGTAAACGGGTGGGGTTTCAAAGAGATGCTGGGACTGGACGGTTTCGTAGGTTTCGGGTACGGTGTCGCGTTTTCTTTGACATACGGAGCTACCAAGATTTCCAAGATGGCGACATTCGGCTTGCTCGATCGTTTTCTTACATTACCTCAAAACACGTTGACCATGGTGTCGCTTTCGGATGTACAAATGTCGGCAATCGGCGACTTGGTGCTGGGAGCCTTGCTGATTGGCGCATATGTGGTAACTGTCGGCCCATCGTTTACGCGCATAGCACTGGCTCTGTTATTTGCAGGTATGGTCAGCCTGGTTGTGTTGGGATTCACCATCGTAGTCCAATCGATCGTATTCTGGATCCCCAACAGTCAGGAATTATCGGATGCCTTGTTTGAGTTTATGCTCGGACCGTCGCTTATGCCAAACTCCGCATTCACCGGAGCTATGCGATTTATCTTCACGTTCATCATCCCCGCAATAGTCATCGGTGGTTTACCTGTAAACATCATTTTATCTCCGTCTATCAAAGGTTTGATCGTGATGACCGCAATATCACTTGCGTGGGTATATCTGGCGCAGTGGGTTTTCAATCGAGGATTACGCCGTTATGAAAGTGGGAATCTCGTAGGCACTCGTTGATCTGCCTCATGAAGCTTTACCCTTGAGGATAGCGGTAGCTACGTTGTCTTTGCGCTCCACCCCCGACCGTAGTACAGTACCCAACCTGCGCACATCTTCCTGAGTTACGGACTTGGCCATATCCAGGGTCTCTTGTCTATACCCCTCATCTTCACCGGTCAACCCGCGATACATCTGATCGAAACCTTTTTGCGCAGGGCGTCCATACACTTCCATCCATCCGATCGTACGGATGATAAAACCGTTGAAAGTTTTACGATCCAATTTCAAATTCTCCAAAAACTCGCCCGCACCGACAAAGGCATCCAGTGTCTGTTTGATATGCGGGTCCCTATACGAGTAGAACCCGGCCGTATCAAGCACTTTATTCATCGCCATACTGGAGCCGTAAGCCCCACCCTTTTGACGAACGGTCTGCCACAAATATTTACGCGATACGATCCGCGACGCGACACTATATACAGCTCTATTTATATCTGTCTCCGGCATAGCTACCCCCATTCCTACGAAGTTTACGGCACCTTCCACCTCCCGCGTATATTCCTTATCAGCGATTAAACCTTCATCCAATTTCAAGGTAGGTTTTCTATCGCCCCGCGAGAATTGTCCAAAATACTTTGATACAAGAGGGGAGACACGATCAATCACTTTGCCATCACCCGTCAGGTTGAAAATCTTGCCGGTGGATTCCGTATGTTTACGATGAATACTGCCGAGCATCGCTACCACTTTGTCAGTATCATTTTCTTGAATCAGCCTGCCCAATCGCTCAATAAATGAAACCCCGCCCAGATACTCAAGCATGCCGTACCATTGATGCACAGCTGCTCTTGCGCGGTCTATGACGTATCCATGTCCTTTGTTCGTGATGCTATCGGTCAAGTGTTTATGCCTATCGATCATATATGAATGGATATAGGATCGATCGGACAGGTCCGATGCCTCCCAAAAGGCGGACAATCGTCGCATCACGTCTTCTGCGCGATCTGCCACAAAGTCAGTATGCAGTACGGTACGCAATATGAGTTGTTGCGGGTCTTTACGATGATAGGCGAGGATTCGATTGACTCGGACGCCACTGCTTATCAAACCCATCTGTGAGGCAAATTGTTCACGCGTGATGTCCGCGTATCCCGTATTTGAGAGTATACCGGTATAGAGTGGGAGATACGCGACTTCATCCTGATCTAAGACAGCGCTGTCGATGGCGATATCGAGGCTGCATACGTCCGCCTGCGGGATCTTGTTTCGCCTGATGATGACACCGTCTTCAGTAGAGATCTCCGAGTCCACGGTAGGGAAGTTCGCCGGCAATTCTGACAATTTCAGCTGAGGTATATTTTTTGCATGTTGATCTCCGCCCTCCTGATCTTGACGCAGTAGCTCGTCAAACTCGCGAATTTCTTGCTTCAATTTGCGTACCTGCTTTGCATCTAAAGCTGATAAGCGCTCGTCCAGCTTCTTTTTGATCTCCAAATCTTTCTTTTTGCCAAGGGCGACATCCGGCTCAAACACCACGTCCAATCTGTGCGGATTGCGCACAAAATGTGTCTTTGCCATGTCCTTGAAATATTGCGCCCCGTTGTCGCGAATCTCTGTGCGCAATTCTTCAATGACGGCGGCATTGTCCAAATTTTCCCACAAATCAAAGTCGCCGTTTATCATATCCATCATATTCATTTGTATATACAAGCCCATATCATAATACCGCCAGTTCCTCCAATCTTGTTGACGTCGTAACTTCAATTTCAACTCATAACTTGCAAGTAAACTGTCTAAAGCCTCTGTATCCGGGCTTTGTGCAATTCGATCAAGTTCTTCATTCACGATGCTTTTGACTTCATCCAAATCCACTTTGGATACACCTTTCACGGTAATCGTCAACCACAACGTATTGCCGGGTCTGTATTCATAATAATCGTTCGAACTGACAGACTTCGCTTTACCGGTATCACGGAGCTTCTTATGCAAACTGCCTACCTTTTCGTTCAAAAGGAGTTCGCTCATCAATAGTAATGCAAGCGAAGCTTTGAAAGAAAGCTTTTCGGTTAATATACTCTTATTGTAAATATATAAGCTGTTCTTGTCCAAAACGGGGTAGGGGATTTGCATCGATTGCGGTTTAGCAAAGCGTTTGACTGGCGACGGTGACAACAGGGTTGGATGTTGAATGTCTTTGAAATACGGTGAAAGTTTCTCGAAGACTTTTTCTATCGGCAACTGCCCGGTGAGTATGAAAATCGATCTCGCCGGATTGTAGTGTTGTTCATAAAACTCCTTAAATTTATCGTATGTCAGATCGGGTATATGCAACGGGTCCCCACCTGCATTGAATGCGAAATTTGAGCCCGGAAACATACGAGGCGAAATACTATGGTAAAGAAAACTGTCGGTATTGGCCAGTGAACCTTTCATTTCGTTGAATACCACCCCTGAAAAATCGATATTACCTCCATCTTTCAAAACATATCGCCATCCTTCTTGCTTAAAAGTTTGCTCCGATAATACAGGTCGAAATACCACATCGAGGTAAATATCCATAAGATTGAAATAGTCTTGTGCATTGCTTGTCGCAAACGGATACATTGTATAAGCCGTATCCGTCATTGCGTTGATAAAATACGCCATAGAGTTACTCATCATACTTGCAAACAGATCGTGACTTTTGTACTTCTGCGATTCCGCCAATACGCTATGTTCGATGATATGAGGGACTCCTGTATCGTTGTCGACCGGTGTATGAAATACTACGAAAAACGACAGGTTTTCGGAGTCTTTATCCGTATGGACAAGAGTTGCACCGGATTTATGTTTGTAAACGTCAGCATCTACGCCAAGGCTGCTTAGATGATGGGTTTGGGTCAAATTCCAATCTTTCATGGGTGTATTGTAACACACGAAGCCAGGCCCCGACCCCGGGGTTGTGACCCAACCTTTGGACAGAAAAGATTACTGTTACCGTATTTCTTAGCCGAAAACCGTGATACGGAGAGCGATAGCAAGACTGTCGGAATAAAGGCGCAAAAACCCCACGGCCCATGACAACGGCGTTTGGACTCGTTACCAACAAACGACGGTAACACGCGGTTTTAGGCAAGACCACATCGCTACAAATACACCAATATGCAATGACAGAGCCGGGATAAGACTCAATACGGCGCAAACGTGGCTGTATGTCCGCCATCAATATGGCTTATCGTAATAGCGTTTCCAGTAAGTAGTGGAGATTATCTCATCCACAACCGATGCGAATTTAGCGACTATCATGCCTTGATTTGCGTACAGGCACTGCACATTCTTATGTGTCCGACAAGCGCTAAGACCGAAAAAACTTGATAGGATAATATTTGCAACGGTTACACAAAAAGCCCGTCGTCACGCCCTGCCACAAAATATCCATATACCTGGCGTGTTTCCGGGCAATCCAGAAATCACAGTTTTCATGGTATCAGTGCTATAGGCATGGGCTTTTATCTCAAAGGGTGGGTCGCAACCCCGGGTCTGAAGCCGGCTTCGCCCCACATGGTATACTCCACTACCATGGAACCGCTCGCATCCAAATACCGCCCCAAAACTTTCGACGAAATCATCGGCCAAACTCACCTGGTCGGCAAGGAAGGGACTATCCGCAAGCTTCTCGCCGGCGACAAGCTTCCGTCCATGATCTTCTGGGGACCTCCGGGATCCGGCAAAACCACCGTGGCGTATGTACTGTCCCAAAGCATGAAGTACGACTTCCACAAAATACAAGCGGTAAGCGCCGGTAAGGACAACCTACGCAAAGTAATACAGGTCGCAAGAAACAATCGCCAATTCAACCGACAAACCATCTTATTCCTGGATGAAATCCACCGTTGGAACAAAGCTCAACAAGACGCACTTTTGCCATTTGTCGAAAAAGGCTTGATCACATTGATCGGCGCCACTACGGAAAACCCGTCCTTCAATATCATCAATGCCTTGCTTTCGCGCACCAAAGTCTTCGTCTTCGAACCCCTGCAGACCGACGACATCGCGTACAGACTACGTGATATTGCCAAAAAAGAATTTCCGGACACCAAGTTTGCAAAAAAAGCATTCACAGAGATGGCGGAATTGGCCAACGGCGACATGCGAAATGCTCTGAACACCCTGGAGATCGTCGTTGCGCTCAGCCCCAAAAAAGTGGATTCAAGCATATTGAAAAAAGCGCTTAACAGGAACATTTACTACGACAAGCATGGCGACGAACATTTCAATATCATCTCAGCGTTGCATAAATCCATGAGGACCAGTGATCCGGACGCGTCGATATATTGGACCATGAGAATGTTGGAAGGCGGAGAGGATCCCAGATACTTGGCCAGAAGGATGTTGCGTTTCGCATCGGAGGATATAGGTAACGCCGACCCCCAAGCATTGATATTGGCAAATAACGTGTATGATGCTGTCTTGAAACTCGGTATGCCGGAATGCAACGTTCATTTGGTCCAGCTGGCCGTATATCTGGCCAATGCTCCCAAAGACAATACCGCGTACAGAGCCGTCTTGGAAGCGTCTCAAGATATCCGCAAATACGGCAACCTACCTGTACCAAAACATTTGCGCAACGCCACGACAAAATTGATGGAAGAAATGGGACACGGCAAAGGATATATTTACGATCATGACGTCAAAGGCAAAAAATCAGGACAACAATGTTTGCCGGACAAACTCAAAGGCAGAAAATATATTGCTAATTAGGTTAATCTGTCATCATTGCAAGTAGACCCATCCAAAATCCGCATTGACATAACGGATTTCGTTCGCCTTCCCGACGGGAAACTCCCCGAGTGTAAGCAATCGACCTTGACTGTCCGCCACTCGAAGTTGAGTCGAGCCACCCGACTGCGGATCGGCGTACAATACTTGCCCATGCTTCCAGCGAAAAATCCGCGCAGGGACCTGCCGATCTTCGGGCAAAAATTCCGGTTTTCCTTCTCCGTAATTTGGCCAAATCATATGAACCGGACTCTGCGCATTTGCCCGTACCAATGCTTCATTTGAATCTGTCCACCAGACATCCGGAAATTCGCCGTAGACACACACGTCGTTTGCGTCGTCAGAGTCGCGTGGCGCACATCCCGTGCCACGCGACTCTGACG
>JALWDW010000016.1 GCA_027036675.1 Candidatus Dojkabacteria bacterium
TTTTTGGAATTACAAAAAGGACACTTTTTTTCATAATTTTTATTCTTTAATTTAAAAAGTTATTCAGTTTACTTATTACGACGAGCAAAGTCACTATTTTTAGCAACCGTTTTTGCCCTTTAATCCAAAAATTATGGGAACAGCTTTCTCGTTGTTGAAGAATGACGGCCAAATAGGTTTACTAGATTGGTACAGGAGAGAATATGATTGGTTAACAAAACTTGTTAATTATTTAGCAGAGGCTGAAACAAACAGAGACACAATAACAGTTGCTAAGAGAATATTTTCCAAATTTACCGTGGTCAAAAAATTCATCTTTGATAATGTATATGTTGGTATTGGTAGAAAATAAAAAAATAAACCTCTGAAATAACAAAAAGAATCTCTCTGCACAGAAAAGTTTCATACATCCCCAACGTTAGGTGGTATACTACTCAACTGACATCAACTTATGATGTATAAGAGCTATTTTTCCTACTGTTAACAAAAAGACAAAGAAAAGAATATTGTGTTTTAGTGACTCTTATACTTGTGGGTATATTCCTGGTATAGACCCCGAAAGATGTCCTGCTGACGTTAGCTTTCTAAGCAGTCATACTTGAGTATCTTGGCCCTTACCCGAATCATGATAAGAAAGAGAGGGTCGCTGTCTGTGTTATGTACGAATCCTGTGTAGTTACGGGGCAGAAGAAGAATGCACCCTATATCTGATCCACTTCATATACGTAGAGAATTACGATTTTAAGTCAACTGTCGCCGCAGAGACAGAGTGTTGCCCCAAAAGACCGGGTTCCAATCCCGGGGTCGGAGCCAGGCTTCTTAATCAACAGTGATCGAATCAATCATCCAATGATCTGTACTGTCATCCCTCAACAATTCGATTGTAGCCGTCCTACGTATACTTGAATCCGCGCCCTCTATCGGGTAACTTACCGTTGCCGTGGTCTGTCCGTTTTCTGTGCTGATGGATACGGAAATATTTTTCTTGATCACATCGGTGATGCCGCCCAGATCGAAAGTGGAACAATCGTTCACCGGCATGGCGGATTCCAACTGAGTCTCCGCTTCCGTCAATGAGTATCGACGTTTATACGCATCTGTAAATAATTCATCGTATTTGTCTTGTGTCAGTCTTTTGTTTGCAACCGAAGTACATGCGGGCGTCAAGATCCCGGTCTTGAGAGAACTGTATTCGCTACCCATCTTTTTGAACCCCACACCGAACAATACGGCGCAACACAACACGATGATCAAAGGTATTGCTATCAGTACGCCTATTATGATTACAGTACTTTTTTTCATTTGCGATTGAAATTTATTTTAACAATGCAGTATACCATATAGGTTTGAACCCCGGTTCCGTCGATGGTATCATGGTCCAGTGCAGAATCCGACAGATCTCCTACAAACACTGAGACAATCATGGTCTGTGAGACGGCCATTCAAAAGTTTGCAGACTTGTGTGAGTAAAACGGTCGTTGTAGCGATATTCGTATCACTGTTGACTTTCGGTGCTTACGAAATCTCAGTATATCGCAGTTCGCACCGCAGGATTTACCATCCCGTCCAGATAGTCGAAGACACGCATGCAAGCGCTGTACGCAGTACGGACGCCCCTGAGGATTTCGTCGAACCCTTGCCATACGATCTCCGTTATTACGTGGCTCAGGACGATGTTTTTCGCAATGCTGATGATTCAGCGGTGAAGGAGGTGCGAGAATCTCCGGAATACTTCGAGGTCTTAGGGGATATTGACGGACAAAACTTCTACGTGGCATATCCAAAATTCATACAATCGGGAGCCCCTGGTGTATCCATCAATATTTTTTGTCACGGTTCCGGCCAAACCGTCGGAAACACGTTTGACGACGAATACGTGGAGGTATTGAGAAAATACGGTAAGTACTTTGCCGACCGGGGTGCGGTGTTTGTAGCGTCAAATATGCATGGCGACAATTATGGAAGCGATAAAGGTATGTCCGATATGTACAAATTGGAGTCATGGGTACGCTCGAAAAGTTTACCGTCTGGTTTCAATTATTCCGACGTAACAGGAGTAATAGGCTTCAGTATGGGAGGTTTGCCGGCATTGAAATACCCGCTGTATATCTATGAACAAAAACAAAAGGACAGTGAACGCAGAGATATAGCAAAGGATTTCAAAATAGCTTTGTTGGCCCCGGTGATAAATCGCACTTTCTGGTCACAGGACCGCGTGGAGATAATCAAACCGTACGGGGTGGCCATCTGGCATGGCGACCGAGATGTCAACGTGGGATTGAGTGATACAAAAAGTGCCGTACAGGTATTCGGCTGGTATGGTAAGGATGTCGATTTACACGTAGTCTCCGGTGCGACGCATTGGGATGTGGACGATGAGTTGATTCCGGAAGTGTTTCAATTTTTGTATTCATCTGAATAACCTAAGAATCGCGGGATATCGTGGCTAAGCTAACGTTGGCAAATTTCAAAAAATTAACATTGACGCGTTTGAACCGTGATGCTCATGCGTTTTGCTTGGACGATGATCTGAAATCGATCGCAAGTGAAGAGGTGGATAATTCTCGGGCTATGAATATACCGTTGCTATTGGGGATGGCGTTGAAAATGCCGCTTGCCGACAATGACTTGATTTGGTTGCAACAGGTAGGCTTGGCAATGTTTGCGATGTGGAGGGCGTACACCATACTGGACGATGTCTTGGACGGCCAACAGGGAACAGAGCGGTCTATAAGTATGGTCGCGTGGATGCGGTTTGGTGCCAAATATTTGGACCCATTGTATGAAGAAGGGGTCTTGGATAGGAAATTGATGGGTGAAGCGTTTGCAGTGCTGGAGGATGTATACGTTTGGGAAACAAAGGCTTTGCGGGGAGGGGATGTTTCTGGTAACTCCGACTGCGGTAGCACCGGTTTGTCAATTGAAGAGTACGAGTATATTGCGAGACGTATGGAACCGTATCTTGTGGCGTTGGAGGCGGTGGCGCGACGGTTGGCCAAGGAGAGATCGGATATCGTACATATTCGCGAGTTTTTCCGATTGGCGGTCACGATCGACCAACTCAGGGATGATCTGGTGGATTGGCGCGAGGATCTGTCCGCAGGGCGGATTACCTATATTACTCACAAATGCGTTGGCAGGGCGGAGGAGTTTGGGGTGAGCGAGGGAGAGGCATTCGAAGGATATGTCAAACTGGAGATCAAGAAGCTTCTCGCCGATTTGCGCAAGCGAGCGGAGAAAGAAATAGATTCCATGTGCAAGGTTGACAAAGACTTGTTTCGGGGGTTATTGCGCGTTTAGACTCAAAACTCCACCTTTACGTTTTCTTTGTTTGATTCTTCCACTTCATAAAACTCTCTTGGGCTGAAGCCGAGCATCCCGGCTATCAACGATGCGGGGAATACAGCTATTTTGGTGTTGAAATCACGAACAGTCCCGTTGTAATAGCGCCTGGCTTTTTGCAGTTTATCTTCGATCGTGGTCAATTGTTTTTGCAATGCCAGGAAATTGGTGTTTGCTTTGAGATCGGGGTAATTTTCAGCTACCGCAAAAAGAGACTTCAGTGTACCGGTCAGCATATTGTCAGCTTTGGCCATTTCCTCCTTGGTGCCTGCGTTGGCAAGTTGCGCACGGTATTTGGTCAAGTTTTCGAGAGTGGTTTTTTCGTGCTTCGCGTAACCTTTGACGGTGTTCACCAGATTGGGGATCAAGTCAAATCGCTGTTTTAGGAATGTGTCGATATCCGCCCACGCTTCATCGACCTTGATACGGCTTCGTACCAATCCGTTGTACAAAGCTATGACGGCCAGGGCCAAAGCGAGTAAAAATCCGATTAACATTGTGATATACATAGTATTTCTGATTCAAATTATTTTCCGAACATATGCCAGATTGCCGACACACCACAGTATACCATACTACGTCGAAGCCGGGGTTCCTACCCTGGGTTGGTGTACCCACCCTTTGGGATTACGGCCTGTCGCCACAAGGGTTTACAGCTCGAAACCAGGTGGTGGGACGAAGCCGGGGTTCCTATCCGGGGTTGGTACCCACCCTTTGGGATTACGGCCTGTCGCCACAAGGGTTTACAGCACGAAACCCGTGATTTCGCGAATACCTGAGAATCACTGATGTTTCGCCATATCCCACCTCCGTAC
>JALWDW010000017.1 GCA_027036675.1 Candidatus Dojkabacteria bacterium
TTTAGATAGAAAGTTGAAACTCATTCACTTTTATCTGAAAGAAAAGGCAACTTTTGAGTGGGGTAGGCAAAAATAGCAACCGTTTTTGGCCTTTAACCCGCAAAATCACGGATTTCACCCCGCCGATCCCGTGGCGACGGGCATTCGCTCCAAAGGGTGCGCCCCAACCCCGGCGTCGTGCTATAATACCCTCATGGCTGGACATTCCAAGTGGTCAAAAATCAAACACAAAAAAGCGATCAAAGACGCTAAAAAAGGAAAAATATTCTCCATCTACGCGCAGAAAATCGCTGTAGCATCCAGAGACGGCGGTCCGGACCCGGACATGAATTTCAGCCTGCGATTACTCGTGCAAAACGCAAAAAAAGCCGGCATGCCTCAAAACAATATCGATAGGGCGATCGCAAGGGGAGCGGGTACGGGCTCGGACGGAGTACGCATAGAAGACGTCACTTACGAGGCGATAGCCCCGCACAATGTCGGCCTGATCATCGAAACTGTGACAGACAACAAAAACCGTACCGTGGCGACATTGCGTAAGACAATAGGGGACAATGGCGGGCAATTTGCCGAAAACGGGGCGGTGATGTGGAAGTTTGACCGCAAGGGATTGGTAACTTTGCGTCCCGCGCGTATGGTCAAAAGCGAAAAATATGGCAAACCGGATGAAGTGGTGGAAGCACCGGTCGATGAAGTGATGTTGGAAATCATGGATATACCAAATATATCGGATATACAAGAAAATACGGTATGGGACGGTCAGGAAGATATATCCGTACTGGAAGTATACACGGACCCGACGCATCTGGGGGAAGTACGAGACAGGATTGCCGATGCGGGGTATATCCTGCGAGAAGCTGAGTTGGTCTACACTCCAAAAGACTTGCAAACCGGCTTCACGGACGAAGAGCTGGGGAAAATATCCGCCTTTATCTCCACGATAGAAGAACTGGACGACGTGAAGAGTGTTTACTCTGATATTGCGCTCTGATGATTGATTGAAAACGCATCATGTTGATACTAGGAATAGATCCCGGCTACGCTATCGTAGGTTGGGCGGTGATGGAGATTACCGGTCCCGCGTCCAGAGCGTTGTTGGAATGCGGGGTGATAGAAACGGATAAAGGGCTCCCGATGGCGACGAGGTTGAAAGAGGTCTATGACGATATCAATCTGATAATAGATCGCTTTTCCCCCGACTACGCAGGTATAGAAAAGGTCATGTTGCACAAGAACGTCAAGACCGCCACCAAGGTTGGGGAGGCAACGGGTGTCATATTGTTGGCGCTGGAAGAAAAAGATATTCCGATATACGAGGTAACACCGTTGCAGGTGAAAAACGCCGTCAGTGGGTACGGAAGGGCGGACAAAGCCCAAGTACAGAGGTCTGTGAAATTGTTGTGCGGGTTGGAGGAGGCTCCCAAGCCTGATGATGCGGCCGATGCTGTGGCGATCGCGATCACGGCCTATGACCATATCGTGACCAACACAAAACAGGAGTTATATTGAGGGACCTCTGACATGCAAACAGTGATATAATGCGGTGATATACTTTCTAGACAAAAGGACATACAATGATTGCATATATCAAAGGCGAATTGCTCGATGTCGGTGTGGACGGTGATACTGCGTATGCGGAGGTGCTGACACAATCCGGAGTCGGGTATAAGGTTTGGTTGCCGACTTTGCCGAGCGCTTTGGATACAGCCGAGGAAGCGGAATTTTTCATAGAAAGTGTCTATCGCGAGGACAGCCAAGCCTTGTACGGCTTTTTTACCGGCAGGCAGAGGGAGTATTCTCGTATATTAACAGGCATATCCGGTATCGGTCCGAAGACGGCGTTGAATATCGTTTCCGCGTTTGATATGGATACGTTTGCCGGATTGGTGGAAGCCGGGGAATTCGCCGTGCTGAGCAAACAGGTCAAAGGCCTGGGCACGAAAGGTGCGAAAAGGATAATCCTGGAGTTGCAAGGGAAACTGGTACTAACGTCAACTGAGAAAGCAGATCCCGTCGGTGCTGGCGAGGACAACGAATTGTTCGGTGATATCAAGATGGCATTGGAAAGCCTCGGTTACAGGGGTGGTGAATTGCGTGATAAAATGACCTTGGCCCGTCGTATTATCGGTGAAAATGCCGATATTACGGTAGAAGCTTTGTTGGTGAAATTATTGTAAAACCGTACAAAGGATGATAAAGACAAGCGACACAACCAAAAGCAAAAAACAAACGCACGCAAAAGAAGACAAAGGGTTGCGGAGTAAGATCTATGACAATAAATTCCGTCCAAAGACGTTGCAAGATATGGTGGGGCGCGCGAAGGAGAAGGAAAAGGTGCTGATGATGCTCAACGCCGCTCGAAGTAGGGGAGAGGTGCTGGATCATATACTGTTCTACGGTCCACCCGGACTGGGGAAAACTACATTTGCCCTTGCCATCGCCAACGAATTGCAGGCCAATTTACATGTGACATCCGGGCCTGCCATCACAAAGCAAGGCGATCTTGCAGCGATATTGACCTCATTGCAAAAAAACGATGTCTTGTTTATAGATGAAATTCATAGGTTACCCAGAGCTATCGAAGAGATTATTTACCCCGCCATGGAGGATATGGTGGTGGATATTGTGATGGGCAAAGGGCAGACGGCCAAGACGATACGTCTGCCGATCCAACCTTTCACTTTGATAGGAGCCACTACGCAGATTGCCAAGTTGAGCGCCCCATTGCGAGATAGGTTCGGACTGTTGCAACGATTGGAGTACTACGAAGTAGATGAGTTGGCCGAATTGATCCGCAGGGCGTGCGCATTGGAGCAGGTCAGCATGACGGACGATGCGGTCAAAGAAATTGCGGCTCGCTCACGCGGGACGGCGAGGATCGCGTTGAGACTTTTCAAGAGGGTGAGGGATTACGCACATAGTCGGCAAGGTGCGGGTGATATAAAAGTTACGCAAGAAGGGGCTGTCCAAGCGATGGACTTATTTGCTATCGATAAGTATGGGCTGGACAAACTGGATCGAGATATGTTGCGCATCATGGCGGACAGCTATGGTGGCGGGCCGGTCGGGTTAGGTACTTTGGCTGCAGCCTTGTCGGAGGATCAAAACACGATCGCCGATTTACATGAACCGTATCTGATGCAGTTGGGATTTATCAAGCGCACATCGCAGGGTAGGGTGCTCACCCAAAAAGGTGCGGAATATATAAGCGGTATGCAATCATTTATTTAATTCCGGATAAATTGAAGATCGATACGACATGAGAATATTGAAATCGGCGAAAAGGATGGTCTCTACGGAGCATCTGCCGATCAATGACAAAGTTGGTGATCGGTACAACAAAAGGGCGAGGTTTATGTTTTTGGCTACGGTGCTAAGTGTGGTATTGTTGCTGGATAAATTGTCTTTGCATATCGTCGGTACTCAACCGCATAGCTTGTTGTACTTGGTCGTGGCAGTATTTGTATTTGTGTATATAGGGTTGGTATGGGCTTTTGATTTCAATGTGAAGAAAAGCAGTTTGCTTGTCCTGATCCCGCAGAGCGCTTCGTTTGTAGCTTTGCAAGCGATGTTTATAGAGGTGTTTTTTTTCAGGAGAAATTTTCGCAGGTTGTATGAATTGTTACTGTTTGTGATGCTGTTTTCTTTTATCTTTGCAAGCACTTATGTGGCTTTTTTGATGACGAATATTTTCAATGTCGAGCAGTATCGGGATTTGCCGTTGCGTCAGGTGGCACGGACCGTATCGTATGCATTTACCGTACTGGCCGCTTATTACATCACTTATACGCTTTTGTTGTTGGGTATCAATGTCTGGTGGACGGTATCGATCTTGTTTCTCGTTTATTTGTTCTTTAATATCACGCATCACTATTCCAAGGGGCGGAGCCTCGATACAAACGCCGATATACTTGTCTACATGAGTATGGCGCAGGTGTTGGCGACGTTTGCGATGATGATTTGGGGTGGGCGGTACGAACTTTCCGCTGTCGTGTCGGCTGCGGTGGCTTTTGCCGTGCACGGCGTGTTGATGCACAAAGAGGAAGATATCTTCAATAAGGGTGTGTTGATAGCGTACGGAGTGGTCATCGCCCTGGGCTTTGCGTTGAGTGTGTTGATAAGGGTTCTTTAATGCCTCCGGCGTAATTCCCCGACCGTAAGGTCATGGGAGAGGCTTCATTGTATACGCAGATGAAATTCTAATGAAGTTTTCACCTCAGCTAGTCGTCCTCGACTGAAGGCTTTCTCCGCCCGGAGGGAGTTTCACTTGTATGCGGATGAAAATCTAATGAAGTTTTCACCCTTGGTGGAGCCTCAGCGGCAGCGACTCCGCTCGCAGAGTTGCCTTTGTATACGGATGAAAAATTTAATGAAAATTTCACCCTGGGTTCATTCCTGCCTCCGGCTGAATTCTGCATGTGCGTGGATGTAGTCCACGAGGAGCTACAGTGGGTGAGCTCCGCTGCGAGTAAGGGGATACCTTTCTTCGCAGATGAGTGCAGCCTTTGTGGCTTCACCGCCTATTCCACGCCCGCAGGCCAGCCCCGCTGGAGATGCTCTTTCACACGGATGAAATTCTAATGAAGTTTTCACCTCAGCTAGTCGCCCTCGACTGAGGGCTTTCTCCGCCCGGAGGGAGTTTCACTTGTATGCAGATGAAATTCTAATGAAGTTTTCACTCTCCGTGCAGTGCGTTGGGGTTTTACGGCCACCACCGACCGCAACCATGGTTATGATTACGTATGGAGATTTAACGCCTCCCGGTTGGGCTCATGAAGTAGGGTAGGGGGGTAAACCCCAGGCTTGACAAAGGATCCCTATTACCATGGGAATAACTACCAGGGAAATCTGATGCTTAATATATGTTCAATCGGAATTTAATGGTGCACACATGCTGTGGCCTCTGTGTATTCCTTGTAGTCATGGTATTTACCAATACTTTGTAGTTGCAGTAGATGATACGATCTACCTAAACATACATACGGAGTGGGTTGCCGTGTCATCTATCGTGCCTTGCGAAAATGTCCCCAAAAAAGCGGTGCCTTCGTCCCCAATGCGCTGTATAAGCCATAGCCACGCGGTATTGGCATATGCCGTATTTGCTCCGTTATTGTACGGCAGGTAAGGGTGCCGGGGTTTTGTGCCATGAGTGGGTATGAAGACCGGGTCTCACCCTCGAGTTGGACTTTGTAGGTTCACATGACCAGGGTAGGGGGTCTTGTTGGGGTACTCTGGACAGTTCTCCCGGCGGAGCATGCAATCCCACCATTAGTACCGGAATACCAGTGTTTCTGGCATTATCTATGCTCGGAAACCTGGTTTCTTAACGTCAAGCGATGACTTCTGCCGCATTTCGGCCCGCAAGTGTAAGGATAGAGTGGGGGAGTACACAACTACCCTATAGTTCGTACCACGCTATGTGGATAACCTGTAGAGCACGGTAACCTATAGTTTCGCACCTATTTTTACCAACACGGCTCGCAGAAAGCAGTGTCAAGGACCAACGCTTAAATAAAAGAACTTTGACCTAAAAGCTAGAAGGAACCCGAGGGTAAGTGGAGCACTTCCGGGGAGTTGCAACGGAGAGTACCCCATTACCCAAATGTCTCCATAAATTATACAGAACGGTATCGAGTATAATCACCCTTATATGCGATAGGGAATTATGATAAGATATAAAAAGTGGTATTTGACAATCTTGATACCTTTCGACGTTTTGTCATTGTATCAAGGTTTCGTCGGCACTTGATTAAAATTATAACAATCTCTCAATTAACTAACTCGCCCATCATTTACTGTTGATTTATATTCCAATCATGAAATCATTTCCCAAATTGCCCGACCAGGATTCGTTTTTGTTGGATCTGCAAAATAACAATTATTCAATGCTGACTGTGTACAATTACGCTCGCGATTTGTCGATATTCGCGGTTTTCTTGCTAACCCATGGTATTGAATTTACGAATTTGACCAAACAAGATTTGACTGTGTACAAAGGATATCTCCGCAAGGGCCTGCATTTGCGTGATCTAAATGAATTGCGTGGTAAAGCCGACGAAAAGGCTTCTGCAACAACGATAATCGGTACGAAGCGCTCAGAGGCCGATTTAAGCCCCGAAAATGATGACAGCAGTATATCTACACCTGGGGGAATCCGTAAAACAGATGAAAATACGTATTTGGACGATGTGTACCGCAAGGTGTTTGGGTCTTGGGGAAAAATGAGCCGTCTTTATCGTACCAAGCCCAAAGAGTCTCATGGTTTGGATGCTGTGAGTGTAAATCGAATGTTGAGTGCTTTGAGATCGTATTTGAGATACCGGATCGATATGGACTTGGAATACCCGTTGGCTCCTGATGCGGTTAAATTGATCAAAACGACTCGCAAGAAAAAACAGGTCGCGGAATTTGAGGATCTGGTACGGCTGATCGAGTGTCCTCTGGAATTTGAAAAAGACCGTCGCAACGGGCTTCGCAATCGAGCTATGCTGGAAATACTATTTTCAACCGGTATGAGGATTTCCGAGCTTATAAGTTTGGATTTGGATCAGATCAATGCTGATGGTCGTTTGTTTATCACGGGTAAAGGTAAAAAACAAAGATTTGTTTATCTGACACCGCGCGCGTTGGTTTGGTTGAATATTTATTTGGCTGTGCGTTTACAATATGTCGGGCGTGAAACATTTACTAATACAGATGTTTCACGGCGGGGTAGTTTGTCAAAAAGTGGCTCTGCGAGTGGGACAGTGACGGTAGGGGGGCTCAGTGAGGATAGTACCGTCTCCCCCACCGGCGACAAAAATCCGGTGGGGACTCCCCTACTGGGTCGGATTGGGAAAAACGGTGTTCTCGACGATCGGGATATTGAGAATTTGGCGAATGATCATAGGTTGGAGTTTATTCATCTACTCGAGTCCTACAGGAGGTCGGGATTTGTGGAAAAGTTCCACTCCCCTGCCCTATTCATCCCGTTTGTCGGGCGCAACGCGAAGAAAGCGGGTGCGAGGTTGTCCACAAACAGGTTTCAAGAAAAGATTGCGGAATACAGGCGCCGGCTGGGGATCACGGTGCCGACCTCCGCTCATAGTTTGAGGCACGGTTTTGCAACTTATTTGGCGGAAAACGGGGCGCCGGCGGCGGCAATACAGGTATTGTTGGGGCACGAGAGTTTGAACACGACTACGCGGTACGTACATGCGAGTGATCGTTTCGCGCAGGCTGAGCATAGTAAGAAGCATCCGTTGCGGGAGTAGCGATCTCCGGGCTTTGTGGTTATTGACTATTTTTGTTGTCGTGTGGCCGCTATCGCTTTGTGTCGTTCGTATTCTTGCTCAATTGAGCCGATGAGATCTTGTGTAAATCCGATCTGCTCGATCTCTGGTATCAAGCGCTGACGTGTCTGTACGGGCAAGCCCTCGAGTACGGTGATCACAAAGGTTATCAGGAAGTACATGATGATTGCGTTGGTACTCTCTTGTTGCATCGCGTCGCGTATAAGGTTGGACAACGCCCGCGGGTCGGGGGTGTCAGTAGCTAGGATGGTATCGGCTTTGTCGGGGTGAACGCCGTAGTCTACCGCTATCTCCATGGCCCGCTCAAATTCTTCTTGGAATACATCCGCCATAGTTTTTTTGTCTTCTGCGGAAATTTCGGGACTCTCGAAGATGATGGACATCGCTTTGGCGACGGTTTCTGCTTCTCGTGCCGTCTTGTCGTCAGTCATATGGTTTGAGTATAAGTAAACTTATATTTATATCTTGCCACTTGCAGTATACCACGGTATGGGGCGTGAATTCTAATTCCGATTGCAACAATGTACTATAAACGACAGGTATCTATTCAACTGCTCACCCAACCTCGATTGTTGCGAAATTCAAGGTATTCGGCGCAGTTGTGTGGTAAATGAAAAAGGAATGCACACAACTGCATCCCTTTCTGCGACAGCGTCAACTTGTGTAATGTACTCATTTTCGGGTTAAGTTACAGTGTTGCCTGCTCTTCTGCAATGCTTGGGTCAATTGTTTGCCCGACTACAGAGACGATTTTACTGAAGGCAGATGTTTTGTCGTTTACAATTCCAGAGATCATATGTACAAAACCTTTAGCTGTGTCGAGTATACCGTTTGGTTGCCCGGTCTGTTCAACGTCTTGGTGACTGTGTGCCACAGCCGCTAGCGCAAATGAAGCTCCCCACGTGACAGCAGCTCCACCGGCTGCTAAGATGGAACGCCACGCCTTGCCAAACAAGTTGTGCTCTTTGTTTTCTCCGTACAGTAGCCTCTTAAAAGCACTGAAAGGACCAACCCTTTCAGGATTGAGAACCTCGACTTGCTGTTGTTGCCATGAACGGAAATTTTGCGCTATCTCATCGATGCGGGTCGAGAAAACTTCACCTAACCATTGTCCGAAGCGAGGTGCACCTACCCTACCTGCCGTTTCTTTGGCACCGTTTTTCATAGTATCCCACTTCTTTCTGAGTGGTTCGGCGCCATGCCTAAAACCATCTGCAAACAATTCGCCGACACTAGGTTTCTTGTTATCATGGGTTTTACGATTTGTCATATCTAAAAGTAAATGAATTTAAATTATTAAGAATGTTGTATTTTACCAAGCCGCAGTACATATGTCAAGACTATGGGATTCCGCGTTCGTAAGAGGTAGAATACATTTGGTGCATAAGACGAAGCGAGCGGTGGTGTTGTTGAATAAGTTAAACAAAGGTTGAGAAAAGACATAGGCGCTGTAAAATCGATTGAAGCCTTGTTTAGCTGATACCCGGGCCGGCCAGTCGTGGGAAAAGCCAGTGGCGGTAAAGTCAATCCAGGAATGCCGTATATGCAGCCGGGATATCGCCTTTCGTCTCTCCCGCTCGTTCCCTTATGTATTTGTTAAATTGGTCTATTCGTTCAGCCATATTGCCTGCGAGATCTCCTTCACTGATAAACTGAGATTCTAGTCGTGTGATCGTATCCTGCTGTCCGGTATCATCGACACGACGAAGTATACCGATTGTACGCTGGATTGCTGCATTGACGACAGCAGCGTCTCTCCTGATCCCCTGCAATGACGATGCAGAGGGGGTGTCCGGCTCCAGCCTATATTCACGTGGTACATTTATGGAGCCATCGTACTCTTGCAGATTTCCGTGCATTACTTGCGGTGCTGTACTCTGCTCTATCTCGTCGGGGAATACCTTCTTAAGGAACTCATCACGCATAACGGCAATTTCTTCACCCGATGGGACACGGTGTTCCAGGATCGCATTGAGTCTACGAGTGTAAACGGATGTACATAAGCTGGTTAACACGCGTCGAAAGTCTTGTAAATCAACTGTATCCTGCAGTTGTTTCACGGCGTCTTCATTGTATCTACCGTTAAGCCCCAGTCTTAGGATGTAGTTCTTGGCCACCGGCATCATAGAATCCCGTTCATCTTCCCACTTGGGCCCACCGAAGGTCTTGCCAAATATTTTAAGTCGTTTTCCTCCGATATGTTCCGGGGACGGTTCGATCGCGTTGGCAAGGTTGATCAAGCCTCGTATAGTACTCAACTGAGTGAGAGAGTCTTGTTTGGGTTCTTCGTGCATCAGGCTGGCAGGTAAACCGAGTCCCGTAATGACTCGCCGGTACTCCGCCAGGTTATGCTGTCCGATGCGTACAGTCTCAGTGCCAACTGGGTCCGTTGAACCTATTCGAACTTTGATTTCCGTATCGGCTTCTGCGATAGACTTGGCTTGTTGCGCGTCCATCAAAGCTTGCAATGGCTTTGTAAGTTCAGCTGATACTTGCTTGGTAATTTTCTCATACATCTCTTGTACTTGGCCGGTTGTATCTGCTGTATATAGTTTGAAACTATCTCCTTCATAGACCTGATGCCCAGGGTTACTATAGAGAGCGTCGACAGTTTTATGACCTAACTGACCACTTTTGATGGTATCTGCATAGTATACTGGAAAGACTGCTTTATCTCCGAAGACAGTCTCTGTTGTACTTCGCTGACTATATCTACCCATCCCTTCTTGGTTTCTGGCGTCAGATCCAACAATATCTAGGAATAATAGACCGTTGATAGTTCGCCGCCGGTTGTCTGGAGCTTGATGCAATGACTCATCAAGGCTTTTGTTTGCTTCATGTACGGTGATAAGGCATATATTACGGATATGTAGCGCCTCGCTCGGCGTCATAAGCGGTGGTGATGACTCTTCTGCGTAGCTTAACAACTTTTTGAACAATACGTATCCTTGGTTGTTCCCCATGAGGTGTAGCCGAGCCACCTGCAACTGAAAAACCGCTCTTTTCTGTTCGAAGGTTATTGTCGGGTCAGTTGCAACTTCTTGCATGGCCTTAATTTGAGTGGAGGTTTCCAAACCGGCCTCACGGATTATTCGCGTAGCTGTAACATAGTCATCAGGTGTGATACGCGGAGCGTCTGGATCTGCGTCGGGTTGCTGTCCGTATGATTCTTGCATGAGTTGTTTTAGTAGTGATACTTCAGCAAGTTCAGCGACCGCGGCACGGGCGGCTTCCCCGACAGGGTCCTGAATATTTTCAGATAAAGGAGATGGGTCCTTAATTTGTTCAATAATGCTACGGTACGGCTTTTGCTTGGAATCCCATGAAGAACCGGCTATCAGGCAAGGTCCATCAGCGACAATATCATTTTGCAACGCCTCTACAGCCAAACTTTGTTCCGCTTCGCGAATTCCCTCCTCCAAGTATTCTGGTAAGGGAACTTGCTCACGCTCCTTGCCGAAACCTTGCTCTGCAAAGATCGCCTGAATATTGTAGTGGCTTTCTTTGAGAGCTTTTTGAAGGGCCTCGCGTATTGCCTCCCGCCGACTTGGTTCGAAATCTTCTGTCAGGTCGTTCAGGGCTTTTGTGTAAATACGCAATTGAGCAAGGTCCGTTGGTTTCAAATCGTCTCCGTACTTGGAGACGACACGATCCAGAGTGGCAAGCATACTGCCTACTACGAATCCGACTTGGTGCTGTTGTTGCGCCAACTCTGTTAGATCTTGATCTTGTGGGTCTATTACATACGGCTCGCCTGCGACTCTGTTTTCATGGTAAATCCCGAAGTCATTTGCCTTAGTCCAACTAGTCCGCATTTGCGTTTGCAAATCAGATGCGGTTTTGATATTTTCTGCGGCGCTCAGACCGTCCACCAATCCAGCCGCCCGCATGTCGGCTATATTATCAGCCATCTCTTTCAGAGCATCCTCTTCATTTTCGAGGCTACTCTTGACATGTGTTTCAGCTGGTAATGTTGTCGTGGGTCTGAGAGATGCAATTATGTCAGCATTATGCGAGTCAATTACCGTTGTGCCTATGTCGACCAAGGTTGGATGGTGTATCTGAGGTAATTGAACAGGTGTCTCATACCCCGCTTCCGCAGTTGGATGATTACAAGTTACAGGCCCTTCCAGAGATGCGGAGAGCACTGCCTCGACATAGAAGGTACTCCCTTTCAGGCAGTGCTCCCAGTGTGACTCGCCCTCCGGAGGACTAGCCGGAATTGCTTGCTCGACCATCTCATGTGCTGGTTTCGCGTCCTGGAGTTGTGCTCGGATAATGCTTGCTGGCTCAAAGCTCGTTGGCAGAACACTTTCCATGGGGGGTTCGATTGGATTTTCTACGCCTTCTGCGTCAGGCATTTCAATATATGATGAGTTTAATTATCTTGTACGCTTGTCAAATATACCAAATACTAAGGGGTGTTTACAAGTGCGCAAATTTGCTTTCGATTGCAATAGGGTATTCGACGTCGGGGTTAGGACCCGGTCTTCATACCCACTGATTGGATGGAAACGCTGTTGCGACACAGTTAGTGGGCAAGGATTCGACCCGGTCACATACACAAAACAGAGCGTATACGACATATACAAATATCGCGTGACTACAGTACACACTACACATCAGGTACGGAGAAGACGCTTACTTGGGGGTATTTTCCCAAACCCCGAAAGACAATACATCAACCCGCTACGTGCGCACGTTTAAGTACATCGTACTACCTATTGCAACTACAAAGTATCGATAAACACCATGGTTACAAGGAACGTGCAGAGCCCCCGGAATGCGCGCTCCAGAGCGACGGGTATCCGTAAACGCCTATACGACAACGTAAGTTGGCCGTTAAATTTCGATTAAAATAATATTAACCGCAAGATTTTCTGGTCGGTTATTCCCATGGTGATAAGGTTCCTTTGTCAAGGCTGGGGTTTAAGCCTGGGGTTCAACCCCGACTTGTTGCGATCGGAATTAGAATATAGGGGTTGTGGTACGGAATGTAATGTCGTACTGGCTCGCATCCGACTTGGGTATGATTAAAGAAGATATAGGACTCTACGCATCGGCGCGATGCACGTGCGTTGTTACACGAACAAGCTTTCATACAGGCCTTGCGTATAGGAAGCGTCTACATGCTGTCCGTCGGCTATAAGACTAGTAAGCACATTGAACATATGCGCACCTTGCTGTGAATTAAATTGTTGCGGTGTGATACCGGTATGTTGCATCAAGCGCAGGGCCTGCCCTTGGAAATCTCCCCAATTGCCACCCTGGTGGTTCACAAAGATATTGGCATGTGGCGATGCGGAACGCCACCCATGCTGTTTTGCCCAGTTGATCCACTCCGGTGGCATACGGAAAGAACCTTGATCCAAAGCTTGTTGTATCGGATGGTTGGGCGAAGTCGTGTTTACACTGGTTGTAACCGTGCTATCAGACACATCGTTGGGTAGAGGTTGATTGGTGGGATGGGCTGTCTTCCCAGACTTGGAATGATCTGTGTCGGCTTGTTTGCGATGTGTGAGGGATACAAGAGATGTCATAAATGTCCCCAAGATTACTCCAGCCATCATGTTGACCCCTTTATTTGTGTATTTATATAGCTCATTCAGTGAATCCGCGACTTTTGCCAATCTGCCATTATTCTCGTCGTATAATCCATGAAGAATTGACTCCATAATCGCATATTGACGATACTGTATACGCTTTTGTTCCCTTTCGCGATCTGTAGAGGCTTTGTCGATCTCGTCTTTAAGGTTGCGCAGTCTCTGTTGAATACGTGATATAAGAAGCCTACTATCAACTCTATCAACTCTATCATCTTTCTCATCTTTCTTATCTTTCTTATCTTCGGTTGCCATCATTTCCTGCAACAGACCATTCATCATATTCGCAATTGACTGTGTATTCACGTCTCTTGCAGTTTGTGGCTGTCCATCCTCGTCCATGTATGGGATTTCCGAAATGTCATTTATGTACGTTGCAGCTTCAACCAATTGCGAGGCCAGCTTGGCGCGTGCCGCATCGGCCTTGGAACCCAGTTGTTTTTCGATATATGTTTCGGTGACGATACCACCTGCGATCGAAGCGGCGACTGCAACTCCGGGAGACATTATACCGAAGATTGCCAAGGCCCCCGGAGTGGCTGTGAACAACATACCAGTCAGTACATCTCGTTTTTCGGCAAACGATGTATTTGGTGAAAAAAGGGTCTTGAGACCGTGACCGACCCCGGATAGCATTCTGGTAAAAGGACGCAAGAACGCTTCTTGAAGCCCGTCGGTAGAAAAGAATTTTTGTTCGGGATCTCGAATGACACGTACAACACCGCCAACGACAACGAAAGCTAATAAACCTGGGACGATCGGGATACCTCCGGTACCAAGACCCAACCCCAGCAGCCCGGCACCCTGCATTGCCAACATAAACGGCAACATACCTTTGACCCGTTGAAGTGTTTTCCTAAATATGGTTGCGAAGACATCTTCACCGTGGTCCGTCAAAACTTCATCTGTTAGGAACGTGCGGTTGGCCCCGGCGATAAGCTTGGCGACGGCCCTGTGTGCGTTATCGTCGGTGATATATTCACCAAGGACATTGTCAATGTCTGTCAAGATTGATTCTTGGGTTTCGGGTAGTGCTTTTTCGTCTGATACGATAGCCGCGAGGCGTTTTGTAATTAGTTTCTCCTTATCGGCTTTATTGTACGACGAGCTCGAACTAACCTGCTTTATAGCATTTTGATTGAACTCAACAAATGTTATATACTGAGCCAATGCCATATGGGCCGGGATGTGAAGATCCAAAGTGCGTAAATTGTTTGTTTGCAATGCCTGTGCCAATTCTTCACCACCCTCCAGAGATCGAAGCCTGTGAACCAAGAGGGCTTTGTATGCTGCATCGGCAAGGTTCCTGACCGGTTGCGGAACTTCAGGATGCATGGATAATGCAGTGTATGCTTGGATGATACTGTCTGTTGAAGAATCGTTGGACTCCAATGTGTTCTTGATAAGAGTGAAAATAGAATTGTAGTCGTCTCCGAGCCTAGAGGGATTGAATCCTGAGGCTCTTATTTCTGCGTCGATCGCTGCCTTGTATTCGTCATGTATTTGCTTGGCTACTGCCGGTTGCGGTAGTTGTCGATCCAATGCCAACGGCTCCAATATGTCGTACATCTGTGCCACGGATTCATTTTCGGGCCTGTCAGGCGGTAGTATTTGACTGTCAGGATCTTGTACCGCGTCGATCAATGCCAGTTTACGCGCGGTATGCACCACCGCGAGGTGTCGGCGAACTTTTTCGTCGTCACTTGGGGATGGCCCGATGGCTGTAAAATCAGTAAACAAATTAAAGCGAATGGCATTGTTGGGGAATATGTCTGCCGATGCTGTCGGATCTTGGATCTTGGATTGCAGATCGGCGGCGCCTTTGAGCTGATCCGCAGTGACTTTACCGTCCCATGGGTCGGGTGTGGTATCAGTTTGCACAAATTTAGGCTTATCGGGGGACCCGGAAGTCCCCAAGTTACTAAAATTGACATCGGTTTCACTCCGTCCCAGCTTCTCCAGGAACTTTTTATGCACCTCTTTAGTGCCAGCTGTGGCAGTAGTCGGATTAAAGTTACCACTGAAGTACTTGAGAGCATCGTCATTTAGGGGGTTGGCAGGGTCGGAAGGATCTACAAGCAATTCCATGACCTTACCTGCGAGCACTTGTGCGCGGACTTCGTTTTTCGCGTCGCCATCAGCGAGCTGATTAAATGCAGTATCACCGATAAGATCTTTGAGAGCATCGTCAGGCAGATACGCTTTGGCTGTGGCGAGTTCCTGCTCCAAATTGGTTATGATAGCTGCGACAGTATCTATATAGGCTTGCATCTGTTCGACTTTGTCGGGATTGACAGGCTGGAGACTTTCCATAGTCTCTTGCCACGAATCCGCGAAGGCTGGGAGTTGGTTGTTTATCTCCGGACCTGCCTCTACAGGTGATCCATCGATGTCGTTGTAAGCTCTTCTATATCCTTCTTGGAAGCTTGATATGATAGACATGATACTGGTATTTCGTGAGTTTAAAGGTATTGAAACTGAGGTAATGACATCACCATCTGCATAGCGTGCTTGTACTCACCGTCTACCATGGCGGATTTGATGATATCATATACGTCCAGAGGCAAAAACAGCGGATCTGTCGCATCTTGTTTGGTATTGCGCCCATGGGCGATCGCGTGGTATTGATCGATCAGCAGTCTGATATCGTCCTTATAATTCTTGTCCACCAGTATGCGTAGGACTTGCACCAATCCGTCGGGCAAATCCGCCACATCTTGGATCATGGCATGCAGGTTGCGGTATTGTGTGATGATATCTTGCATTGCTTGCCGGTATTGCGCGGCAAGGAAACTGTCAAAAGTGCGTCCTGTTTTTGCTCTGTAAACTTCGTGGATGAGTAAGAATTTCTGTCTTGGTGAGAGCTTGTCGTTTTGTAGCAGTGGAGAAAGCTTATCGTAATCGTGCTGAGTGAATACTTCAGCTATATCCATATGCAATTTTGCCGTGAGCAGAGTTCGTAAACCTACGGTGATAAGCTCACCAATATTTGCTCGCTCCCCTACTACATCCTGCATCTCTTGCAACACTTGTTTGTAGTCGGAGACGAGTTGGATGTTTTGGTCGATATACGCGTCCACCTGTTTATCCATTATGCTGGATATCTGCGGGTTTTGTATAATTTTCAAGATGTTGTTTTTCAATGCCATGGGGCTATAGGACATTATAGCATTTTTTGTGGGTTGGGGCAATAGTGATGTGCTACCACCCGGTCACCCGCACCATGAGTGATTGACAGGCGTGAAACCATAATGTAGAGTAGTTTTAGGTGATGCAAACAAGTCTATTGTTTCATACTATATTTAATATTAACAACCTGATAAGAAATGGGACGAAAATTATTCGAACCAGTCGAACAGGAGCAGTGGACACTGGAGAATATCGCGAATTACGCAGAGAGCTTATCGCAACGAATGACAGATGCTCAGGACCCCTCTACAGTAGACAGCGCTTTGCGTGATGTATTAAGTTTGTGGGATCTCACGGATGAGAACTCTCCTGCATTCAGCTCGTATGCGCACAGCGTCGGTGGATATGACCGTATCTTAGAGGGTGATTCTCAACGAAGAATCTCGGAGGCTATTAATAAAAGTCTGGGTGTATATTTTGCTAAGATTGAATATGCAGGAGAAGGTGGTGAAGATGGAGCGATCGACGAACGCAGGCTAGCCGGTATGGTTGACGAGTTGAAGCACCTTCCGGCTCAAGCGGCACGCTTGGTGCAATATGGCGCGGAACATGATGCCATAGAACCCGAGCTAGTGGACAATTTGCGGGGTGTAATAATGACCAGGGCGGCAAATGAAATTGCAACATATTTTTCTGTAGATAAGGCATCACAAGCTGGCGATGCAGTTCGCCGTTATGTGAACCTGGATATGATCAATGAAAAAACAATAGGTACGTTGCGTAGTAGTATTACCGATGTTATTACGAGGAATGTGCGGCGGGAAATGCAACGAATTAACATGTTGGATCCCGACGGCTACAAGAGGACATTGCGAAACCTCAGACACTACTTGACGAACGACATCGTCTATGGACCGAATATAGCAAGCGGTTTAAGGATTGTGGACCAGGCTGTCAAAAGGAAAGTAGGTTCGGAAATACATGCCCGTGGTGTCAGCAAGTTATATTCCATTATGACTCAGGAAGATGCTAATGCGGATACTTTGGCGGTGGCGGTATCGTTTGTTCGTGAGTTTACCGATCAAATGGGGAGTATATTGACAGAGGCTCAGGAACGGGAATTATTTGACGATCTTCTCAAAACAACACAATCTGCGATATTCAGACGTATCGAAGGTGGTGATTATCCGGCGGCACAGGAAATGTTGGATGCGGTCGAAACCCGAATGTACATAAGTGATGAACAAGAGCAATCAATACGTCGGGGACTGCGCAGGAGAACCGCAAGTTTCGTGCTTTCCCGTATTAAAGAAGGGGATCTTAAACAAGCAGCGGAAGTGTTTTCCAATATGCAGGAAGTCTTGTTTGATGATGATACAAAGGAACTGATAAGTAGTCGTGTAGCGTCTCAGTTAAATGACGACGTAGCTGACTTACTGCGCGCAGGCAAAGTAACCCAAGCGCGGCAGGTAGTGCTTAACTATATGGTTGCCGGTTGGACAAATATCCAGGAATACAGCCGACAAGATGTATCCAATCAGCAAGTACGCACAGCGGTCGTGCAAATGATTGACAAGATGCTCGGTGATGGAGATATGAACGAATTAATGCGCATACCGCAAAAAATGCGGGGTGTCATTGAATCCGGAGTGTTGGAGGAAGACGCTGAAAAGATTGACGAAGAGACAGTAAAGACAATATCAGATGTATTTGGCAGATATATAGGCGAGGCGATTATAAACGGGGGTGAGTCTAGGATGCAGGAATTAGATAGAGTGGCAAAAAGTTTGGCGGAACTCAATTACCTCGACATGGATGGACTGTCACTCCGTATAAGGTTCAACCTTATCAGCGAACTCAAACGTATGTTCGCAGAGTCCCATAACGAACTTAGAGATGCAGTAGTAAACCTCCAGCGCACAGTGCCGTCAAGTGAGTTGGAGAAAATGATCATCTTCAGAAGAAATCTAACGGAGTTTGTTGCGGATCAATTATTGAAAGGACTGCCGACCGCCGATCAATTCGACGGTTTCGCTCCTGGAGATGAACCGACACATGGGACGGCCCGTCTAGATGAAGTTAACAGAATATTGCACGAGTCAGGATTGATACAATTGTGTGGTCAGGAAAAAGTAAAGGAGAAAGTGGCCACTATGTTATTTAATGAAGTAAAAGAGCAAAGCGTAGAGAGTGGGCGTGATTTGCGACGTCTGGCGACTGTCGTGCGTAAGCTTAGAGAAGAAGACTTATTGGCCGCCAACCATGCCAGAGATATTGAGTCGCGTTTCACATGGCGTGCGATCGACACAGTGGTGAATAAGCTAGTGAAGGAAGGTGATGCACATGCTATACGAGCCGCACTAAAGTTTATTGTGGATCTATCGGAGTTACAAAATAGTGAACCAGACCCAATGTCACTTGAGGACACTGTAAAGCATATGGCAACTCAAATAGATCGTGGTATTGGGGAGGCAATCCTACGAGAGGTGAAAAATTTGATAAGTGCAGGGTTAAATGATACTACGAACTTTGAACAATTGTTAAGGTTACTTGAGAATGCCGACTCGGCGGCAGTCAACTATGATGGAGACCAAGTATATCAAATGATGCAACAGTATAAAGTTCCGTTGGAGATTGTAGATCTGTATAGAACGAAACGTTTTGAAGCCCATGATCGTTCTATACGTAGAATGTTTTCTTCAAGATAATACTGATACCTCCTCCCCCCCCCACTTTACATACAGTGGGTGTGGGGGAGTTTAGCTCGCAGTTCTTAGTGCCGTTTCCCGACGATCATCTTCAGCGACACGGCGTAAGACAAGGTCAGTAATGATACGGCTAGCATTAGTCCACCACCAGCAATACGCAAGACCTCTCCCAAACCCGTATCGACAGGTGTGTGGGTAGTACCTTTTACTTCTCTGGTTTGGATCGTACACGAAGATGTACAGTATGAGCATGAACCGACGCCGTTTATTGTGCAGACCTTACCATTGTTAGCTCCGTCGTCGCAAGCTTCGCTCGTTTGCTTGACTCCGTCCCCACAAGATTCCAATTGACACGTTGAGCTACAACCATCGTTGTTCTCGGTGTTACCATCGTCGCAGGCTTCACCAGGTTGCTTGTAGCCATCTCCACATTGGGCAAGCAAGCAAGTGTTGGTACAACTGTCATTGTTATTCTGATTACCGTCATCGCATTCTTCACCATTTTGTTTTATACCATCTCCGCAAGTGGGGAGTGCGCATGTATTGGTACAGCTGTCGTCATTATCGTTGTTGCCATCATCACATGCTTCACCAGGTTGTTTGTAACCATCTCCGCATCTGGCAGGTTGACATGAATTTGTACAACTATCATTGTTATTACGATTACCATCATCGCATTCTTCACCTAACCTTTTTTGTGTTATATTGTCTCCGCAATATTCCTTGTGACATTGAGAATCACAACCGTCTCCGTTAATTGTGTTACCGTCATCGCATGCTTCATTGCCTTCTTTCTTACCATCGCCACAGACTGGAGCCGCTTTCTCTTTGGTTTTGATGATACATGTGCCACCGCTTATGTCACAATACTGACAGCTATTGCCTGAAGTGATGGAACAATCATCCGCCGGGTAATTTGGATCTCCTGTTTCACATTGCTCATTGCCTTCTAATTCACCGTTTCCGCAAACCGGAGCGTTTTCACACTGAACACCTGTATGGCATAAACCTACAGCAATCGGTGTCCATGTATTACCGAAACCCTCACATCCACCATAATTGTCGGTCAGACCCATTTCACTTTCATCCTTGGGGTCGACAACGTATGTATAAGAGCGGTCGGGATTAGTATCGTATATAGTTAACGAAGATAATGTGATATCTATCTGATATGAACCACAAGCTTCGGCGTAATTTGTATCTTTACTGTTGTATTGTATGGTATTAGTCAAAGTAATTGTCTTGCCCGGAAGCAAGGAGATGTCAGTTAGAGGGTTTCGCAATCTCCAATTTTCAGGTGCTTCCCCGTGTTTTGCACCACAAATATAATGATAATTGTATTGTTCATCAGTGTATCCATAAGGCTCGGGACAATGAAAACCAGCTTGGAGTAGATCCATTTCTATTTTATGATCTGAAACGTTTGTAATTGTATATGTAATGCCGTAGTCAGCAACACTGGTAGAACTGTATGGAACATTAGCTTCTGGATCTTTACAGTCTGGATTGCCAATTTCTTGTGCTGTTACTTGTATGATAGCTTCTTTTTCGTCTCCAGAAGAAGGTGTTTTACATTTTAATGTATTTCCCCTCAAATCTACTCGTGCAACCGCCTGTACTGAATCTGCTTGTCGAGAATTAAAGTCCGAAATCTCTGCAGGAGTCAGAAATGCTTGCATCACAGAATATGATATTACAGGTAAAACGATAGCTAACAAAGCATATGCTCCTAATTTGAATAAGGTCTTTTTATTTAAGTATTTCATATCAGTAATGTGTAATATTAAATAGGTTACACTTTCCTTAGAATTATATATCAAATAATGGTAAAAAGCAAATACTATGAGACAGGTGTAGGGTTGGATGTATCTTACATACATGCCCAATCGAAATGTGTTGCTATGATGGGGTTGTTATCACTTCTATTCTATCATTGATACCATGTTTAATGCCTTCGGCGTAATTCCCAGACCGGTAAGGTCGATCGGGTATGAAGTAGTTCTCAGATAGTCAGAACGGTCATGACGTGGGTGCTCAGACAAAACAATGTGCCCATTTACACGCGTAATGTACAATTTGTAGCGAAAGTTGCACTATGTAGCGAATAGAGTATCAAGTCATTTTTGTTAGCAATTCATGACAACTTTTAAGAAATTCGGGACAAACGAGGTTTGTTTAGCCGATACTCCGACCGTAAGGTCGTGGGAGAGGCTTCATAAATGTCTTAAGTTCTGACAAATATGGAACACGGCTTCACTAACAGATCAAGTGACCGGAATTTCATAATTTGCCTCTATAATTATATATAGTATATAATCTAGGGTATGTTATACATAATCGTTTTACTTATTGCTTCACATAAAAGAGATAACTATGATGTGTACAGATGACGAAAATGTATGGTTTTGTAAAGAATTAAATCAACGACATAGATAACATGTCTAGTGAAATAGAACAACAGTTAGATCCAACGGCGTATGTGCACTTACGTCTCGGTGAGGTAATTGAGAAGACATCCGGTTTTGTCCCACTTAACGAAGAAACAGTAGTTCAGGCAGGTTTATTAGAATTTATTAAGCAAAGTGAGGTCACTAAATCTGCTACGAATACGAAATCATTTGCAATTACGGAGTATGTCCAACTTATGGCACCATTGTTATTTCGTGTGCTTGCTTTCGAAGAGTTATTACTAAGCGAATCGGATAAGAAGTATGAAATAAACATGGGCGCATTAAATGCGTTGTTTGATGCATGGCTGTATGAAGAAGGACCCCTCACAGGCAAGTTGGCTGCATTATTCCAGACTAACTTTGCTTTGTGGAAGTTTTTAGGAGCGGGTTATCAACATTGTGCTGGCAAGATATACAAAATCAAGCAAAAGGATCTGCCACCAGGATTGGCGAGATTGGCTTTTGGTATCGAAAACTCATTACAATTAACCGGATGGGGACAATATCAACAACCAGTTGGGCGTCCAGTACGTGTATATGAGTCCTATGATGTAGGACAATTTATGAATGGGAATTCTGTTGAAATGCGTTTGCCTTCGGATGAAATACTTAGTCGCGTTCAGCGGATTATCGAAGAGAAGGTTCGCTCATGGGAACCTGGAAGTCTATCTTTTCCGCGGTATGTAGATGTAACTCATCTACCTGCGAGGTTGTCTGAGCTTGGTGAGTCAAATGTTGGCGTTCATTATATTCATCCTGGTAAGACCAATGGGAAGCATAATGAGTTGAGGTACGGACCTTATGGCGCTGGTATTTTGGAGTACTACGACAGGATAAAAGGTACGGTAAGATTGCCGTTTGTGACTGTAAAACAAGGACCTCGATTGATATTCTTATACGGTAATATTCAATCGTATTTGTATGCATACACTGAGATCACGGAAAAACCTTTTTGAACCCATCCCATCCCCCACCTGTTGTCGTTTAATAAATATTTCATCTCAATTTCAGGGATATTTCATTTCGATAGTGTAATATCAATTTCAGGATACGGACTAAAATAATTTTAGGCGTAATGCAAGTTCAAAAGGCCGATGTGCGAGTGTGTTCGGCTGCTTGTCTAAGTAGTTGGGTCGGGCATGATGTTGTATGGAGGGGCGATGTGGAGGTGTTAGGAACTTTGGTGGGTGATTACATGACTAGGGGCGTTGCTGTAGTTGGGGCGAGGAATGTATCTGAAAGAGGTCGGGTTTTGACGCAAAAATTGGTTGCTGGTCTGGTTGAGTCGGGGTTCGGTGTCATTTCAGGTTGTGCGCGGGGGGTGGATATGGAGGCACATAGGAAAGCTATGAGGTTGGTTGAAGGAGAAACTGTGACGGCAGCAATCATACCAGCAGGTTTGGGAATGGGGTTTGGTAAGGAGTTGAATGACGGAGTGAGTGGTAATAAAGCAGTGTTGATTAGTCCGTATCCTTTTGAGCATCCTGCTAGGCGATGGACGTTTGCGTACAGGAATAAATTGATAGCACAAATAGCGGTCGCCATGCTGGTTGTCGAAGTTGGAGTCAAAAGCGGTACGATGCAATCAGCACGAGAAATGCTCCGTCTGGGCAAGCCAGTTTTTGTAATGGCGGTAGATCCAACTTCTCCTACTGCTGAAGGGATGGTGCAATTGGTGCACGAAGGAGGTATTTTGGTAAGTTCAGTTAAGCATGTTATGAAATATCTGGCTGATGTAGGATTTGAAATTCGACGCGTAAGTTGTGGAGTGACGACCGGTAAGACAAATCATGAAGTTGTGCAGAATGTTGCTAATGGGTCTGATTGTGTACAAAACGGCATTCAAGCGATGAAGCAGAACGAGCAAATTGCGTATCGACGAGATATTTTATCAGGGTTACATGGCGATTTTCGCAGATGTATGGAATTGTTGATAGAAGTTGGAAACATCGATCTAACTTCGATGAGTGTGAAGACAGGGTTGGGTACAAGTACACTTTTGCAGATCCTAAGTGATCTTGAAATGCGTGGATATATTTATCAAAAAATGGATATCTATTATGTTAGTCAAAATTAATTCTTTAGCATTTAAGGGTGTTGAAGCTGTACCAGTGCAGGTAGAGGTAGATGTGGCTTTTAGGAAAATCCCACAATTTAGTATTGTCGGCCTTGGTGACAAGGCTGTATATGAAAGTCGGGAACGCGTCCGAGCTGTGATCAATAATCTGTATCCAGATTTACGAACTTTGTATAAAGTGACTGTGAATCTAGCTCCAGCGTCGTTGCCGAAAGAAGGGGCTTTGTACGATTTGCCGATCGCATTGGCGATATTGGCTGTGCAGATGGGATTTGAAGTGCCAGATGATGCCTTGTTTGTCGGAGAGTTGTCGCTGGATGGGGCGTTGCGGACAGTGCGTGGTGTTTTGTTGGCTGTCCTATTGGCGATACAAACAGGTAAGAATGAGGTATTCGTGCCTTTTGAGTTGAAATTAGATGCTATATGGATTGCTGGTGTAGATATTTATCCAGTACGATCAGTTCATGACGTGGTTAATCATTTATCGGGGAAGAAGCGGATGCAGCCAGTACATCGAGATGTGAACAAACGACCAGTGTTCTTGGATGATCTGTTGGATTTGGATAAGTACAAATCTTATCTCAGTCTTGCACAAGGTGATGATAATGCGGTGCGCATCAAAGGAATAAGGAGGGTTGCAAGGAGAGGTGTTTTAGCAAAACCAATTGTTTGTCAGCGACAAGGTTCGTCCGAACAATCTAGAAGCTTATTGAAGGATGGTATCCCCTACTCCGTTACATCATCAGAGGGCGTGGATGGTACTAAAAGTACTTTTGTAACTGACACAAGAGGTAGCACTCGAGGTTGTGTGGTAGATAGCACGGTTGATAGCGTAAAAGGTAGCACTGCAGCCATATCCACGTATGTGGATATGGCTGCAGTGCGTGGCCAGGAAAAAGCCAAACGCGCTTTGGAAATCGCCGTGGCCGGCGGGCACAACACTCTTTTGGTCGGTCCGCCGGGCAGTGGCAAAAGCATGCTGGCCAAGGCGATGGAAGGCATCTTGCCTCCATTGACATTGCAACAAGCGCTCGAAGTGGCCAAAATACGCAGTGTATCTTCGCAGGACTCCACACAATACCTGATCGATGCCATCCCGCCCTTCATGATGCCACATCACTCGGTTTCAAACGTGGGCTTGTTGGGTGGTGGGTCCATACCGCGCCCCGGGTATATTACAATGGCGCATAGAGGGGTGCTTTTTTTGGATGAATTTCCTGAATTTGGTCGGAATGTACTGGAAGGAATGCGACAGCCGATGGAAGACGGTTCGGTCATGATTGTACGGAGTAAGGAAAAAAACCGTTTCCCCGCGCGTTTCATGCTTTTGGCCACCAGCAACCCATGCCCTTGCGGATACTTGGGTGATCCGAATCACAAGTGCACGTGTTCTCCATCTCAAATTCACCGATACCAAAGCAGATTATCTGGTCCGATACTTGACAGGATCGACCTACATGTATTGGTCAAACCAGTGCCTCATGACAGTTTGTCTGCAAAAATCGATCCGGCTCGTCGACCGGTATCATCCGCCACTATGCGAGCCAATATCATACGTGCCAGGTTGCGACAAATGGTTCGATATACGGAAGCTACGCAACAGCCCACCCCCGACCCGGCGGGCGTAAACATGGCGATGGCGAGTTTGAGAAGTCCGGATATCGTAAACGGGGACGTATCGGACAACGCATTTCTATCCAAAATGAATCTGCGAAGCTCGGCGGAAGCCTTGCTACGTCAAGCTATGGTCAAGTTCGACCTCTCCGCCAGGGCGTATTTTCGCATCCTCAGAGTCGCACGCACGGTTGCCGATCTGGAGCCGACGGGCAGTGCTTTCATAGAGGACAGGCATGTCTTGGAGGCGTTGCAGTTTCGTTCAAATACAGTGTGGGGAGCGTAAATGGCGATGGACAGCGTATTGTACAACCCGTGGGATGACAATGGCAGTACCGGTTTGCTCGGTGAGTTGGTTGCGAAAGAGTACCTGGTCAAACGAGGTTACGAGTTTGTGGACGGAAATATGCGTGTCGGCCATTTAGAGATTGATTTGTTGATGCGTAAAGGTGATCTGATGGTGTATGTCGAAGTGAAGTCGTCGAAATCCGGCTCCTGGGAACGTATAGTCGGTAACCTGTCGGGCAAGAAACTGCGAAGGGTATTCCAGGCTTGCGTTTCCTACCACGAAAGGTTTTATCAAGAGTTGCCGATGCGGGTTGATTGTGTATGTGTGCAATTTGATTGGAAGATGGACGTGCGTCGGATCAGGCATATGACGAATCTGAGTTGGGATTATTGATCGGCGTGTGGCTACTATGTCTTGGGTGCTGAATCCACGCATGCCGGCGTCATCGCCTATCACAGGATAGCCATGGCGGCGACTTTGTCCCCAGGTTTCAATGTCATGGTCTTGACTCCGGAAGTTTGGCGTCCCAATGTAGGTATCGCCTCCACTGTCGAGCGAATCACGTTGCCTTTTTCGGAAATAACGACGATCTCCTTGTGAGGATGGTCCATGATCCGGGCGACACTCACGTTACCGGTTTTTGGCCTTACCTTGAATGTGTAGACGCCTGAACCCCCGCGCTTTTGCAACGGGTACTCGCTCAATTTAGTCATCTTGCCGTATCCGTATTCACTCAAGATGAACAATTGTTGTTCATCCGCTCGGACGACGTCATACGATATGACGTCGTCATCGGCAAATTTAAATTTGATCCCTCGCACCCCTTTGGCGGATCTACCCATCGCTCGTACGTCTTTTTCGTTGAACCGGATACTGCGCCCCATCTTGGTCACGGCGATGATATCGTCCTCGCCCGTAGTTGGTCGGACCCGTACCAATTCGTCTCCGTCTGCCAACCCGATGGCCTTAAGCCCGGATTGTCGTATCTTTTCGAATTGAGATAGAGGTGTTTTCTTGATAGTTCCGTGCTTGGTACCCATGAAGAGGTATTGAAGATTGCGCGGTTTGACGACCTCTTTTTTATCCTGCCCTTCCTGTATCTCGTCCTCTCCCATGACACCCGACACTTTGCGCGTAAGCACGCTGGATACCACTTCGTCTTGGTCGATCTGTATCAAGTTGACAATTGGTGTCCCCTTGGCGGTTCGGCTCATTTCCGGCACCTCATGGACTTTGATCATAAATACGCGCCCTTTGTTTGTGAAGATCATTAAATTATCGTGCGTGTTGCATGAAAACGCGTGTTCGATGAAGTCACCTTCTTTTGTTTTGGCGCCGATGATCCCCTTCCCCCCTCGTTTCTGCAGTTTGTATGTGGACGGTTTGACCCTTTTGATATATCCGGATCTGCTGATAGTCACGAAGGTCTCTTCAGCTTGCACCAGGTCTTCTTCGGAAAATTCCCCTACTGCACCTTTGACTACTTTTGTACGTCTTTCGTCTGTGTAATTTTCTTCAAGCCCTTGCAATTCACGGTCAATGACCATCAATATTTCGTGTTGGTCACCCAGAACACGGTTGTATTCTTTGATTGACGATTCCACTTCCTTGAATTCGTTTTGCAATTTTTGTCTTTCCAACGCGGCCAATCGACGCAATTGCATATCCAATATGGCTTGAGCTTGTACATGGGTGAAATCGAATTTATTTATCAAGTTTTCTTTGGCGACCTCCTGTGTCTTGGATGCACGGATGGTTGCAATTACCTCGTCCAATATATCCAGAGCTTTGAGCAATCCCTCCAAGATATGTCCGCGATAACGCGCTTGAGCGAGGTTGTATTCATAACGTCTGATGATTATCTGCATCCTAAATTGCAAGAAAAGCTCTAGCATACGTTTCAGGCCCAGTACTATCGGTTCCCCGTCC
Source organism: Candidatus Dojkabacteria bacterium (assembly GCA_027036675.1). Classification (GTDB taxonomy): domain Bacteria; phylum Patescibacteriota; class Dojkabacteria; order SC72; family JAHDCA01; genus JALWDW01. Next base: position 27,092 of record JALWDW010000017.1, read on the forward strand.
ACCAACGCAATCATATTGGCGTTGTACACCAACTGCATTTGAGTATATTTGTAAAGTTTGTTCAAAACGGTCTTGGGTTGAGCATCTTTTTTGAGGATGATGACGATTCGGATCCCTTCTTCTTCGCTGGATTCGTCTCGCAGGTTGGAAATGCCGGTAATTTTTTTGTCGCGAACCAAATTTGCGATCTTGGTCAAAAGGACCGATTTGTTGACCTGGTATGGGATTTCGGTGACGAGGATATGCATGCGGTTTTTATCGCCTTGTACGATTTTGGCTTTGGCGCGGATCAATATGCGTCCCCTACCGGTGGCGTATGCTTGCATGACTTCGGGGCGGTTGTATATGGTACCTCCGGTCGGGAAATCCGGTCCCTGTATGTATTCCATGATCTGCTCCAAAGACAGGTCGGATGTGTATCGCGGGTAGAGCGTGGCCGGCAGGTCAGATGAAGTGTGTGCGGGTAAACCGGTTTCGACATCCAACCCAAGCTTGGTGGCGAGGTCTTCTTTGTCCTTTTCATACGTATCGGATTGGGTGTGGAGATAATTATCGAGTAAGTTTGTCGGTTTCGCAGGTAATGTTTGCGGGATTTTCTCTTGTTTCTCACGAGCAAGCCTCAGTTCGTTGTACGTTGCCGGGGTATCGGAATTGTTGCCGGAGCTGATCATGGCCCGCAATGCCCGGACGAGTTCCTCAAGGTTGTGCGGAGGAATTTTGGTCGCCATCCCTACTGCGATCCCGTCGCTTCCGTTGGTGAGCAGGTTTGGGAATTTGGTGGGTAATACGTAAGGCTCAAGCCGTGTTCCGTCGTAATTCATCCTGTACAAGACAGTACCTTTGTCCAAATCCTCGAGCATCAATTTGGCATAACGCGACATCCTGGCCTCGGTATACCTCATGGCCGCGGGCGGGTCCCCGTCTATGGAACCGAAGTTACCCTGCCCGTCTATCAGCGGATAACGCAGGCTGAAGTCTTGGGCCATCTTGACAAGCGTCGGATAGACACTTTCCCCTCCGTGCGGGTGGTAATTACCTGATGTATCCCCCACTATTTTCGCTGATTTGCGATGGTGCGATTTGGGATGCAAATTCAGGTCTTGCATACTGACCAGGATACGCCGCTGCGACGGTTTGAGGCCGTCACGTACGTCAGGCAGGGCGCGCGATACGATCACCGACATTGAGTAATCCAGGTAATTTGATTGCATTTCAGTGACGATAGGCACCGTGGAAATCACACCCGGGATGAAATTTGTTTTGGGTATCACGTCAGCGTTTGTCGGAGAGTGTTCGGTTTTGAGGTCCCCGTCTTCCACATCATTGCCCTCTGGAGACTTTGGCGAATTTACCGAAGCGGGTGATTGGGTTTCGCCTTGATTTGTCAACAAGTCCTTTGGGTCATCAGATTTTGCCATCGATACTGTTTGTCAGTTTATAGAATCGTTCTGCGTATTGTATCATAGGCACCCGTATGATCAATGTGCACAGTGGCAATACGCATTGAATCGCACAAGCCAAGGCGTGGCGAACTTTCGTTTCGGTCGGGATTACCACCGCTATGCGATGCGTTTACCTTTCCACTATTTCCATATTGCGGGTGTCGTCGTCAAGATTCATCTTGGAGAAAATATTTCTCATAGTTTGCCCCGTCAGATGCGCAGTTATCAGGATCAAATAGGTCTGCAACACGGGTTGGACAAAAATGAATAGGCAAATTGTGAGTACGAAGACAACCACTGCGACCAGTGCTATACCAAAAAGGACTAAGGCAAGAACTAGTATATCTCCTGCGCCCGTGCGAATTATATTGATGAGTTCAGGCACCCTGAATCCGGACACTAGGTCGCCGGTCCGTGCGATATTCATCAAAACCGCCATATGCACGGCATAGGAAAGTAATAGCAACGCTATACCGATGATGATGCCGGGTATCAGCACCAACGTGAGTGAAACTCCCCACGACAAGTCCAAGACGGTCTTGAGTATAAGGAAAAGACCGACTCCGATTCCGCCGAAAAGACCTATCACCAGCCATGATGCAATGCCCCATACGAGATTGGCGACAAGTACAAATATACCTAATTTGAGTATGTTTGGGTAATCACTTGTATGTTCCGGCATTACCGAGTCTTTGTTTTTGTAGATAAGTTGAGATATCCTGACAGAGTATCCCGAGATATATATTTGTACTGGAATATACGCCAGGATCAAGAGGAATGATAAACCGGAAGCGACGATCATGGGGGCTGACGGATCGTCCGATGAAAAACTGCTTATATTGATCCCGAGGTTTAGCGCAAATCTGACCGCCGTGAAAGCGAATATAACGATCACCAAAGGTGCGGTCTTTTGCAACCACCTCTTGTCTTCAAATACATATGTAAATGCCTTGGATACATCTAACCTCATGATATGTCGTGAATAATATTAATTATCTGTCGGTATGTACCGAAGTACCGATTTCATTATAGCATATGGTGATGCAACCCGGGGTTCATGCCCAACCTTCTGCCCCACCCTTTGGTCGTAAAGCCCCGTACTTGCACACCTCTTGCACACCGCAGAGCGCAGGATACATATCATACGTATATCGCTAGTGACTACCACACCTACCGTAGCGATCCGTCCTACGCCAGTACTTAGCTTGTGCGGATCAGCCGTAGTCATGGGATATTACTGTATAGCACCTCCTGCATTCAGTGTTCGTGGTTGTCCAAATCGACGCCTCGTGAGCGTAGAACTTGCAATGATAGGAAATTTCCCCATTATCATAGGAAAGTACGCACCTGGATCAGTACTCTCGCGGAAAGGCTTTGCCTGTGGGGTAAACGAGGTATCCAATTTTGTGCTATCATATACCGTTACGTTAAATTGATAAAGTTTTTCGTATGAAAAAGATTGTATTCCCATCACTGTTCGTTTCACTATTCGTCGCATTGGTCTTGTCGACAATGCCTGTGGGTGTCGTCATGGCTGCGGAGACGAAGTTGGGTGTCGTAGCCGACACATTCATATCTCAAAATCATCCCGATGATACACATGGCAATGACCAGTTCGCCGCTATAAACAATGATCCGTCTGCTTATAACTGTTATCTTGCACGATTTGAGGATGCGACTTTGCCACCGGAAGTCATATTGGACAAAGCGGAGTTGCAATTTCATGTCAACGTCAATCTCCATGGGCAGGATGCGATACTGCAAATAGGAGTGAATGACCCAAGCGTATCCGTATATCTGCATGAGGATGATATTTCTTGGGACAATTCACCTGTTCGGTTGACGGACTATGCCTATACCGTATACAAGCATGTCAATATCGAGGCAGGTGGTGACAGGGTTGTGGATATTACGAAATTATATGAAGCATGGCAGACTGGTACTGTGCACAATAACGGGCTGTACATATGTGTCGCGCCGTCCCAACCTCATTCGTCATTTATCATCAATACCAAGGAAAGCGCCGATCCGGATGTCAAACCAAGCATAATTTTGACCTACCATACGGCTACTTTGGGCGAACCCCCGCGAGAAGAAGATTCGCCTGCGGTCGAGTTTTCATTCCACTTACTTGACCCCGATGGTGCGACATTGACAACGCCACCGTACATTTTCACATGGCAGAGTGCTCACGCACCCGACCCTGATCGCCAACACCTGAAGATTATCGTAAACAAGCGAGGTTCGGGGCCTACAATGACCGAAGTTTTTTCACACGAGATTCCTGCGAACTGGACACGGTACGAGTCTTCGATCGATTTGGAAGACGGCTCTTACGAATGGTTCATACAAGCATATGACACGGACACGCCCGTTTATGAAACCGAGCACAAGGAATTTACTGTGGATCATAGTACCGCTACCGATACCGAAGCTGAGGGATCGTCCGATAGCAGTCCAGATGTCGGCGAGCATGCCACCGGCGGCAGCACAAGTGAGAACTCCAGTGGTACCGGGGCGAATCGCGAGCAAGTTGATGAAACCCGCGATGATATCGCCGATACGGATCGATCCCCTCTCTTTGTTGGCCTGGCTGTCGGGTTGGGAACTGCGTTTATTGCTGCGGTGGCGGTGATGAGTTACATACTTTTGACAGGGAGAATGCACGATCAGGTGAACACGGTACCTAAAACCAAGGCAGTCAAAAAAGTAAGGACGAGAAACGGTAAAAATTGAATTTGTAAAACTGGTACTGATGCAAAACATTGCAAATCTACTATTCGAAATCTCATCTCTACGCCGAATACAGCGTGCGCATAGACAACAATTAGGACATATTGATGATTCTGATAACATCGCAAGCCATAGCCATTTAGTTTCTGTGGTGGCGTATTTCATAGCTAAGAAGGAAGGTGCAAATATGGAGAAAGTTCTCAAAATGGCGATAACGCACGATGTAGCTGAATCGAGGACAGGGGATATTTCTTGGATAAATAAGCGGTATGTCAAAGATTTCGAAAACGAAGCTCTAGAGGATGCTTTTGGAGAGACTGCGTTCAAAGAGATTATACTGTTGCATCAGGAATATAGCAAAAGAGAAACACTTGAGGCCAAGATTGTAAAAGATGCAGACCGTATCGCACAAATAATTGTTTTGAAGGAATTGGTTGCGTCACATGGGAATGAACGAGCGAAATTATGGCTGACAAATCCCAACACTTTTTTTACTGACACAGGACAACAAATAGCTGATGAATTGTTCAAATTTGATGCCAGCCGATGGGGATTGGATCTTGAGACAGATAAAAGAAGGTAGTGGTCAGGAAGTGGTGTCCTTTTATGCGGATCGTATACTTTAATGCCTCCGACGCAATCCACCGACACTCACACCGTAGCATAGTTTGGGACAAACGAAATTTACGTAGACAACACCCAATCGCAAGCGTGCTGAAATAGCTTCCGTAAATACACCTATAACACCTTTATACAACGTATTCCGCCCTCATGCAACATCCCAAAAACTGTTCATTCTGGGAAATAAGTGCTAGGATATGGATAGGCTTAAACTATTTACCCTGAAAAATATGTACCGAGCAAAATCCAAAAAGATACGACCTTCTCGCAACAAACATCGCAAAAGTTCGCCGATGGGCGGTAGCCCCAACACGCCGGCACCGACAAGACGCGTGGCACGTGGCAAACCGAGCAAACGCAAGATCCTTATCGTACTGGTTGCGTTATTGGTAGTCGCCCTCGGAGGCGCCTCCGCACTATCGTATATCAAATGGAGAGACGCGGAGAGAAGATTGGAAAGTTTCAACGACCCAGCCCAATACGAGAAACTGCAAATGGAGCGCGCTCAAGCGACTATCGACGCTTTGGGGAAATTGATGATCCTGCCGGATGAAAAACCTACGATAGCAACCATAGTGGACGTGGAGTCCCTGAAAAAACAAAACCCCGAATTCTACAAAAACGCGCGTAACGACGATAAAATACTGGTATACCCAAACAAAGCGATCATATACCGCGAGTCGGAGAATATAATTGTCAATGTGCTACCCGTGGTGACCGTACCTCGAAACAATACCGCGCAAGGTCTTCAAGTCGAAGTGATAGATGGTACGGATCGTGGAGATGCATTCAATACGGTCAAGGATCGGATCGCCAAACTTGCGAACGGGCAAGTGGTTGATGGCGGCAAAGCAGATACGACGTATGATAAGACAGTGGTTTATGACATCTCGGACGGAAAGAAAACCGAGCAAATAAAGAAGTTGGCAAGCGATCTGGGATACGAGTATTCGGATTCGATCCCGGCCGGCATAGCTTCTCAAGCGGACACTGTGGTGATTTTGGGTAATGATATATTTTAGCCGGTATCCCCCACCGGTTCGTAAGAGGTTTAAGTTGATGTGAACAATTGGACCGAGATGCGTGGTAACAAGTATATTTTCTCCGGGATGGCCATATTGGCCCTCTCTGGACTGATCGCTATGTCGGGATTCGGCCATGTGTCGGCGATCGAAAGTTCAAATTACAAGACGGAACCGCACAACGAAGGGAATAGTAGTGAGAGGTCAACTTCCACGCATTACCAAGTGGATAGTCAAGTCGGCGATGTGGCGGTGGGTACGTCGGGAAGTGGTGCATATCAACTGGATCACGGTTATTTATACCCGGACAGCGCCGTGTCGCTTACATTCATAGTAGCTCCAGAAAAAAGGGTGGCGAACCCGCCCAACGGTGACGCCCCGCCAAACTGGGATCTGTCGGATATAAGGCTGCGTATCAATCCTGTGGGAAGCGACAATGTGCTTTTTGAAGATACGGTGGGCCCTACCGATACTGACGGTAGATGGGTTACACCGATCCCTGCGAATATTTCGCCGGGTGTGTACGATATACGTGTCAAAGGTTTATCTCATTTGTCGCTATTGAAGACCAGTGTCAATTTGTCGGCCGGCAACAATCTTGTGGATATGAGTGATGACGGCAGCGGGGGTATCGTATATATGTTGGCAGGAGACGTGAATTTGACGTTTGGCGACGACAAAGTAAATTCATTGGATATAGGTACGACATTGCGCGATCTCAATACATCGACGTACCGCACGGACCTAAATCAAGACGACAAAGTGAATTCACTGGACTTGGGCATGGTGATTACCAATTTAAATTTGACGGGTCAATAGGAAATGAAGAGACGAATTATCTCTGTTTTATCATTTACGGCGTTGTTTTTCGGCATGTCGATATTCATGACCGTATTTGGAGTCGGCGGTAGATCGTCGGTATTGCGTTCGGTGGTACACGCGGCAAGCGGTCAGTATTCTTTTTCCCCCTCCTCTGGCATTTTCTATGTCGGCCGGCAATTTAATATCCGCTCGAATATCACAACTGACGAGGGCACCACGGCCGCTGATTTCATAGTTGATTATGATGATACGAAATTGCAGATTGTGGACGCCGATGCGGGCAATGGAGGGGTTCAAATTTTTACCGGCAATTTGTATCCAAATTACCCGGTAGGCGCAAACAGTGTCAACGGCAACAGGATCATATTGACGGGTTTCACATCTAATACAAGTGGCGTATTGCAAGGTGGTGGGACGGGCTGGTTTGGAACGATACGGGCCTTGGTGGTAAATACCGCGCCTGCAGGCACAGATATGACCTATGAGTTCACCGGTGTCGGCAATACGACTGATTCAAATATATCCGACATCAATGGGATAGACATGCTGGACGGCATCACCAACGGTAATTATATTCTGCTTGAGGATAATACGGACCCTTATTTCAGCGACTGGCAACCCGGGCATGGTGCCACAAATGTCAGTGTGGGCAGTGATGTGTATTTCAGAGTGAACGACGACGAAAGCGGTGTCGATATTACCTCCGTCACAGCCACCATAGATGGTATCTCGTATCATTACGGCGATCCCGGGTTTAGTTACAGTTGTACAAGGAGCAATTATGATGTAGTCCCCTATTGCGATGTTACGATAAATCCGACCCACGATTTCCCTTACGATTATGATGTACATGTCAACCTATACGCGGAAGATCTTGCGGCCAACGTCGGCACACCGCCCATACCGGATCACAACAGCGCCACGGACAGCTACACATTCCATACTGAGTTTGATGTAAATCCGCCATACACCACGAATAATATTCCGGCCCGTTCGTCCGGTAGTGCAAGTACGGATACCGACATATCTTTTGATCTGAGAGATGACGAGACTGGAGTGGAAATTAGCTCGGTTTCTATCACGGTAAACGGGGTAGTGTACACGGCCGGTGGCCCCAACGCATTTGCGTATACGGGTAATAGCACCAATTATCATATAGTGATAAATCCCGTACATGAATTTGAGGAGAACGAGTTGGTGTTTGTACAGATTGACGCGCGTGACCGCGCTACGGCTTGGGGCGCTCCCGCGTACAATTGGTTGCATGAAAATTACTGGTTTAAGACGCGGGATACGAAGACTCCTTGGGTGGATCGTCGTATTCCGGATGTAGCGGCGCATACCGGCATTGATACCAACGATCCGATCACGTTTCATGTCAACGATCTCGGTATAGGAGTTGATATATCGACACTTGAAATCGTCGTTGATGGGACCCGATATACGGTGGGTGACACGACATATACCGGTGACTCGTCAGACTATCTGATCAATCTGCCCGTTCCGGCCAATGGTTGGCAATACGATCATCCGGTGGGTATCGGGATAAATGTTTGCGATTTTTCACATAATTGTATGACGACTGATACGTATGCTTTTGTCAGGCAATCATACACCTGCCCCGTATGTCCGGTATGCGAAGATTGTGAAAAATGTGATACTCCCGTTGAGGATAAATGTGAAAGTTGTGACGAGCTTGTCGAAAAGAAGTGCACCGGGGCGAAAGATACCCGTTCGGTGGATGGTGCGACAGATTACAAAGTAAGAAAACAGATCGCCAACAAGTATGTAACCGAAGTGCGGGTAACGGAATTCAATGACGTGCGTTTTGACGGTTGGCGGAAAATAATTTTTGCGCGGAGGATTAAGCTGAATGGTACGGCGACTGCGGGGGCGATGTTGCGGTTGAGATTCGATGACGATAAATACTCGTTCTCGGTGCCTGTGGATCAAGATGGCAATTGGTCGATTGATCTGAAAAATATGTTTGGACATGGAGATCACAAGATCGTTGCCGGTGTGGTTGTCGATGGGGTGGAAAGCGAAGAAAGCGAATTGGGCTGGTTTCATATAGTAAATCTGTGGTGGCTGCTCCTTTTGTTATCTCTCGGTGGGGTTGCTGTCCGTTATATATATAAGAGGTATTTTAAATATAAAGATGAAAAAAAGAAGAAAAGGACGAAGAAAGCGTAACGCGCGCATGAAACGTATCGCAATAATTGGGGGCTTTGTTTTGCTTGGACTGATCATCTTGATCACAGGTATTCGTATATATGGGCATAGTCCGGACCGACGAATGTTTGATATACATGGCAGTATCAAGAACGTGGCGGATGGCAAGCCGATGGCTGGCATGATCGTACGCGTGAACAATCGCGAGGTTGTCACAAATAAGGATGGCTCGTTCGCATTTACCGGTGTGCCAGAAGGTGCGGTATTGACCGTAAGTGGTGCCGGATTGTACGGCGATATGGTGTTTACCATTACTGATGACAAGCCGTTGAATATATATGTCGATGTCTCGGCGGAGCAATTTTTGATCAAGTTGAGGGAGCTTTATAAGTACAGGAAATTTGGTGCGGCATACGATCTGTTGACTTCGGAATATGCGGACAAAATTTCTTTGGAAGATTTTGTGGCTTCTGAAAATCGCTATTTCGACGGTATTTTGCATGTCGATTCTCCCAATCCGTGCCAGATCGAAAATGTCGTCTTCGAAGATCGCAAATACGATCCTGCCGGTACCAGTATGGACGCAGACATGATTTTTTATCTGTCCGGTGCATGTGAAGGTGTGCGAAGATATGTACGCAGGGTAATTGTAGTCGGTAATGGCGATACCTATAGTTGGCAATATGCACCGTAGCCTGTACATAGATTGGTAACACATGCTATGCTGTGTATAGATATCTGAGGTGTGTATAGGTAGGATAGATGATGTCGTCAGAAAATAGATGAGAAAATTACCTCGCAGATACAATATATACCGAATTCTGAGTGTCGTATCTGCCTTGGCGATCTTTACTTTATTCGCTCCCCTACTCTCCACCGCCAATGCGCAGGTCCCGCAGTTTATAAATTACCAAGGTAAATTGAAAGATTCTGGTGGGAATCCTCTTACCGGTACGTACGATTTCCGTATGCGAATTTATGATGATCCCACTGCCGGTACTCTGCTATATGCTGACGAACATGCAGGGATAAATGTGAGACCGGGGGGGATATTCAATGTTGCCATAGGCTCCGGTACAGTGATGACTCCGCCAAATCAGCCATTTTCCTCGCTGGAGTTTACCGAACCTTATTACCTCTCCGTTGAAGTCGGTCAAAACGGCGTGTGGGATGGTGAAATGACACCGAGGGTGCCGTTGGCCACGTATATGTATGCATTCAATTCGCAACAATTGGAAGGGCATAGCGCAGGCAATGGCGCGGACGATGTGTTGGTGCTCGATAGCAATGGGGATATAAATTTTGCAGGGAATATCATCACTACCGGAAATATAGAGAGCGGTGCAATCACTGTGGAAGAATCCGAATATTCAGCCTTCGCTGTCTTCGAAGATACAAGCAATGCCGTCAGTACATCGATACATGTGGGGAACGGCTCGCCCGAGAATATAGTCGTCGCAGGTGCCGGTTCTTTGTACCTGGATGAGGCGGGCAACGTATTCGTCAAAGAGAGCGGAACCGGGAATACGGGTTGGGTGGAATTGGCTACGATTACGAGCGTGGGCAACATATACAATACGGATGGTACATTGACAGGCAATCGTGTCGTTGACGCCGGCGGGCATTTGCTTAGGTTTCATAATAATTGGATTGATTACGACATACGTGATGATTCATCGGCTATCATTGCCGACGACGGGAATGCAAGGAGTAGGTTTGATATTGAGCCCACATTTTTTCAGCTGTATTCACAAGATGCCGGTAGCTTGGCTCAGAGTTCCATCCAGGGTGACCCGACCGGAGAGATAATATTGACATCCAACAGTACTGGAGCGGCAAACGATAGGATGCGAGTTATCGTGAATACTGATCAATTTGACATTGTAACCGATGATACGACCTTCAGAGGCGCCACATACGACAAGGACTATTCGGCAAATTTCACGGATCGGTCTCTGGTGGACAAACAATATGTGGATAAGCAGCTGATGTGGGAAATTGTCAATGGTGGGGAGAGAATACAACCAAAGGACAATAGCGTGCGGCAGATCTTCGTGGAAGAAAATTCAAACAGTTATACGCAGTTCAAAGTGGTGAATAACAACGATACCGGCAACGTGGCCGGGGCCATCATTGAATTAAAGGGTTCCGGAGCCGACTTCACGAACAACATGTACATAGGCAAATATGGAGCGGCTTTTTGGATCCCTGAATTACAGGACAACGGAGCAGTCTTGACAGACAAAAATTTGGTGATAGGTACGGCTTCCGCTTCCAACGAGATACATTTCGTGGCCGGGAATTCGTACAGCGACTTACGTCCCGTGGTTGTTGCGGATAACGAAGGGTTTCGATATACATCGGATTTATCGGCGACGTATGTCGATAGGACATTGGTAGATAAAGGGTATGTGGACAGCTTGGTATCGACGAGTAGCTTCTGGGTTCCTGGCACGGCGGGTACTTATTCAATCCGCAGTACGGGTAATGCCGCTTCCGGCGGTGATGCGCAGGGAAATTATTCTGTGGCGATGGGCTACAATACTCGCGCTTCGACATATTTCGCAATGGCTGAAGGGACCTCTACCCTCGCCAATGGGGAAGGTTCGCACGCAGAGGGGCGCGGTTCGCATGCTTTGGCCAACGCATCGCATTCAGAAGGTCAGCAAACTGTAGCGTCCGGATATAGCTCTCATGCGGAAGGGAATAATACGCGCGCTACGGGTATTGCTTCCCATGCCGAGGGGCTTCTTACCGTAGCACAAAATGCGTACCAGTATGCCGGCGGAATCTACAATGTCGGTACGGCTACGGATACAATACACGAGATTGGTATAGGGACGGGAGCATCAAATAGGATGAATGCATTTGAAGTCTATACTGATGGCAGCATATTGGCACCAGAGTTCAGTATCGCTGAAATCAATGCGCGGGGGAGCAGTTCATTGACAACCAAAGAGTATGTGGACAATGCGATATCCACAGGTGCCAACAATATATATAACAACGACGGTACGGTCGTAACGGACAGGACTGTGACATTTGACGATAAAGTTTTAGACTTTATGGCTGTGGGCGACAATAGCGAGTACAATTTGGATATGAGTGACACCGCCGGGGCCAATAGCTACTTCAGTATGTTGCCGGATGAGATGGAGTTCAATTCGGCTGCCGCGGGGAACGGTCCTGCGTCAAATATGATCATCGGTTCTACCCGGCTTGGCTTTCATCATGATGACGGGACGAACAATCTTGCCAGTGTGACCGTGAGCGACGACATTATCATCGAGGATGGTATTCACAACCGTGGGGCGGTGTATTTGGCCGATTACTCGGCGAATTATACCGATCGTTCACTGGTGGACAAAGGGTATGTGGACGCGGCGATAACAAATGGGAAACAAACGTTGCAAGGTGTTGTCGATACATCGATTGCCAAAGATGGATACGTCACGGCTGATATGGGCGCCGGGGTTATTGAAGACGATGGTGGGCTTTTGTTTGTAGAAGCGCACGCAGGCAAAGACTTTGATTATGGTGCGGAAGGCTTCCTGGTATTTTCTCTCGCCGGAGGTATGGGTGATGCAGGGCACGCTTATGTCTCTGATTATAGGAATGCCGGCAGTCGCAAAGGGCTGGAGTATTCCGCCGATTATTCCGCAGATTATACCGATCGTTCGCTGGTGGACAAAGGGTATGTGGACAGTCTGAACAAAAAACTTTGGGATGCTGATCATGACACAGGAATTCAAGTAGAAGAAGCTAGTGATGAGGACAAAATCAGATTTGATACTGTGGGCATTCAGAGAATGGTAATAGATGAAAATGGCCATATAGGTTTGAACACAGAAAACTTCTCACATGACGTTTTGTTTTACGGTAATGTGTCCACGACCGTCAATGTGTTGCAGTCAAACTCGACGATGGCCGGGATAAATATCGACAGGTTCAGCGATGATGTTGAGCCTGCGCGCTTTGCGATGGATAAAGCTAGGGGTACAGAGTCTGCACCCGCAATCATTCAGTCTGGAGATGAGATTATAGAGATGTCTGGTGCCGCTTATGATGGCTCTCAATACATATCGGCAGGTGGTTTTATAGTGAAAACTGACGGTACACCTGCTGCGAACAGTATACCGACAAGGTTAACTTTCTTAACCACTCGGGCAGGTGCTCTGGGTTCCGATGAGAAAATGGTTTTGACATCTGAAGGAGAATTGGGTATCGGTAATCTGGATCCTGATAGTGCTTTGCATGTGACAAGCGTATCCGGTCAAGTTGGCGAGGCAATCTTGACACTGGAAAACAGCACGGGTGATACGCAAGTTTTTAACGTGGACAATAATCCAGAAAATTATGTAACAGGCTCTGTTGGAGATATTGCAATAGACAACTTCCATGGAGATATATATATTAAACACTCTGGGGACGCCACCGATACGGGTTGGTTGCAATTGGCGGCGGGTGGCGGGTCGTTGTCGCCATGGACGCGTAGTGGGACGGATTTATCTCCTACCACGCCAGGCGACGATGTTGTATTAAATACCGGTGAGACATTGAGCATCGTTGATCTTGCGCAGGGGTCTATACCGTTTATAGGTGCCGGCGGGATGGTTATGCAAGATAATTCCAACTTATACTGGGACGATACCAATAATAGGCTGGGAATCGGGACAGATAGTCCTGGTCATCAGCTGACACTGGCCGGGGATGGTACATCTAACGCGGATGCGTCTTTGGAAATGGCGGTATACGCCGACTCAGGGCAGCCCGCCGGACTTTACCTCCATAGGGCTCGGGGTTCTGACTCCTCCCCAACAGCTATCGTTGATACCTTACCGATTGGGGGAATCATGGCCGGAGGATACGACGGTACAGCTATGGTGGAGTATTCAGCCGGTATACAGATGGATGCAACGGAGGATTGGTCCTCCACCGCCCATGGTACGAGGATATTTTTCTCTACAACTGAAAATGGAACGACAGGTATGGTTAACCGTATGGTGATAGATGATAATGGTAATATAGGTATCGGTACGACATCACCTGATTACGAATTGCAAGTTGACGGTACAATCGCCCCTGAGACTACTGATACGTTGGGACTTGGTACAAGTGCCCTGAGGTGGGATCTGTACGCGGACGAGATCGACGTAAACAGCTTGACAGTCAATAGCTTGCTAAACGCACCGCGAAGCAATACGGCGCCGGCATCTCCTGTCGCGGGCACGATCTATTTCAACACCGCGGACAACAAGTTGAAGGCGTACGACGGTACGACCTGGCACGATTTGTATTAGTTGGTACACTCTCCTACCCTGTCGGTGAAGTCTTCACGGTACTGAATGTGTCACATGATCCTCCCTGCTCCACCCCGGCGTCATTCTACACGCTATCAGGGCTCCTTTCTTTGGATCTTTTGACTTACCGTAATGGATTTGTCCCGGTGGGATGAGATGTGAGTCGCCTTCTACCATTTGAATGACTTTACCGTCCACATGCAATTCCAACTCTCCTTTGAGTACAGTGTAGACTTCGGTGGTTTTTTTGTGATAATGCGGTTCGCTATCGAATATGAATGATACGACTTCGCTCCATCCGGGGTGGTCCCGAGTCGGTTCTATATCCGCAATCAATTTGTAGATTGATTTGCCTTGTTTCTGGACGATAATTTCTTTATCCGGATATTTGTCTTTGAGATACTCTAGTGCTTCTTCCAGTGTCATATCATGTGTCAATTTATATTAGTCATACTCGGACAGTAGTACGATTGTACACATCGTGCCGGACTCAGGCTAGTGAGGGCCCGCTCGGCAGGATTATATGGAAACAAGTTTTGTGCGTTCGTCTCGATGTGTAAATTCGATCAATATGGAGTTTTCATCTTTGATCGCATTTAAAATATCAACGAGTCCAGACATTCTTTGCGGTGAGTTTTCTTCGTTGGCAATCGCACGGGTTATCGGGATCCACCGGTGAACACCGTGCTCAGTTTCGGTTTTCAATTGCCCAGTAAATGAATCTGATGCGCATATGTAAAATATGCTATCGCTGAAAAGTTCGTTTTTATAAATTTTTACGTTTCTGATAATCCCGATTATACGGAATTTGGCAGACAAACCTGTCTCGTCAGAGAATACTCGAGATGCGGCCTTAACTATGCTTTCGCCGTGATGTACGACACCGCCGATAATCCCCCATGAGCCGTAATGCGGTTTACGCCCGCGTTTCTGAGCCAAGACTGCTGATTTGGCCGGGTCAAATAGGATCATGAGTACGGTCAGCTTGAAAACATCCGGTACTGGGTGGAAGATTCCCAACATTTGTTCCGAATGTACGTATTTGATACCTGTTTCCGATAGTGAATATCGTCCATTTTCTTTTTGCACCAGGCCGATTCTGACCAAATGTTGCAGGTGGTAGTTGAATAGGTCGTTTTCGGTCTCCTTCGGCTTGATTTCTGAATAGCGAAGACTTTTGTGAAGGGAGAGCTTTGTAAGAATTTGTTGTTTGATGTTGCTGTACATGTATGTGTGTAGTATAAAACGTCGGCAAGGTCAGGTGCAATACTCAGTATGCGAGATCTCGTTTTGTACGTATAGTATGGCGTGGACCACAGGATGGTGTCAACCATTATAGACTCGACCTTACAACGGTGTACACTAAACACCAACCGGGACCGGTGTGGATTGATGAGAAAACCCTGAGAGATTGGCAAATAAAGTTACCGTATCTCAAACTGAATGCACCAAATGTGGTTACATATTATCAGGGTTCTTTTCGAACTTCCTCAATTAGATCTAAATTATTAAGCAAATTGTATGTATTACAAAAGCGGCAAAGGAGCAAGGATTTATAGAAATAGTGGTTTTAAGAACTATGGATGCTTGATGGGATTGTTTTTGTTTCCGTTGCAGGTGGGGTGGGTAGTGGTGAGGACTGTGGTAGAGAATGTAAAATAATTTAGAAAACTTTTCTTTTAAATACTTCATTTATGAAATCTGTACTCATTCCAGTCGCAGTCATAATGCAATATTGATTTATTGCTACCAGCTTTTGGAATAGATATTTGTTGCGAATATTCTTATAATCCGCTTCTGTTCATCGATCGTGTGCTATTCCACTTCTAACATTTTTAATCCCAACTAA
>JALWDW010000018.1 GCA_027036675.1 Candidatus Dojkabacteria bacterium
GTCCACCAGTTTGCCACCTATAGCCAACGTGCCGTTGAGATCCAAAAGCAGTATTCGCAAGTCAAGTTCTGGTTGATCGGGTATTTTGTAGATAGGCATAATATCAAAAAGTCTTATCGGGGACGAGGATTTGAACCTCGATTAACTGGTCCAGAACCAGTTGTCCTACCATTAGACGATCCCCGAGCGTCCTGAAGGATTATATCACAGACAGCCAGTCGATTGCCTCCCCGATGCGTTTCCACGAATTTTCCCAACCCAGGATTTCCATACTCTCGTATAACGGCGGACTCTTGGTCGTGCCGGTGATAGCACTACGCAAGCTCATAAATAATTGTCCATGTTTCCAACCCAACCTGTCGGCAGTGTCCCGTACCGTTTTTTCCCAAACGTCATGCGACAAGCCCTTTTCAACGGCACGCAATGCCGGCAACAGCTCTCGCAACGCATCGGCATGTTCAGCCGACGAGTGTTTCTTCATATCCCAATCCTCGATTTCCCATTCAATAACTTCATCGTACAGGTATGCAAGTTTGTCGACGATCTCGGACAAAAAGTCAATCCTCTCTTTGATCAGCGATAGGGCCTTGCCAAACTTTTCCCTGTCAGCTTCCCACATTGGTAAATACCTGCCCACCGATGCTTTGAGGGCCACTTCCCAGTCCATCAATCCTGCGGAATCTTGTACCAGATCCGCCAACACGTGTTCTCGCGCCCAGAAGAATACTCTATCAACCAAGATATCCAGATCCAGTCTCCGGATATGCTGAGAGTTGATATGATTGAATTTATTCTCGTCATACCTGCCACCAGATTTCTGGATGCCGGAAATATCGAACACAGAGGCCAGCTCTTCTATGGTATATATCTCGTCTTGCCGCGCCACGGACGCCTCCGGGGCCCAACCTATCATTGCAAAATAATTGAACATCGCTTCCCGCAGGTACCCCTTCCTCAAATACAAAAAAGCCGGCATCGCACCATGGCGTTTACTCAATTTTCCCTTGCCTGTCGGGGCCAAAATCAACGGTACGTGTACAAACTTGGGCGGTTGCCAACCCAGAGCTTCGTATAGGATCACTATCTTTGGCACACTCGAGATCCAATCCTGACCACGAATGATATGCGTCACACCCATCAGATGGTCATCTATCACCACGGCAAGGAAATATGTTGGGTAACCGTCGCTTTTAAGCAATATTTGATCATCAACTTCGTTGTTTTGGATGACAATGTCCCCAACCACCTCGTCGCGAATTTTGGTACTTTTCGTTTTATCCACCTTGAGGCGAATCACATATGGCAGACCCTTGGCGAGATTTTGTTGGACTTCTTCATCGCTGAGGTTTCTGCAGTGCCCATCGTAACCCAACTTCTCCTTGTCTTGCATCTGCTTCTCTCGCATCTCCGCCAACCGCTCCTTGGTACAAAAACACCTATAAGCATGTCCCTCGGCGAGTAATTGTTCCGCATACTTTTTGTATATATCCAACCTCTCGGATTGTACATAAGGACCGTGCTCACCACCCAAATCTTCACTCTCTGTGATATTGAGCTCAAATTCATTCACGAATTCTTTCAAAATCTCGTTTCCTTGCTGGATCTTTTTATTCTGATCCGTATCCTCGATCCGAAATATATGACGTCCGCCATGGCGAGCGATCAGCAGATGGTTGTAAATCGCCGTGCGAAAATTACCTAAATGAGGTCTGCCGGTCGGACTTGGGGCGAAGCGCAAGACGTATTTGTCGGTGTCTGTCATAGGAAAACTGATTATTGTTATTTACGTGCAAGATTATATCATGGTGTTTTGACACGGACGATAATGCTGTATTCCAATTCCGATCGCGACGGGATACTCAACGTCGGGGTTGGGACCCGACTTCTATTCACCACGAATATGGGCTACTGGCGTATTTCTGGTAAATTAGATACAATGTTCTCATGACATTGACCGAAGCCTCTTATTGGACAAGAAAATTCGCCGTATTGGGTGCCATCGTTTTGGTCTTGCTTATCATCGTCACGGTGGTCCTGATCTCGGCCGGAAACAAAGTTACACTGCAACAAGAATACGAACACGCCAATTTCCGTTGCACCAAAACTCCGGAAGAAATGCCCCATCTTGATATTCACACAACCAACCTCAATTCCAACCCGGATTCAGAGATCGTGCTCAGCACTGTCAAGGGCGATATAGAGATTCTGCCACGTGTCGTCAACGTTTATGCCTTCATAGATACGCCCCAATCTCTAAACGCATTGAACACCGCCAAAGCTTTTGCCAAATCGATTGGTTTTGACCCGGACACCGTAGTACGCAAGCGCAATTCCTCAGTCTATGAGTGGACCGATCGAGCATTCAAACGTAAACTCATCATGGGGGCAAGCAATCTGGATGTCCATCTGAAAACCGATTTCAAAGACAAGGAGAAAGCGATGCCCTCCGAAGGTCGACTCCCGTCTGATTCCGAGGCCAAATCCATAGCTGCGGCATTTCTCAATTCTCTCCCCAATACAGATAGAGCTTACTCCGTCGAAAACACTCTTTCGCGATACGTGGCAATCACGGCCGACGGAGGTTTTACAGAGGCCTTGGCACGAAGCGATGCGGACTTGATCAGGGTCGACTTCTTCAGGCGTAAGGCTTTTATTTCCATCAAAAACCCCGGGAAACAGAAATCCGACAAGGTAGTCAATGCATACAAGAAAATGTTTGATATCATGCATGATACGGGTAGCGGAAGTATCTTTTACACGATCAAGGAGGATTCAACAGTAACAGATAGCGACGGGAGGACTCTGGAATATTACCTTTTGGAGACACGTACGTTGTCGGAGAACCCAAACGATCCGATCGTCTCCGTTTACGTGGGGCCGACAGACAAAAGGAAGAAAGATAACGCATTTCCCAATGTATACGGAGCAGATATCACATCTTGGAAAATAGAAGACAGCTCTTGCGGGACATATGAATTAATCCCCTCTATACAGGTCGTGTCGATGCTGAAAGATTACGGTTCACTGGTCTCGCTGACTCCGAAATCCGACCCCGATACCATACGTCCGCCAAGTTCCCTTTCCGTAGATAGTTTCCTGGTACAAAACATATACTTATCATACCTCACACCCAAAAAATATACTCCATATCTGCAACCGATCTGGGTGGCGACCGGCGAGGCGATATTTTCGTCAGGGGACAAGGGCTCGTTTATGTATTACTTGCCGGCTATAAACTACGATATCATATCGGCCCCTGTCGAGGAAACGGCTCCCGCCACGACGACGCAAAAAAACTGACCCCCTCGCTCCGACCCGGCGGTCGGTGAACTATACCGTAGGCAATAAGCCCATTTCATCGACGGACTTAGTGTTTGGTCGCATCAAGCAATTCAGCTGTCTCCTCAAACCGGTCTTCCGCCCCCAGTACGATCGTACCTACGATAGGTTCATGGGCACCGTCCACACCGCTACGCAACCACGGCAACGCAAAAGCCCCCGCAAAACATTGTCCTGCGTCCTCCGTATACCCGGTTTTGACACCTATGGTACCGTAATTTACAAATCGATCCGTATACATCTTATTCGTCGACTTCAACGACTTCTCCACCCTTGTCCCATCCGCTTTTGTGTATTCGATATCCGAATGAGACTTGCCGACAATTTCGGCCAAACGGTCTACACTCCAAAACTTTCGCACCAATATATGCAGGTCGTTTGCGGTTGAGTAATTTTCATCATTGTCCAGACCTGCGGGATTTGTAAAATGCGTATCGTACATACCCAACTCCTTCGCTTTTTCGTTCATTTTGTCCACAAAGCCGACGTAATCGATATTTGGGTCGTTCAATGCAAAATCAAATGCAACATCGTTGTATGAGCTGATCAACATCGCTTCCAACATCGTTTCCAACGTTATTTTATCTCCTGCCTCCAGTCCGAGCACCCAATCTTTGTCCACGTCATACCTATACGACGTTTTGATTTCAATCCCATCGTCCGGCGCATCCGCATACTCATCCAGTACGACCAAAGCAGTCATCATTTTCGTCAAACTAGCTATCGGCAATTTGTCATCTTGCCGTTTACGCGCGTACACTTGCCCGGTCTTGACGTCATATATTAAAAACGATTTCGCCGGCACATCCACGGAATCGGCGACCGACAGATCCATAAACTCCGACGGGTCCGGGACATCCTCCAATATGGCCCCAGGGTCGGGACTTTTTGCCAAGACCGTATCTGGTATATCAAAACTCGACGATATGATTGGTTGATGCACCATATGAAACCTCACCGCACCGATCACGAAAGATACTGCGAACATCACTGCAAACAACACTTTACTCGCCCTACCGGTCATAGCGATGTACGACCTTGTTTTTGTGGCATCTCCAGTCGATTCCGCACCGCGTCGCTTGTTGTCATTCATCCCTCGACCGGGCGAAACTTTGCCCGTAGTGGGGTTTGTGCCGGATCTACCTATACCACGCTCGGGGCGCAAATCTACATTGAGCAGCGACGGTTTACCATACATAAAACTCTGGGCTAATTTTTTGGTTTGACCTTTGGCAATGTGATACCCAAGACCTTGAGATCTTCCTCATCCGGTACGCTCGGCGCTCCCATCATGATATCCATACCGTTTGAGCTTTTGGGGAATGCATAGACATCACGAATATTCGGTTCGTTGATCAATTCCATAAACAGACGGTCAAGCCCGATCGCCCAACCGCCATGAGGTGGCACTCCGTACTGAAATGCCGTGTACAATGCGCCAAACTTCTGTTTGACTACGTCCCGGTCGTATCCAACCCTCTCAAACGCTCTGACCAGCACCTCGGGATCGTGGTTACGGATCGAACCGGACAAAACTTCGTACCCGTTGAAAGCCAAGTCGTACTGATCGGATATGATCGTCAACGGATCCTCCGCATCAAAAGCTTCCACTCCGCCGACCGGCATAGAAAAAGGGTTGTGCCCGAAGTCCAAACGTCCTGTATCTTCATTAATCTCATAAAAAGGGAACTCTTGAATCCATGCAAATGCCATGAGGTTGGGATCCTGCAATTCCAATACCTCCGCCAATCGAATCCTTACTTTGCCCAAAACCTTATTCGCTTTCTCCGGTTTATCCGCCACAAAAAATACAATACCTGCCTGCAGATCAGTCTCTGTTTCCTCAACCTTCTCTATATGCTTGCGAAAAGCATCCGTAAGTTTATCCTCGACGGGTGATATAAACTTGGAGATTCCCCCTGTCGGTTTGCCATTTTCGTATTTGATGTATGCCAACCCTTTGGCCCCCTCTTTCTTGGCAAGTTCTTCCATTGAGTCAATTTCTTTACGCGTCCATTCATATTGATGTGGTACCACTATAGCTTTGACCGATTCGGCCTGATTGAATACTCCAAATTCAGTATGATCTTTGACGATTTCGGTAATATCCAGAAGCTCCAGCCCGTATCTCAGATCCGGTTTGTCTGTGCCAAATCTATCCAAAGCTTCTCGATACGGGATCCTGGGGAACGGATATTCCTTGAACTTTTTTGATGGAGCTACCACCTTATACACATCTTCGAGCAATGTTTCACACGTACCGAAAAGTTTGTCAATGGTTGGGAAACTCATTTCCAAGTCGATCTGATAAAAGACTCCGGCATGTCTATCGGCTCGCGGATCCTCATCTCTGGCACATGGAGCTATCTGAAAATACTTATCCACACCTCCAGCCATCAACAATTGTTTATATTGTTGGGGTGCCTGCGGGAGTACAAAAGCTTTGCCCTTGTGTATCCTGGAAGGCACTATAAAATCGCGCGCACCTTCGGGCGAAGTGACGGTCAACAAAGGAGTGATGACCTCCGTAAACTTCTTCGAGATCAAATGTTTGCGAATTGCCAATATGAAATCCTGTCGCTGTCGAATGATCCTTTTGAGACGATCCCTCCTCAGATCAATATATCGATACTTCAAACGGACATTTTCGTCAATCTCTCGACCATCCCCATCTATTGGAAACGGGATCGGTTTAGATCTGTTGATCAAACTTACTTCGGTCGCTACGATTTCCAGATGCCCCAATTCCACTTTGTCATTGACCAAGTCTTTTGCCCTTTCACGTACGGTTCCCACAATCCCCGCCACGTACTCATTACGAAGCGTCTTCGCAACCCGAAATGCATCTTCCTTATCGGGGTCTACCACTATCTGTATCTTCCCCGACCAATCTCGCAGATCTATGAAAGTAAGCCCACCATGATCGCGTATGGAATCTACCCAACCTGCTAACACAACTTCTTCTCCCACCCTGTTCGGGGTTTCCTCCGTCAGTATCCGTTTATTAAAGTCCATTTTTACGCAGATCAGATAAATTTATTTCACGGCGCATTATATCACGCATAGTACGCCACATACCAATTATTCCTGATGTTCACGCCAATCTACCAATATCGTCTGCAGTGCGCTGCGTCCATTCCATTCATTGCGGCTCACTTTCACGACGACATCGACCATATCGCCGATCTCCCAGTTTATTCCATAGTCCTCGTAACTGAATACCATCAACTCGTGAGGTATGCCACCTACCTCCAACACATCAACTTTCAAGTGCCGTTTTTCTTTGCCTACGAAACTTAAATCTGCAACACGTATACCGGACAGCAAAAAACGAGGCTGCCGCATACCGTACCCAAACGGTTCGAGAGACTCCAAGACATCTGCCAATTTCAAGCTCAATACGCCCGTACTTATTCGCAAATCCACAGGCAATACTTTGACAAGATCATTTTCATCGAGCCTTGTGGAGATCAGAGATTCCAACCCGTCTTGGAACTCCGTCAATTTATCGAATTTGACGGTAAAGCCGGCTGCTTGTGCGTGTCCACCGAATTTGACTAAGTATTGCTTCAAGTCTTCCAACACCTGTGTGATATGCAGGGCGGGGATTGAACGCGCGGAACCTTTGTATCCGGTTGCGACTTTCGTAGCCACCAGGGTCGGTCTATGATACTTTTCTTCCAGACGACCGGCTATCAAACCCAATATACCTTCCGGCGCGTCATCCAATACCACCATCAATACCGGTTTCTTTGCCACTGCTCTGTTGTTCGCGTCTTTATCGCTTGTGTCAACCTCCAACGAACCGGTGCCGATAAGATGTTTTTCCGCTTGCGTATACAAGTCTTCGGTCAACTCCTGTCGAGTCTTGTTGAGCTCATGCAGACTTCCGGCCAATTCCTTCGCCGTCTTCTCTGATCGAGTGCTCAGAAGTCTCACCGCATCCATAGCATCACCGATCCGGCCCGATGCGTTGATTTTTGGGCCTATCACATAACCGAGATGATAGGCCGACACCGAAGATAGCTGTATATCCGAGTACTCCAACAAATACCGAAGACCGGGTCGGGTTCCGCCTTTGATCTGGCGTAGCCCGGCTTTGACCAAGGCTCTATTGATACCGACAAGAGGCATGATATCCGTCACAGTCGCAAGTGCGACCAAATCCAGTCCCGGAGTTGATGGTGAGATATCCCATTGAGGCTCAAGTAATTGCCGTATTTGCATCGTGAGCAAAAAAGACACCGTCGCCCCACAGATCTCCCCGTATTTGTACTCTTGTTGCGGATAAAGCTGGTGAACTACGGTATGTTCATGATTCGTATCAAAATCTTCGGGTATCGCATGGTGATCCGTGACTATGAAATCCACACCGTGCAGTTTGGAGAATCTTTTGATCACATCTCCGTCACGTATACCGCAATCCACGGTGATGATCATATCCGGCGCATAGCGTTTATACAACCTCTCCAATGATTCATCGGACAGGCCATAGCCCTCACCCTCTCTGTTTGGGATAAACGGTACCACATCCGGGGGATCGGAACTCATCAATCCGGGCAATTCACGATACAAAAATTCCCACAAGATGGTGGAAGCGGATATACCATCACTATCGTAATCCCCGTATACCACAATTTTCTTCTTCTCACGCACTGCACTCACTATTTGCTCAGCCGCATCTTTGACTCCGTGCAGTCCATCGAAGGCCAGATCTTGCAAACTCACTTCAATATCCGACTGATCCAGGTCGCGTACCCGCAGTATCGCAGGGTAAATGTCGTCCACTTTGTCAACCACCGTAGCATCTGCGATTTCCCAAATTTGTCCTGTGGCCGATAATTTGTCTTTATTTAAATTGTTCATCCTCATTGCAGGTCCGATTATGTATTTTACGCTTTTTCCAAAAAACTTTTGATATCGTAATAATTAAATCCTTTTGAGCTTAGATACTTCATCAACTTCATCGCATCAACCCGTCCGTGTGTACGTATATACTTTTCATACGCCAATTTAAGTAAATCTTCATCCTTAAGTCCGATTCGCTCACATGCCATTTCCGCATCTTCTTTTGCGATACCTTTGGCAAATAATTCGTTTTTGATCATCCACACACTCCGTGGCTTGGAAGACCTGCGACTCGCGATAAAACTCTCCGCGTATTGAAGGTCATCCAATAACCCTTCCGATTCAAGTTGATCGCACACAGTTTCTATCATCTCCTCAGCCAACCCGGTCAATGTAGATGCCGACGAAGCATCGTTGTACACCAATTTCAGCAATGCCGGATAGTTTTTATCTCTCTTTACCGCTTTTTGGAGGACATCTTTCAACCTTCGCCGGGGTTTCAACGATCGAGATAAATAAGTATACCCCTTGGTGTACAAGCGCTGTCTCAAGGCTTGCAACAGTACACCGATGATATATGTATTCGACAATTCCGCCCCGACAGATATCCGTTTACTGTCGTAGAGGTGCATCGGCAACAATACGGTCAAGTCCCCGAAATCTACCAATACATTACCTTTATCCGTTACTTTTATGTTTTTGACGAACATATTCCGGACGAGCTCTTCACGCATACCGCTCATCTACAAACTCGGGTCCAACAAATAATACATACCCGCGCTACCGTGCCCTCCGGACATCCCGGCTCCGGGTACCACGTCCGGTCGCAACGCACCGGTCAATGAG
Source organism: Candidatus Dojkabacteria bacterium (assembly GCA_027036675.1). Lineage (GTDB taxonomy): Bacteria > Patescibacteriota > Dojkabacteria > SC72 > JAHDCA01 > JALWDW01. Next base: position 9,034 of record JALWDW010000018.1, read on the forward strand.
GATAAGAAACTGTCGGTGGTATACTCTCGCACTGTAGATCCCGTGATTCTCGCCAAATCTTCAGCTACGGCGATGCTGTCTTCATAATAACCCAATTGATCAGCCAAACCATTGTCCACGGCTTGCCTACCCGTATATATCCGCCCATCGCCCAGCTCGCGAACTTGCGCATCCGACATACCTCTGCCTTGCACTATGGCGTGCACAAAATCATCGTACGCTTCCATGACAAGATCGTCAAATACCTTTTCATGCTCCGTATTTGCTGGTTCCTCAAAAATATCCGCGGTATCTTTAAATTTTCCCGACTTAAACACCTTAGTCTTAATCCCCAGCTTATCGTACAAGCCTTGATAATCAGCCAATGTCAAGATCACCCCGATTGATCCGGTCATAGCGTCAGGATGAACGACGAATCTATCGGCGGCGGAGGCGATATAATACCCGCCCGAGGCCGACATACGACTAGCATAAGCTACCACCGGTTTTCTCTCTCGTACTTTAAGCACTTCACGATAAATTATATCGCTGGCGACAACCTCACCACCGGGAGTATCCATATTCAGGATTATCGCCTTGACCGAGTCATCGTTGTACGCATCCTCCAACTCCGCCACCACTCTGTCGGAGTTGGCTGTCGATACCGAGAATAGGCCTTCAGTGTCGTTTTCAGTGATCAAACCATGTACATTGACGACTGCCACTACATTATCGTCGCCTTTCCTGACCTCCTTCGTCGTAAACGTACTCCCCGTGTCCGTCGACGCAACTATAGTCGAGATCGAAAACACACCGCACGCCAGTAGTACGATTATCAGCAGAAGTACGAGCGTCCATATCATACAACCAAGACCCCGAGACCGCCCTTTTTGTTGACAACAACAATGCACGCACTCTCGTTCGCGAGCTTGATTCGCACTTTGAATTGTTGTTGAATCAGTCTCCTGAGGCTTGCCATCAGCTTTATCTTTTCCGGACATATTTCCTTGTCTTCAGTTTATATACAAAACAAACACGCTGAATGATATCACACTGTGTTGTTGTTTACCTACATCCTACATTCTAATTCCGGTCGCAACTAGAGCCAATATCCCATTGCCGACCGCAACAGGAGACGCAACCTTACCACTACCCCTAGGGCCATATGTCCAGACTTCAAGTCATACACATCCTCGGCAGGTATTCTGTACCACATACAGGTACACCTACAGAATGTACATGCCCCCTCCCTGGCATACGTCACATAACACACAAAATCGTATATATGCTCAGCTAGGATAGTCACGTCGAACTATCTATCCGACCGTTGCCAACAACAGAACTGTCATATAGGTTGTACCTACAGAGCCAACATTGCAGATACCTGGTATCTGCAATAATTACCTTTCGTCCTTCGACAGTAGCCGATCAGCTGACAATGGCGTTGCCCGTGCTGACGGTCGTCATTACATGACGATATATTCCCTACTACATAAATATCAGTGGCTACAACACCCTACCTGCGAGCACAAATCGACGCACACTTACTCTATTCCAACGTGCTACGGACTTTTTTCTCAATCTCTTTTGCCAATTTCGGGTTTTCTTTCAATTCTCGAGCGGCTCCTTCCACACCCTGGGCAATTTGTTTATCACCATACTTGATCCACGACCCGGCCTTTTGTAGTATTCCCTTTGACAATCCCGCATCGATGATACTACTTTCTTTGTTGATCCCCGTAGGATAGTCAATACTGAACGTCGCCTCTCGAAATGGTGGCGCCAACTTATTTTTCACAATCTTCACCCGTCTGATATGTCCAACGATCTCCCCTTCCTTCACTATCTTCTCACGTTGCCGTATATCCATACGCACAGAAGCGTAGAACTTCAGGGCGTTACCGCCAGTCGTAGTTTCCGGATTGCCAAACATCACTCCGATTTTCATCCTCAACTGATTCAAGAAAATCACCGTGGTCCCTGTTTTGTGGGCTATAGCCGTCACTTTCCTCAATGCCTGCGACATGAGCCGCGCCTGCAACCCCATATGACTGTCACCCATCTCACCTTCGATCTCCGCCCGCGGTGTCAACGCCGCTACCGAGTCAACCACTATTACCGCAAAACCAGCGGATCGTACCAAAGTTTCGAGTATCTCCAATGCTTGTTCACCGAAATCCGGCTGAGCGATATACATGTTTTTAACATCTATGCCAATTTTGCTGGCATATTTGGGATCAAATGCATGCTCGGCGTCGATAAACGCAACCTCTTCGCCCATTTTCTGGGCTTCAGCGATGATATGCATTGCCAATGTAGTCTTACCGGATGATTCCGGGCCGTATATCTCTACGATACGTCCACGCGGTACACCACCTATACCCAATGCCATGTCCAACGACAACGCTCCTGTCGGGATCACGTCTATGTCCACTTTTTCCCTGCTACCCAGTCGCATCACCGAACCTTTACCAAACTGCTTTTCGATTTGCTCGATCGCCATTTGTATCGCCTGACTCCTTGGATTGTCTGCACCTTGTTTTGCATCCGGTTTTGTTTTTTTCGAGCCCCCTTGTATTGGTTTATCCGTTTTTTTAGCTGTCATCGTTGAAGAATGATAATTTATTTGTTTAGCAAAGTGTACTAGAAGGTGTCAAGGCTGTCAAGAACGTACGGATTTTTCATATATATCTCATGTTTTTTTCATCTTTCTGGGGAACTTGCATCTTGGAAGTACGCCAGGGACTGCAAAACTAGGCCCGTGTGGGTGGCCTACATGCGGTCGGGGTGCCCCGCGGGGCGGTGCAAGTCATACTTTCACCACAGGCCGATACCCTGCACGCAGTGTGAAAACTTCATTAAAATTTCATCCGTGGAAAAAAGTCCCCCCAAGCAGTATGACCCGCAGCGTGGTGCAAGTCATACTCTCGCCACAGACCAACGCCCTGCACGCAGTGTGAGAATTTCATTGAAATTTCATCTATGAAGAAACCCTCTCCCGCATGCGTGGACGGACTCGCAAGGCCTCGAAAGTCCGGACCATGTAATAAAGATATATCGTCATAGTTGGAGAGCGTCTCACCGGATATGAAAATTTCATTAAATTTTCATCCATAGAAAACAGTACCTCCGGCGGGGTGGCCCTCAGGGCAGTGCAGGTCATACTCTCGCAACCGCCAACGCCACACACGAAGTGTAAAGGCTTCGTTAAAAATTCAGGGTTAAAGGCCAAAAACGGTTGCTATTTTTGCCTACCCCACTCAAAAGTTGCCTTTTCTTTCAGATAAAAGTGAATGAGTTTCAACTTTCTATCTAA
>JALWDW010000019.1 GCA_027036675.1 Candidatus Dojkabacteria bacterium
GTTGATGTCATGGGGTAGAGTAGGGGGATGTATCGTAAATACGTTTTGCGACAAGGTTGTTAAGTTTGATAGAAATGTCTGTATCATGGGATTGGTTGGTGCTGAAACAGTATATGAGTCAACAATGACTGTCGCTGAGCGGTCATCCGATACTGTGGATGTGGCGTCCTTGAGAAAGATCGGTGTCATGGGTATATTGACGCGTATGTATATGTGAGGGGTATGTATCTCAATGACAGAGCGGGTTTGTCGTAATTCTACAAGATTTGGTGTCAGGGCTTGCCGATACTGCGTTTAAGGTAGGTTGTACAAGAGGCGGTGTCATGAGAATACTTTGTAGTGTGTTTGCGCAAGTCCCGTTCCCTTGGGCTTTTTGTAGCACGAGGCCCCGCCCGCCTTCCCACCCGGAAACATTGACCGGATGACCGTTGTGAAAGCTTTTTTGTTGCAAGGTGCGCCTGAAGGCTGGGTGGGAAGGCGGGCTTCTACGCCACGGTAGCACCCAGTAGGCCGATATACACCATGGCTGCGAAAAGCAACATTAGCCGTGTGAATAGCGACGGGCGGTACGGTGCCGGCAACGATGTGGAGTTTAACCTCCAAACCACCAATGCGATCACTCCCATAGCCAACGCATTGAGTACGGCCCCGATGATGATCAGCATGACGGGTTCGGTCAATCCGGCAAACAATATGCCGATACCCATAGTAGCCATAACAACTACAGTCACGATATACGCCGTACTGATCTTCATGCGTTCAAATAGTGAAAATACCCGATTGTCAGGAGACTTGCCGGAGGGTGTAACATCTCGAAATGCCCATAAAACGTACGCTACAATGCGACCCGTCAGATCAAAAATACCCATTTGGATCGCGGTCAAATTCACAAACCCGACTAGTATGAATAATATTTCCCAGACACGACCTATATGAATACCGATCACATCGGCTTCGTTTATCAAAAAATGAAATCCTTGAGGTAATGGAGTGTCGCCGGCTATATTGGCGCGTGCGATATATGCCAGCATAAGTATAGTCAATAAACCGATTCCCCAAAATACAGCAGTGTTTACAAACAATTGTTGACGGCGCAATTTTGCGAAATTACCAATGGACTCCTGATCCATGGGTGTATGGATAATTTGGGACACAGAGTTTTGTGTAGAGCTGTCCCATAATTCGATTTTGTGTGCATATTTTGCCATTCCTTCGTTTTCATCTATGGAGAAGAAGCTATTGTTCAGCAAAAAATTCCCTCCGCTACCGGAATACGCCAATGCGCCCAAAAAAGTACCGATCGCCAGTCCATGTGGGATGAAGTTGTATGTTTCCCCGATGCCGAACACACCTCTCAAAAGTTCAATAAACAGTGACATATCGAAGGAACGCAAGAATATGTATAGGATGATCAAGAAGCTGGTGGGTAGCAAAATATCAAACAAAGTCTTGATTTTTTTGTAAAGGTGTCGGCCGCTCAGTAAAAATCCCGCAGACATGATGATGATAAGTGATGCGATCCAAAGGCGGTTGTGTGGAGTGGGGGGGATGTGGACGAACCGGACATTTGTGATCAGAGATGCGGACATTGATGCGAATCCGGGCCAACCGAAGCCGATCACGGTGGACAATATCAACCATGGTGCGAAAAGTTTATTCAATCTGACAAAGCCTTGTATGATATTTTCTCCGGTGACTACGGTGTAGCGCTTGATTTCCAATACGAGGATCAATTGCAGTGTGATACCGAGCAACGCTCCCCACAGTATGCCAAATCCGTGATGGATTGTGAGGTACGGCCACAGTATGAATTCGCCGCTGCCGATCCCCAAGCTGAGGACGATGATTGTCGGCCCCAAGGATTGGACGACGGACCGCGGCCGGGGGAAGGAACGAACCCGGGCTTTGGGCGCACCCTTCCGGTGAGGGCTTTGTTTACTAGAGGATGATGTATGTGTCATAGTGTTTGCAAGGTTGAAAATGGTATCTGATTGTTGCTTGTTTTACGCAGATAGTTTATCAACTTATAGAAAGTTAAATGTTTTTCATTTCAGATTCAGAGAAAGTTCATGACTTTTCACTACAATATGTATCAATTAAGTTAAGTTATTTTACCAATGAAAAAAAGAATACTATATCATAATGCCTATGTCCACGTGGTCAACCGTGGCAACCGCAAACAACTCTTATTCGTAGACGATTATGATCGGGAACGCTTCCTACTTCGGTTGCAGTCGATCACGGAGGAAACTCGTGACAGAGTAGTGGCATACTGTCTGATGCCAAATCATTATCATTTGATGTTTAGGATATACAGTACCACCTCTTTGCGTAAGACGATGCTACGTTTGGGGACGGCGTATGCGAAGTATTTTGCCAAAAAATATTACACCGTAGGACATGTATTCCAGGGACGATATCGCTCTGTCACAGCAAAAGGACTTGCTCACAGGTTGGTAATGATGAGGTACATCCATAGAAATCCGTTGGGAATACGCAGTTTGGGCTACAACTTCAGAGATTACCCGTGGTCAAGCCACGAAGCTTATATGAATGGTGGGAATGACCCTTATATCAACATAAAAACGCATGGTGTCCTCCGCCTGTTTCCATCACTGCGAGAATATGAACAATTCGTGATAAGTAGCGACAATGACGCCAAGGCGTATCTAAAAGGGTGGACACCAACCCGTTCTTTGTTATACTAACCCCATGGTACCCAAGAAGATACAGAAAATGGCGGAGGTCGGCCATATCGCATGGCAGATCCGGGAGGAAGTGGCGGATTTCGTCAAACCCGGGAAGACTACCCTCGAAATTGATGAATTCGCCGGACGTTTGATGGAAAAATACGGAGTTCGCTCGTTGTCGCGTGGCACCACCGACCCCGAAGCTGGCCTCGACGCGCCGTTCCCCGGATATATCTGCGTCAGCATCAACAACGAGCTCACGCACGGTTTTGGCAAACCCGATGTCGTCGTCCAAGACAAAGACATGGTCTCCATCGACGTCGCCATCGAAAAAGACGGTTGGTGTGCCGACAATTGTACAACACGTGTGGTCGGCATCCCCTCCAAGACCCAATCGCGACTCATGGACGTCACTTATGAAGCGATGCATTTGGGTATTGCCGCCGCTAAGACAGGCAACAGGGTGGGGGATATAGGATACGCTATACAAGAATTCGTGGAAAAGAGAGGGTTCTCCGTAGTTCGTGCGCTGGCGGGACACGGGATAGGACGTGAAATTTGGGAAGAACCCTTGGTCCCGAATTACGGTAAGCCGGGGACCGGAGCGGTATTGAAGAAATTCCAAACCATCGCTCTGGATACCATGGTCAACGCCGGAGGCAGACGCGTGATTTTCGACCCTTTTGACAAATGGACTGTGCGCACGGCCGATGGACGCGATTCGTGCGTTTTTGAAGAGACATTCTATGTTACCAAACACGGCGGTGAGATATTGACCAAGTAAACTGGAAATATGGCAGAAGCTGAAATACAACAAAATATAGGCAAACGGATTTTGGTAATTCTGTTAACAATGATAGCCCTGTTTTCGATGAATTATCCGGCAGTTCGGAACCGGATTTCGACAATCGCGCAAATCGGCGTATTTCCGATATTCTCCGATACCCACAAAAGAGGTGTAGACACGGGAGATTTTTTCCATAGTTTGACGCATGTATACTCTATTTACCATGAAAACGCCGATCTCAAAGCCCGCGTAGTGAAATTGGAGTCTGAAGTAGAGTCGATCGCGCCTGTACTCGATGAAAACTTGGAACTTCAACGGCAATTGAAAATCTCCGCCGTGGAAAAAAAGTTTGACAAAGCGACGGTTTTCACCCCGACGCCGCTTGATACACAGATGACAAATATATATATAAATAAAGGGAGAGACGCCGGGGTCGTCGAGAATTCTCGTGTATTCTTGGGTAAAACCTTGTTGGGATATGCGCAAGACGTACAATCGAACAGGTCGAAAATACTCCCGTTGACCGAACGGACTGTAGCAAACGAAGCTTTTATCATAATCAACGGAGACGGTATTGAGCGGATGATGAATTCGGATAAACCTGATCCGTCGAATGTTCACTATATACACGGAGTGGCTGTAGGCACGGGGAAAAGCATACGGATCGAAAATATCGATATCACCGCGGATATACATCAAGGCGATCCAGTATTTGTAAAAGATTTCAATACGGGCTCCATATATTATCTGGGTAAAGTGGCAGATATAGAAGAATCCCCGACATCCACCATGAAGATCGCAAATGTACTGCAGGAAGTGAATATCGTGGATCTAAACTCAGTATTTGTGACTGTGCAATGATAAGAAGAATACTGTTTGTATTATCAATGGCCGTTGCGACTCTGGTGGAAGTGTTTTTCAACGCTTTTAGCCCGTTCAGTGTATTGGTGATTGTTCACACAAGTATGGTCAGCACTCCGGATTATTTGGAAAAACTCCCGATCTTTGCGATTTTTACAATAATTATGGATTTATGGTATGGAACTTGGATCGGTGCGACCTTTGCAAGTATGGTACTTTCATTTGCGACCTTGTATATTTTGAATAAGCTGGTGCATTCCGATGAATGGCCTGCCACGTTTGCCAAATTGATACTTGCTTTTACGGTGTACCATGTCGCCATAGCAAGTTTTGTGGGATATGATTGGGCCGGGGCCGGGATTTCAGGTTTGCTTGTCATTTTAGGTAAGCTTTTGTTGGTTGCAGCGGTGGAATCGGTCGTGTATATCTTGATATATCAAATTGGAAATCAATTTGGTGGTCACAAATCGACGTTGAGATTGCGTCCATAAAGCTTGACAAACAAATCAAATGCATTTGAAGTTCTCCAAACAAATCTCCAAACAGTCGGCACGTCGGAGCCTGCCACGCAACCGATATTTGCACACGGGAGATGTAAAGAAACTCAAAACGGGGATCGCAAACTTGCATGATAACCCAGCGGTGCGCGATTTGGAAGAGACCGCGATGTCGGGAGTCGCACGGAAAAAAACGTTCTTATTGTCCATAACGGTGATGTTTTTGATATGTGGGTTGTTGGGGATTAAATTGCTACGATTGCAAGTGATCTCTACGGACGAGTATACCGACGACTCGCGCGCAAATTACATAGAAAAGGTATCGGACACACCTCCTCGAGGAGCCATATTTGATAGGAACGGAGAATTGATCGCTCGTAATATCACATCCACGACAATCTCGCTACAATTGGATAAGTTTTTTGTTCAAGTAAGTGATGACGATACACAACGGATCAATGAAACGTTGTCGTACGTGGAGAGTGCGATCAAATATACGATAGAGCTGGATAAGGAAAGTGCTGGTAACAAAGACGGTACGGCAGAATCCGAAAAGATCCTGTACGACATTGCCAACTCCGACATGAACGAAGCCGAAAAACTGCGTAAATTGTACGAGGTTTTTGGGGCGAGTACAAAGTTTGTACAGGCTCGAGGAAAACCCGTTCCGCAAATGTACGTACTGGATGTTGGGGGAATCCTTACTTCCGTACGGGGAGTCGTCGAATTGATGGAGATAAACGGGATAGATCGACCTTCAAAAGTGGACCTGACAAAAGGTGAGCAAGGGCTGGTGCGTATGATCACTACGGCGCAACGGGCGGATACTTTGGTATTATACGATGATGTTGACAATGAGGGGGCTATTGTGGCGAAATCCCACCAATCGGAAATCCTCGGTTTACAAGTGGAAGACGATACCAAACGTATGTATCCGTACGGTTCGCTGATGGCGCATATCACGGGGTATATAGGCCCGGTATTTATGCAAAACGATGTACCGTATGCCGACTCGCAGGATTTGGTGGGGAAGTTGGGGTTGGAATATGAATATGATAAGGTATTGTTTGGCACAAAAGGAGTGACATTGATGGAATATGATAGGTTTGGGCAAAAAGTTCCCTCAAGCAGGGTTTTGAAGGAAGAAGTGCCGGGGCGTAGTATAGTGACAAGCATCGATGCGGATATGCAAAAAAGATTGGATGCCGCTTTGGAATACGGTGTGGACCGGTACGATGCGAGCGGTGGTGTGGCCATAGTGGAGGATATACATACGGGTGAGATATTGGCCATGGTCAGTACGCCAAGTTATGATCCAAACGACTTCATAGGGGGGATTTCGCCCGAGAAGTTCCGGGAATACTTAGAGGATGCAAAGGGTCTGCCGTTGATGAACAAGCCGATAGCTGCGCAGTATCCGCCGGGGTCTACATTCAAGACGGTAGTGGCGGCATCGGCATTGGATGCCGATGCCGCCACCAAGGACACCGTGTATGTCAGCAGTTCGGGCTTTCGACTATCAAACGGAGCTTCGTTTCAGGAGTACCACAATCACTCGTATGGACGACTGAATCTGATTGATGCGATCAAAAAATCGTCCAACCAATACTTTTGTCAGTTGATCATCGATTGGGATATGGACGAGTTGGATAAGCGTCTGGAAAAATTCGGTATAGGAAGTCCGACGGGTATTGATCTGCCGGGCGAAGCATCAGGTCGTTTGCCATCACCGGAAAACAAGATCAAGTACGCTCAGGATCCGAACGTCACGTGGTTGGATCCGATATGGTACCCCGAAGGCGACAGTTGCAACAGCGTCATAGGGCAGGGGATTACCACAGTTACTCCGATACAGATGGTCAATTGGATCAGCGCAATCGCAAATGGCGGTACACTGCAGCGTCCACATCTTGCCATAGGCACGGCGGACGATCTGTATTGGAGGTATACCCGGGACACGGAAAATCATTCTACATCTTCCAAATCACCGGACCGAGCGGAAGGTATCCGAGGCGAAAAGTATATAGATAAGTTTGAATTCAGTCCGATACGCAAGGATGTAGTCAAACCGGAAGCTTTGGCGATCGTACGCGAGGCCATGCACAGAGCTGTGACGGATAGCGATGGTGGTATTTTTGGCTTGCGGGGCGCGATTGTCGATATTGCGGCCAAGACGGGTACCGCTGAATTCGGTCGAGTCAACGAAGATGGTTCGTATGAACATGCACATGGTTGGGTTACTGGTTTTTATCCGTACGACGATCCGCAATATGCATTTGTCATGCTTCTGGAGGATGCGGGGGAGAGTTATTACACCGTCGACACGTTTAGACATTTTATAGATGATTATTATAAGTAGTAATTTTGATTGGATATGTTAGAATCCGACTATGAGTGAGAGCGAAATACAAGAACAAGAAAACCGAGAGTTACAAGAAAAAAGAGAGCAGGGAATGGGAGCGTTGAAGCGTTTCATACTGTTTGTCGGTATATTGATATTTGGCAGTTTGACGATAGTTGCCATAGCGGATTACAGGTTGCTGTTGGCAATACTGTCTTTCCTTTGGACTATAGTTGTGATCCTTGTCATTATATTTTTCATATTGGGTGTCTTCATCTTGATAGGGTTACGCAATGAAGTTGGTGAAATTCTGGGGATGCTGTTTGACGGCTCTCTGAAGATGATAAATCTGGCGGGAGAACTGAAGAAGTTATATGATCGTTTCATCGCTGTCGTGCAAAATATGACCTTGCGGTTGATCCCATTGGTGGCGGTTTTCATCACTGTGGTCGTTTATTATATTTTGATTTACCTGTATAAATATGTCGGGAAGACCAGTGATGTGACTATCTTGACCGTAACGCTGACAATTTTACTGGTTGTTGGGGTCGGTTTGCTGACAGTGCAAAAACGTGACTCACTGGAGGAGTTGACTTTCTGGCAACGTGCCGGTCGCAAATTTACCTCCTATTTTCGCGATACGAGCGAGATCATGATGTTTATTTTCTTCATGACTATGGACAGTACGCATCTTTTTTTTCTCCCAGCGTCGTTGAATATACCGATCCACGCTCATATATTTTCGTTTGACTTGATGGAAAAAGGGATAGATTTTGCAAAATCACCTTTATTTATGTTGAACCTCATAGTGTTGACTGTGTTTGTCGAGATGATTCGTAAATCACTGCGTATAGCGTTGGAAGCTAAACGGTTTTACAGGGCCAATGCGCATTTGGTGACGGATGAGAAGGGCAACGACGTAGTGGCTTTGCTCAAATTCTCTTTGAAAGGAGCTCTTGATTCCTATATGGATGAAATTATTAAGTTTGTGGCGTTTACAACATTATTGGTGATAGTGTTTATATTTTTCCCTCGTTTGAAACTTTTTGCCATGGTGGTGGCGAGTGTGACGATGTTTGTCATGGATATACTGATACCTGCGCGATTGTACCAAGATACGACGCAAGATGACTTGATCAGTCGGATCATAGTGAAGGTCTTCAAGCTGTGAGGAGAAAATGACAAATTTTTCATCCGTATTTCATCGAAATTTAATGCGCTTGGTGTAAGCTTGGCGTATGATAAAAAATATCACAGAGCTTTTGCAAAAAGACGGGGTGGGTAGCATGTATTTGATACGTAAGATGAATTTGGAGGGATTCGTCAGGTGTATGAAAAACGACGGGAACGCGAAGGAATGTCGGCGTAGGTATCGCGGTTTGATCAAAGGTGCGATTTGTGAGGAATACCGTCCACGGTCTGACGAGTACCGGTATGATACGGCTATACCGATATGGAGTGTGTATTATCCACGGAGGCTTTTTCACCTGGACAGTCCGCCTATCATGCTTTTTTGCAAGGGGGATCGTAAACTGTTGTATCTGCGACCCGGGTTGGGGGTGGTGGGTAGCAGAGCTATGACAAGGTATGGGAGCCGAGTGGTAGAGCGTCTGGTCGGGTATCTGGCGAAGTTGGGAGTTTCGGCCGTGTCTGATCGGCCATCGTCGTTGCAGTTGTCGAGGGAGGTCGGGCGAGTGGTCGTGATAAGTGGTATGGCACGCGGTGTCGATAGCAAAGCTCACAATGAGGCGGTACGCCACGGTCTACCCTCGATAGGTGTGGTGCCGGGGAGTCTGGCGGGTCGGTATGTCGATCAGAAAAGATCGGTATACGGAAACTTGGTGTCGCACGGTTTGTTGGTGAGTGAATTTCCCGCGGGTAGGGGGGAGTTCAAAGGTATGTTCCCGATGAGAAATCGGATCATCGCGGCTTTGAGCGATGCCGTCCTGGTCGTGGAAGCCGGCTTACGAAGCGGGGCTTTGAACACGGTATCGACGGCCGTATCTCTTGGCAAAGAGGTCGGTGCCGTCCCCGGCGGGATATTCAACCCCGGCAGTGTCGGTACAAATATGCTGATAGCTCAAGGAGCGATGATGGTCAGGGATAAGGCGGATTTGATGGAATTACTAAATATAAATATAGAGGTCGGCAAGCGTAGTGTTTGGTCTTCCGGTTGACATTCGGGTGGTTTCAGTGTATTTTCGCACAACTTAAACTCACGATCTCATATTTGTGGCAAAAAAGAAAGCAACCAAAACCGAAAAACCGAATGCGAAGAAGCGGCAGGCTCCAAATTTGTTGATCGTCGAGTCTCCGGCCAAAGCGAAGACAATTAAGAAATACCTTGGGAAAGATTATGACGTCATAGCCACGGTGGGACATGTGATTGATCTGCCGAAAAGTAAAATAGGTGTGAATGAGGAAAGCGGGAAATTTGAACCGCAATGGCAGACTATCAAAGGTAAAGGAGCGGTTCTCAAAAGGATCAAAAAGGCGGTGGTTGATGCCGACAAGGTGTATCTGGCGACGGACTTGGATCGCGAGGGTGAAGCTATAGCATGGCATGTCCAATCGTACTTGAAAAAAGACGACCTGGACAGGATCGTGTTCAACGAGGTGACGAAACATGCGTTGGAGAAGGCTATCGAAACTCCGCGCAAGATAAACGCCGATCTCGTGGATGCGCAATTTGCAAGGCGGGTATTGGACAGGTTGGTCGGGTACAAGGTAAGTGAGTTGTTGTGGAAGAAGATATGGTACGGACTGTCCGCCGGGCGAGTGCAATCAGTGGCATTGCGTTTGATAGTGGAGCGAGAAGAGGCCCGTGATGCTTTCACACCGGAAGAGTACTGGGTTGTCAAAGCCGGTCTTACCGAAACAAACGGTAAATATACTTTGGAAACCATGCTTACCAAGATCGATGGTAAGAAATTGGATAGTAAAAAACACAAGATCGGGTCGGAAACGGAGGTCCGGCAATTGGAGGAGGATGTAAAGGACGGGACGTTTATTCTTTCGAAATTTAAGACGAGGAAGAAACATAATAGAGCATTTCCACCGCTGACCACATCTACGATGCAACAGTCCGCCAACACGATTTACGGCTATACGGCCAAAAGGACCATGGGTGTGGCTCAAGCATTGTATCAAAACGGGTATATCACATATATGCGTACAGATTCCGTAGCATTGTCGGATGACGCGATCAAATCAATCAGGCAGACTATAGAAGACAAGTATGGGAATGAATACTTACCGCAAAAACCGAATTTTTTCAAAAACAAATCCAAAAATGCGCAGGAGGCGCACGAAGCTATACGACCGACCGATATGAAAAACAGCCCGGGGCTGATGAAAGATGTCTTGACTGCGGAGGAACTGAAACTGTACACATTGATTTACAACAGGGCATTGGCAAGTCAGATGGCCGATCAAGAAGTAGAGGTGGTCAGTGCCGATTTCGATGTAGAAGGAGCGAGCGGATCACGATATGTATTTCATGCCGGTGGGGAACAAGAGATATTTGACGGATTTCGCAAGGTGTTGGGGACCGGTCGCAAAGATGAGAATATACTACCCTCCGGTATGGCAGAAGGCGATGAGGCACGTCTGGACGAATTAAAATATGAGCAGAAATTTACCACCCCGCCCGCCCGTTTTACAGAGGCCTCACTTGTGAAGGAATTGGAGAAATTGGGCATAGGGCGTCCTTCCACATATGCTTCAATCATCAGTACTTTGTTTGCGAGAGCGTACATTGAGAAAGTCGAAAAGGCACTCAAGCCCCGTGATATAGGTAGGGTTGTCATCAAACTGCTGAAAATGAGTTTCTCGAGATTGGTAGATTACGAATACACCGCCGGGGTTGAAGACTCTTTGGACAAGATAGCGCAGGGTAAAAAACAATATGCCGATTTTATTGGCGGAGAGTACACCCCTCTCATGCAAGAAATCGCGGAGGCCGAAAAAGATGTCAAAAAGGAAGATTTGGTCACTTTTGGCGAGTCGGACGAGAAATGCGATAAATGTGGCAAGAAGATGGTTATCAAATTGGGACGATATGGCAAATTCCTAAGTTGTCCGGATTTTCCGAAGTGCAAGGGTATCAAAGCCCTCGAAGAGGACACCGAATCAATGGATTTTGAACATCATTATCTGAAACAGGAGAAATGCCCGGATTGCGGAGGACGTATGGTCTTGAAAAACAGCAAATACGGTAAATTTTGGGGGTGCGAAAATTATCCGGACTGTAAATATACTACAGGACTGTTATTACAAGAAAAATGTCCGGAGTGCGGGAAGCCTCTGGTAGAGAAAAAAGGGCGGTGGGGGAAGACCTTTATCGGGTGTAGCGGTTACCCTGATTGCCGTTATATCAAGAAAACGAAAAAATCCAAGTCGAAATGAGTCACTGTTGTTGGCGAAATATATAGGGGGTTGTAGTAGGTATCTGTAGTCACAAAGTTTCCGGTAGGTGTGACGGTTTGCGGCCAGGCAGGTAGCTTTTGGGGTACAGATCGATCGAAGTGTGGTGCCGAGTCCTGCAGGTCTTGCGGCAGGCCCCATACAAGTGTGGTATCCGGTTTGATTGCAGGGATAAGGACGCGACGAACAGAGTGTGGATCCGGTCGATCGGTCATTCTCCGTGCGATATTACATAAACATATGAAAGATACAAAATCTCTACAATACGGGCCAAGGGAGAAACTTTTGGTGTACGGGATTGAAAACCTGGGAGTAAAGGACTTGTTGGGTGCTTTGATCGGGAGTGGGGTAGGGGGGCGGACTTACGCAAAGATTGCCAGCTCGGTCTCCAGATTGATACGGCGACGTATCCGTTTACAACAACAGGTGACATTGGAAGATTTGCAGGGTATTGCCGGTATAGGCGAAGCCAAAGCGATCATGATACTCGCGGGTCTTGAGTTGGGGAAGAGGTTGTACGGTTGCGACCAAGTACGGGAAAAAACTTATGTTTCGAACTCTTCGCAAGCCTATGAACAGCTCAAATGGATCGGGAGTAAAAAGAAGGAGTACGCCGTAGCTTTGTATCTAAACGCTCGTATGGAGCTTATCGCACAGGAGATCATAGCGGTTGGACGGTTAAATGCGGTGCATATAAGCTTGCGTTCGTTGGCGATACCGGCCCTGATGCACAACGCCCTTTACGTGATACTTGCTCACAACCATCCGTCCGGAGGTGCGGATGCAAGTCCGCAAGATATAGAGATCACTCGTAAAGCTAAAGAGATTTTGGCTTTGTTGGATATAGTGTTGCTGGATCATCTGATCATCACACCAACAGGTTGGGCTGTGGTTGGCGATACTACGGATTCGTATATGTAGGTACAAAGCTTGCACCAGCAGCAATCGAAGCCGGAGTTGAACTCCGCGAAGTCTAACACTGAGAATGACTTTCTACTCATGTAGCGACCATTCCCATATTTGTACCGCCCCCGGCATGTTCCCCCGACCTCAGGTCGTGGGAGAGGTCGCATCGTATCCCGTCCCGCTCAAATTGTCGGCAGTAGTGCATATGCCGGTGAACCGCGGATGAAAACTTAATGAAAATCTGGCCCCTGGTCCTTGCCGGACCTTGAGTCGCCAGTGCTTGTATGTTGCCGACGGGGCTCGCGATTGCTATCACGGGTGAAAATTTAATGAAAATTTCACATCCAGTGTGAAGCATCGGCAGTGGCACTACGCCTGCAATCGCGGTTACTACCGCGGGAGGGACGCGCTCACTACCTGAGGGCGTTGACCTGTGTCATGGGTAGAGCCTTTGCGGTCTTGCAGGTTGATTCTGCTGGGGCCGTTGGGCGAGAATTAAAACTTATTAAATCACGGTTTTCGGTACGCTAACGCCGTGGCCACGGCCTTGCGGCCCAAAGGGTGGGTTCAACCCCGGGTCTGAAGCCCGGTTTCGTCGCACCTTGGCACAAGACCGGCGTCATGCTATATTGGTGAAAGCAGATTGTATATCTGTATATTTGGTACGTTCGCATCGGGACGACACAATACGGTGAGTCCGTTACATAAATCAGTCGGAGGTGCGTGCGGTACATTTAAGCAAGTGATTTCGCAGTGAAAAAACACATAGACAGGCATACAATACGGCAAAGCATGAAGTTTGCGACGATCGTTTTGGTCGGACTTTTCGTCAATATCTCAGCGCATGCCGTATTTGCGACGACATTTACGATACCGTTCACTACCGATACAAACTACACTCACGATACGGAGGTGGAAGTGACGGGTGGCCTGGCCAAACTTAAAGAAACCTCCCTGTGGAACGGGTTGCAAGCGTACTGGAAAATGGACGATGCCTCGGGACAAATCTCCGATTACTCAGGCAATGGTAACAATTTGGCAAATCACGGAGCCTCTTACGGCTCTTCAGGGTTGCTTGGGGATTCCATGTCATTTGTCGAGGATGGTTATTTGGATGGCGGTGGAACGATGCTGAATATGGGACTTGATGATATGACTATAAGTGCGTGGTTTAAGACTACGGATAATAATGGCGCGATAGTTAGCAAATCTTTTTATTCCGGCCAGGATGAACGATATACAACACTTATCAGTGGTGGATACATCAAAACCTTGATGGATTACGGGCCAAACAAGATAGTATCCACCCCCTCCGCACCTTATTTGGATAACCAATGGCATCATGTGGTCACTGTATTTGATCGAGATGGGTATATGAAAATATATCTGGATGGCGTGGAGAAAGACTCGATTGACATTTCCGGATCGGCTACAGTCGACTTTGATAAGAACAATCATTTTTTCATCGGGCGGTACAACGATCCAGGAGGGGGGAGCCCGCATCCAAGTGCGTTGAAATTTTCCGGAAATATCGATGAAACAGCGGTCTGGAATCGAGTCTTGACACCGACCGAAATCACGGAGCTTTACAATGTGGGAAACGGTAGGTCTATTTCCAAGTATGGTAATGGGACGTTTGAGATATATAAAACGGCCGGTGATACCGATACTATTTCGACATTTACCGGTTTTACCGTCGACACGGGGAATGTGCAAGGCTCTTTGAGTTACCAACTATCCGATGATGGGGTGAATTGGAAATATTGGGATGGGGCTGTATGGACAAACGCTGGTGTTGGGCAGTCCAATACTGCAAACGAAGTAGACTCCAATATATCGAGTTTCCCGACAACAGCGGATAAGATTTACGTGAAAGCATTGTTGACTTCCGACGGGTCGCAGAAGGTCGAGATCGATAGGATAAGGGTCGATTATGCGACCGGGCCGATAACTGCTCCGGACCTGCAGTCCGGCTCAGATACCGGTGCGTCAAATACCGATAATATCACTTCAAATACCAGTCCCGTTTTCGATGTGCAATGCAGGGTAAGTGGCTTGGCGTTGAAGCTTTATGTAGATGGTGTTGTCAATGGGACGCATAATTGTAGCTCAGCCGGGACCGAAGCAATATTGGTAAGTAATTCGCTTGCGGATGGGACGCACAGCATCACGTATACAGAGACGGAAAACGGTACGGAGTCAAGTGCATCGCCCGCACTGACGATACGTATCGATACGCAGGATCCGGTACTGACTGCGACGATAGATACGCAAAACCCGTACTCGGTAGACAATCCGCATATCGTCTTTTCCGCTACGGATACCGTATCCGTAGACCATTACGAGCTCACATATATCCAAGATAATTCAGGTGTCGGCGTGTCAGGGACGACTACCGCGATAATTCCGGCGACAAGCCCGGTCACACTTTCATTGGATCCTGATGAGGCCTTACATACGGTCAGCATCATAGCTTACGATACGGCGGGCAACGGCTCAGTCAAAACCCTTGAATTCCCACCTACTGTCAACTTCAGTTCCCCTTATATTTTCAACGCCTCGCCATTTGATTCGCAAGTTGTGATTACCTCCCCATTGGGCAACGATATAGACACGATAACAGTCAACGATATCGGAGGGACAGGAGCGTCGCTCGGGACCTGCACAGGTGCTGGGAATGATGCAACCTCACCGTTTGCTTCGCCGGTAACTTGTACAATTACCGGTATAGCCTCAAGTGGAGAGATAGAAGTGAGCGCTCGCGACTCCGGACTCAACGTGATTGGTAAGAATTCGCAGACATATACTATCGACACGCAGGATCCGGCCATCAGTATCACGGCTCCAACGAAGTCAAGCGGAAGTCAAATCACGGACACAACTATCCGCGTGACGGACAATAATGGAATCACTGTCGCAAACGTCAACGTGGATGCAACTTCTACCGTATCCACCTCTGCTTTCTCCTGTACGCAGACGACAGGTACGCAGGTAGATTGTACGATCACGATAGATGGCCCGACCGACAGCAGTCCGCACACTCTTGTGATAACGGCGACCGATGATGCCGGGAATAATGTAACTCAGACCGAAAATGGATATATTATCGATACAACCCCACCGACGTCGCCGGTGGTCGCGCCTGATTTGATTTCCTCAAGTGATACAGGGTTGCTGAACAATGACAATATTACTTCAGACACGACCCCGACCTTTGATGTTCAATGCACCGAGGCGAATTCGACGATCACTCTGTATATCGATGGGAACCCGGATACCACCGTAAATTGCGGGGGAGCGGGGGTAGTGGGCATCACCAGCTCGTCGCTTGCTGACGGCAACTACAATGTTGTTTATACAGAGACAGATAACGTGGGTAATGAATCGACCGATTCGCCGACGTTTACGGTGACGATTGATACGGTCGCACCTACGGTGCCCGCGATAACCACCCCGACCGACAATGCAACAACGGACGATGATACACCTACATTTACGGGGGCCGGCGAGCCGGGGAGTGTCGTAAGTGTCAAGGATGCGAACGGCGACACGGTATGTACCGTAGCGGTTGATCCTGCGGGTAATTGGACGTGCGCGTCCACGGTGAGCTTGTCGGAAGGTGCACATACGTTTTATGCGGAAGCGGTCGATATTGCCGGCAACGGGCCTGCGGTCGGAGCTGATATGACGCTGACAACCGATTATAATGATACCGATGGTGTAGATGACGTGATAGAGGATGAAGCTCCCGCCGGAGATGGCAATGGAGACGGAGTGAGCGACAAAAGGCAGTCAAATGTAGCTACGCAACACAATTCGCAGACAAGTCAATACACCACGCTTGTGGCCGGGAACAATTGCTCAGTGATAAATGATTACCAGATACTGAGGGAAGGGGATCTGCCTGTTCAAGATACGGGCTACATCTATCCGGTTGGCTTAAATGATTTCCAATTGCGATGTGACTACGCGGGTGGTGGAGCGTCGATCGTGTTTTATTACGATAAGGAGTACGACACCGGCGATTGGGTGTATAGAAGGTATGACACGACTACGCAAAAGTTCGTAGATATGACAGCCCAAGTGTTTTTCGGTACCGCGGTAGTACACGGCAAGACAGTGACGACTGTCAGTTATACCGTCGTAGATGGGTATCCGGAAGATGAAGACGGTGCGATCAATGGTTTGATCCGTGATCCTTCCGGTCCTGCGGTCAGAGATCCGTCCGGAAGTCTGGCGGAGGCCGGTACCGATATCCGGTTGCCAATGATTACCGCTTTGGCAGTTTTGGCGGTACTATCTTCGATTTCCGTCGATATACGGAAGTTGAGCGGGACAGACGACGTATGAAGCTCTGACTTCGCATCCAAGTATTTGCCATTCACGTGTGAATTTGATATTATAGCCACGCCTTGATGTATTGCAGACTCGCATCGCAAGGGAATTTATATAAACGATAAATTAAAAAACACGAATGACTGACAAAAAGAAAGATACATCATTTAATGTGGAATTACCGACTCTGGAGGAATTTCTTGAGGCTGGAGCTCATTTTGGTCACAGGACAAGTCGCTGGAATCCGAAAATGAAAAAATATATCTACACATCCCGCGATGGCGTACACATCATCGACACTATCACTACCCTAAAGCAACTTAACAAAGCTTTGCCGGTAATACGCGAAGCCGCCGAGAAATCCTCCGTATTGATCGTAGGTACAAAAGGGCAGGCTGCGACATTGGTCGAGAAAGTCGCCAAAGAAACCGGCGCATTTTATGTCACCAACAGGTGGCCCGGCGGGTTGTTTACCAACTTCGAGGAAATCAAGAAAAGTGTGAGCAAATTGATCCGTATGGAGGAGCAACTGGCATCCGGTGCGGAAGGTCTTGTCAAAAAAGAAGCGATAATGCTCGAGCGCGAAATCCAGAGGCTCAACAAAATTTACGCCGGTATCAAATTCATGGAAAAATTGCCCGGCGTACTGATAGTGATTGATGCAAACTTGGAGAGTATCGCAATCCGTGAAGCTCGTAATGCTGGTGTCAAGGTTGTGGCGTTGGTCGATACGAATACGGATCCCGAATTGGTGGATTACCCGATACCTGCAAATGATGATTCGATCCGCAGTATAGGGATGTTTCTCGAGCTTTTTGGTAAAGCGATCAAAAGAGCGAAGAAATCGTCTGCATTGATGACGATGCGCAAGGACTATGAAGTGCGTCTTGCCAAGATGCGACAGGATTATTTGGACGCGCAGGAAAGACAAAGGATTATCGAATTGGAAGAAAAAGAAAGAATGAAAAGGATGCGTGGGGGTAGTGGCGCTCGATTGGTAAGGGTAGAACCTGGTGATAAAAATACATCTCTCAAATCCGATACACCAGGTATCGCAACCAAGAAAGCATTCAAAAAGGTTTCCCCGCGGAAGAAGTCGGCGCAGACAGACTTGTCGAGCCTCAGTGATAGAGTATTGAAAGCTCTGAAGACCGCAGGACTTGACGATGCGGATCGTCTCCGCTCCATGAGCGATCAAGAGCTGCTGGAAGTCAAAGGTATCGGCGCCAAAGCTGTAGAGCAAATTCGCTCAGAGCTTAAATAATTTATTCAATAATCATCAAATCATGAAAGTAGATCAAAAAGATATTGTAGAACTGAGGAAAAGAACCTCGGCTGGATTCGCTTTGTGCAAAGAGGCTCTGGAGGCAAGCGAAGGCGACATGCAAAAAGCCATCGCATATATCAACGAAAAAAGTGATGTGGTAGGCAGAATTTATCAGTTGACCGGTGCGAAGATAGGACTGATCAAGCTTGCTTTGGAGGATGCCGACGGCGACTACGAAAAGGCTATCGAGATTATCAATGAAAGAGGCTGGGCCGAAGATACCGTGGATTGTGCCACCGGTAAGGAAGGAACGTTCGGAGTATATGTCCATGGTACCGATCGTAAGACTGTGGCCATCGTAGAATTGATCTGTCAGACCGACTTTGTGGCTAAAAACGAGAAGTTTATCGAGTTCGCGGATGAGTTGGCCAAGCAAGCGGCCGCTATGAAACCGAAATATGCTACGGTGGATTCGATCCCTGAGGATGTCTTGGAGGAGCAAAAAGAATTGTTTAGGCGTGAGCTGAAAGAAGAAGGCAAGCCCGAAGAGATGTGGGACAAGATCATGGAAGGGAAGTTGAGGAAGTTTTATTCGGAAAAAGTTCTATTAAATCAAAAATGGTTCAAAGATGAGAGCAAGACGATGCAGGACTTGCTGGATGAAAACGTCCTGAGTATGGGCGAACCGATCACCGTATCCAGAGTGGTGGTGATGGAATTGGGGAAAGGAGTGTAATCAGCGATGCCTGATATTGAAACACTGAAAAAAGAACTCGACAAGACGATAGAGCATTTGCGACACGAGTTGTCGCAGATACGCACCGGGCGTGCAACGGCGGAGTTGGTGGATGGCGTCAAGGTCAAGGCTTACGAAACCGAAACACCGATCACCAGTTTGGCATCGGTGACTGTGGAGGATATCAGGACATTGGCGATAGAGCCGTGGGACAAGAGCATTGTGGAGAATATCGCATCGGCTGTTTCTAACTCGGGTATGGGGTTTGGTGTACGGATTGACGGCCATGTGGTGCGAGCAACCGTTCCCGAGTTGACTACGGAAAGACGGATGGAATATGTCAAAGTGATGAAGGAGAGAGTGGAAGAGGCACGCAAAGCGATACGCGGGCATAGAAGAACCTTCATGAAACACGTCGATGATCAGGTCAAAGACGGTGGATCTGAGGAGGAGGGTAAGCGTCTGAAAGAGCGAGCGGAGAAAATAGTAAAAGACGTGGACAATGAGATCGCTCAAATGCGAAAGACCAAGGAGGAATCTCTTATGGAGATGTAAAGCGTCGCGTCAACGTTGTTAGATCTATAAGTTTGTTTTTATTTAACCTTTTATCTGTGTAATTCACTCCGATGGATGTGCATACTGTCTTCAAAATCCTCTTGATAGTACCGATATTCGGGTTTTTGATAGGTATACATGAGTTCGGCCACTTTTTACTTGCCAAACTCAACGGCATACGAGTCGACGAATTCTCCATAGGCATGGGGCCTACGTTGATCAAGAAAAAGATCGGTGAGACGACATATATGTTAAAGCTTTTTTGGATAGGAGGTTTTGTCTCGATCTTGGGTGAAGATCCCACCCCTCCAAGGCTGGTAGACGATTCCGGTCGGAAGTTGCCGTTGGATGAAATGACAAAATTGTATAAACAGGGTGTATTGAAGAATGAACTGGATGAGAATGCTTACCGGAAGATGGCGAGATATTTCCAATCTTTGACCGATAAGCGGAGTTTCTTGAACAAGAGCGGGTGGCGGAAAATCACGGTACTCCTGGCCGGAGTTTTTATGAATTTCATGACGGCGGTGGTCATATATTATTTCTTGCTGGCAAGTGCCGGTTTTGTGTATGCTTTGCCGTCGATCATGGTACCGGACTACCAGCCGTGGTTTGGAGAGAAATACTCCAAGGGTGTACTATACGAGACTGTACCTGAAGGGAACGCAGCACAGGATGGATTGCCGGAGATAGGGTATATCGTCGATATCGACGGCGTACCGGCAGTCAGCTTTGAAACAGTGAAAAAAACGATAAGTCAAAGCGAGGGCACGGTGCAAATACGAGTTTGCGATAGTGTCATGCCTGAGATCGGCTGCTCGATATATGAAACACATGTCAACGATGAGTATGCTATAGGTGTCCGATTATATGCGACCGCGGACTTCATCAGGTATACCGGGGTTAATAAAGTTTTGGCCGGTTTTGAGCACCCTCTAAATTACCTCAAGCTGGCGTATCAAGGCTTCACATCAGCGTGGCATAGAGCCAGGCAGACGGGGGATTATACGGAAGTGCGAGCAAATGCGGGCGGGCCTATACTTTTGGCGCAAGTATTGACATATATGCAGACCCCACGAGAGATCTTGGAGCTTGTCGCCGCGGTAAGTCTGTCGTTGGCGGTAATGAACCTTTTGCCGATACCGGCTTTGGACGGAGGCCGTGTCCTTTTGGTACTGATCTCGATGATCATGCGACGGCCGATCAACGGTAGGGTGGAGGGATGGCTCATCAAGGGGAGTTTCGTATTGCTATTGGTACTGATGGCTGCAGTGTTTTTTAAGGATATTGTGTTTTTTGGAGATATCAAGACGTTACTTGGTTAACGGATTGGTTAACGGAATTGCCTGAAGTTATTAATATCCCTTGGATTCTTGACTTAAAAGAAAATTGTCTATATGCTATATGTGCCTATATTTGATACGTAATGTGCGGGTCAATATATTATGAATAAGTTGATGACTGCTTGATGTGCAAATACATCGTCGTGTCAAAGTTTTCATTGCGTTGATATTATTCACTTTAGTATTGGGCTTGACCAGCTTTATATTATACAAAGTTCTATCTCCCGCCCCAGTATCGGAGACGGGTTCAGGCGCAAGCAATGATGTCGTTACAGTAACTATTCCTAACCCATTTACAGACTCCTCCGGCAATGTCATCCCGTACGTGTACGCAGTGTCCAATACCGGAACGGCACCGGCATTGTATAGGATATACCTCCAATTACCAGACGGTCCGGATGTACCTCAAGAGTCAAATGAAAGAGTGCAAAAGATCGCCAATTTACCAAACTCTTTTTTGGACGGAGGAGCCAATGTACTCGGGCGGTACTATACCGGATCTGACAGAAATATAGATTATTTAATTTTTGACGATCACAATGAGGGCAACGGAGAGGCGAACGTGGATGGTACGGTGGGAATCTTAAAGTTTCGCCAAGAAGGAAGTGTCTTGAAAGGTGATCTGGAAACGACTGGTGCTCATGGGCAGCAAACTACGGGAGGCGAAGTGATTATTGACAATGGGAATACATACCTTGTCACTATTCGATATAACACGAGGATAGTGCGACAAATACCACTGAATCGAGATGGGGAAGTAGGAGACCCGATTACGATTACACTTACGCCGCAAGGATCATCGTCATATACTCTAGGATCAGACTTTGTGTATACGGATGCGATCAATCGCATATTAAACAATCAGGACGCTAAGAAAGCTTTTTACACGGTACGGAATGGCGACATCATGACATTTGATATACGTTCAAAGACGTTAGAGTTGGCAATCCCTGATGCATTTTCCAATCCAGAACTTGGTGCGTGTTCCGGTGAAGCGATTATTAGGGGAAGGTATTATATTTGTGGACAACCCAATGCAAATTCTCCAATCTATGTTTATGACATTGCTGAGAAGCACCAAACCAAGATGTTTGATTCGATATCGATCGGTGTCAAAGATCTGACGTTTGGTAGTGAAACTAAGGTTACAGGGACTGGGTCATCGGAATTGCCGGAGGGTGGTGAGCATCGTGATGGTGTCAACCTTGCTGTGAATATAGGTCTGAGAGATGTCAATGAAAATGTCTTGCATGAAGTGGAAAAAGGTAAGCATATAGCTGTTGGTATTGGCGTGGCAAATAGAGGAAATAAGAAAGCTACCGGTATCACGTTGACGTATGATGTGCCGCAAGGTTTGCAAGTCGATGATATCACCACAGATATTGCCGGAAACAACCCAATGGATACGTCCAAGTGTAGTATACCTACAGGATCTACGCTCATGACATGTCATATCCCTGACAAAGACCCTAACGGTTCTTTTGGAGTATATGTGCAAACTACGGCAGTTAAGACCGGTACTTATCTGAACGTGGCCGAGGTATCGTCAACGCAAGATGATGTAGACGAAAGCGATAATAGATCAGAAGTTGAATTGATCGTTAATAAAGAAAGTACAGGTGGTGGCCAAGAGCGACCGGTGGTATATGAACACGGTCCCGCTCCACAACCAAACTCGTGCACATATATCTATGGAATCAACTCCATCTCCGGCATATATCGGTTAGAATTTAATAGCGCATTGACAAATATAAATCCGGTACACTTGGTCAATCTACCTTCAGAATTCAGTGATGGAGCAAATGTATTAGCGACACTTCGAAATGGAGTGTTATATTTTGATGATTACAATCAATCGAAAGGATGCGATTGCGATACTGACGGTACGTATGGTTCGTATGACGTGAATACCGGTAAATTGATTGTTCGTGGTGAACATAGCCCAGGTCCCGACACTGGCCCCGATAACAATACGACAGGCGGTGTGATTGTGCGAGAGAACGGTAGGACGTATTGGTATATGTCAGAGTACAATAGCAAGAATCTTAAGCGTTGGGAACTTGGGACGGATGGAGATATCGAAGGCGGACGAAAAGTGATCAAACTTGGTGGTGATTCCGCACTGAAATTGGGGGCAGACATTGTCTACACAAATGTTATAGAGAATGGTGGGCAGAGTCATTATTACACTGCATTTGATGGTAACTTGATACGCTTTGACGCAAAGGAAGGTGGTGATATGGTCGTAGTAGATCCCCATTTTACCACATTTCAGAGTTACAATGGTCACCCGACAAGTTGTTCCGGTTTGGAGGTAGTAGATGACAATCACCTATTGTGTTCCATACAATCGGGTGGTCCCACGGCTTCCGGCAAGGTTTTCCTTTATGATATCGCTCAGAAGCAAAGCACGGAAATAACGATACCGGGGAGCGATCGTTTATGGTTCAATGACCTTGCGAGAGGTGAATCCAAGCCGGAGTTGAGTTTGACGTTGAGTACTAAAAACTCCTCTACCACGATAGGTTCCCAAATTATTATATCT
Source organism: Candidatus Dojkabacteria bacterium (assembly GCA_027036675.1). Lineage (GTDB taxonomy): Bacteria > Patescibacteriota > Dojkabacteria > SC72 > JAHDCA01 > JALWDW01. The sequence goes on from JALWDW010000019.1 coordinate 23,289, forward strand.
GTCACTATCAAATCTACTCAAAACGGATTTGGCGCTACAGAGGTATCATTGCTACTACCTGACTTTCTTGACTATAAATCATCGGATGGTACAGGTTGCAAAACGACCTCGGGTGGCGTGAATTGTGATGTAGATGCCGTTACCGGCAAGTCAAAAACTTTTGAGATAGTATTGACAGCTACAGCGAGCGGAACCGGTGTGATAGAAGCAAACTTGCGAAACAATACTGAAGATTGTTCACAGACTGGAAACAAAGCGACATTGAAAGTAGCTGTTGGAAGCGAGGCTGGTACCCCTGCGCAGGTTAATATCATCAAGACTGATACTGTAACGTACGAAGCTAGCGATACGGAGTATGCCGACGTTGCTTATACGATAACGATCAGCAATACTGGCGGAGAAAGTGCCATATTGGATAGTGTGGTGGATGTACTGGATACTAAAGTGTTGGAGGATTGGCTCAGACAAGATACCATTGTGCCACAGGCCACATATAATGCTGGGCAGCTTATATGGGATTCTGGTGATTTGACTATAGAACCTGGTGAAGTGGTAGAGTTTAAATACACTTTGCGTGTACCTCAAGCGGATTTTGGGACGTATATCAACATAGTCACTGCCAATCCGCAAGGTATGGACAATGTAAGTGCAACAGATACGGTAACTTTGGAAGTGCACGATCAGGATGCACAGGGGACAACTGGAGGTGGTGGGAATACTCAGCAACAGCCTGGGACAGGACTGCTTGATGATTTGCGTTTAGCCGGTTCGATAGGCGCCGTGATGGTCGTCATGTCGCTGGCGTTTGTGAAATTTGCCCAGATAGACAACGTATTGTTGTTTACATTGAGCGGACAAGCGAGGGCCAAGAGGCGAAAAGAAGAATTTGAAAAGACATTTGAGTAATGCAGTGGTGGATGATATAATCACGCAGTTTGATTAAATAATACATGAGGTAAAACAAATGGCTGTAATCGTAAAAGCTGGCGAACATATCGATTCCGCTCTGAAAAGATTACATCGCGAAGTGATGCGAGAGGGTATCATGGCGAAGTTTCGAGAGAAGATGTACTTCGTTTCCAAGAGTTTTTACAAACGAGAAAAACGAAGGGAGTGGAAGAAGATGAAACGACGTGCAAGAGCTGCTAGACGTTGCGCGCGAAAATGATCCGATTCATCCCGACGGTTGAACAAGGTGTCGGTGGCGAATTCTCAGATCTTTTGGACGAAGCCTCTTTGTCTATGTTATCCCAAACTTTGGAGACTGAGTTACCTGAGGCGAAACTTGGATTTCCACGGTCGGACCGCCGGTACACAGTGAATGTCAATATCATCACAAGGGACACAATCAGACGGTTGAACAATTCTTTTCGTGGTCGGGATCAAGCGACCGATGTCCTGTCTTTTGCGATGCATGAAGATGGCTTGCTGGGCGAATTATATATCTCACCCGAAACTCTGTATAATGACGATGAATTGGAAATATTTAGATTGATCGTGCACGGTACCTTGCATATCCTGGGGTATGAGCACGATATATCTCTGGATAAGTGGTTGGCAAGTCCTGCTAGATACAAGATAGAAATGTTTGAAATCCAAGAAGCGGTGATGAAAAGATTTGGTAAGTTGAAGAAACAAGACGGAAAGGATGCGGACCGGTCGGTATCGAACCGGACCAATCCTTTGTATATAGTCGGGCTTGGCAATCCCGGCAATGAATACGAACAAACCCCGCACAATGCCGGATTTGAAGCGGTGAACAAGTTGTACGAGCTTTTGTCTTACGATCGCAAACTGAATGTCGGTGATTGGAAATACGACAAGTATATCGACGGCGATATCGCTACTGTCCGCCAAAACGGACGGGAAATATACGTTTTGGTCAAACCGATGACATATATGAATAGGGCCGGCAAAACTGTACGTGAATTGATCAAGCGGTTTGAGTTCGACCCGACTGCCGATTTGGTGGTCGTGTACGATGATTTGGATATCCCGTTGGGGAAATATAAATTGCAAAAAGCGAAAAAACCAAAGGCTCATAACGGTATAAACGATATTGTGTCGCAAATCGGCGCTATGGACTTTCAGCACCTGCGTATCGGTGTAGAGACACGTGCTAGAGACCGCAAAATATCTGGCGAGGAATATGTAGTGAGAAAATTACCCGATGCAGATTGGCAAACCTTGTTGGAAACGGTACAGGAAGCGGTATCCAGGTTCGAAGTTTAATTTCGATCGATACAAGACGGAAGCCCGATGACGTGGAGAACAGGGGCGGGCCAATATCTGTAAGTACATGTGTAAGGTGTAGGCATCATGGAAACAAAGATAATCGCTCCGGCACTTGTAGAAAAGATAAGAAGAAGCGGGAATGATGTCCTGATCAAAGGTATCCCGAGTCATGCGCTCAATAATATCTATGAGAAACTCCGTCAAGATATCAGACAGCCTCTAGTGTTATGGCGGTATGAAAATTTGGGTGAATACAGGCGCCTGCGGAAGTCGTACATGAGTATCATCAGAGGCGAAGTATTTGCACCGGAGTCCTTGCGGACGCTAGGTTACGATAGAGTGCAAAAAGTAGATGCGATTGGGGAGTATGCCGTGGTAGGGGACATCGTGACAATATGGGGGATGCACGAACGTTTCCCGATACGTATCGATCTATGGGGAGAAGAAGTGGAAGAGATCGCGGTGTTGGATCCGGATACGCGTCAAAGTCGATACTCTTTGAACAATATCGTTTTGCATATACGAGAAGATCAAGCAAAGATCGTCGATATACCAGATCCAGGTAACGTCAAACCGATTTCCCTGGTGTATATAGAAGACAATTTGTTTGTATCGGACGAAGAATTTCCGGAGGTTGTCGATCTAGGATTGCAGAGTGTGCCGTTTCCGCGTGAGATTACCGAACACGGTGGTGTATCGCGCCGACGGCAGATCATTGCACAGTTGCAAAATTCCCCCGTGTCGGTGACCAAGATTGTGTATGTGACGACAAACGATGACCCTGATCGAACGGTATTGGACGAATATGCGAAGGCAGGTTTTGAAGTGGATATATTGACCATACCGACTACCGATTGGCGGGTCTTTGAGAGAGGAATAATTGTCGAGGAAGGGGGGCTTGCCGTTTTGACGGATTTTGAGGTTATGGGCAAAGTGGAACTGTATCCGGCCGGGGTGCGGACGGCGGAACGGTTTTTGTCTTCCATCAAGGTTGGTGATCTCGTGGTGCATGAAGATCACGGCGTAGGGCGGTTTATAGGGATGGTCAGTCTGGATCGCGGAGGGAGCGGCTTTGTCCAAAAAGACGGACATTCGCCGATCGATGCGTTTGTATTGCAGTACGCGAATAAGGACAGATTGTATGTGCCGGTTTCGGTGTCGTACAAATTGCATAAATACGTCGGTATCGGTAAGAATGTCAAATTGACCACTTTGAACAACGGCTCGTGGAAGCGTGCGGTGAAAAAAGCGACCGCCGATACTCGCAAATTGGCTGCCGATTTGGCGCGCATTTACGCGATGCGAAAGACGGTGAAGGTCGAGCCGGTCATCGGCTCGCAGACGGACGAAATGCATATATCTGCGTTCATCGATAGTTTTCCGTACACGGATACGGAGGATCAAACCGTGGCGACAAGGGAGATCCTTGACGATCTGCGCAGAGATTATCCGATGGATAGGCTATTAGTCGGTGATGTCGGGTTTGGCAAGACTGAAGTCGCCATGCGAGCGATATTTGCCGTGGTCAATTCGCACAGGCAAGTGGCTTTGTTGGCACCCACAACGGTATTGGTCGCTCAGCATTTTGAAGTATTGAAAGAACGTATGCGTGATTTCGCCGTCAATATTGAGATGTTGTCTGGGTTCGTCCCTGCAAAGAAGGCGAAGATTATCAAGGAACGCCTGGCCGACGGTGATATAGATATCATAGTGGGGACGCAAAGTATCTTGCAAGACAGTGTGAAATACAAAGATCTTGCACTTTTGGTGATAGATGAAGAACAGAGATTTGGTGTCAAACAAAAAGAGAAATTGCGTAAACTTCGCTTAGACCTACATGTGTTATCTCTCAGTGCTACGCCGATACCTCGTAGTCTGAATATGGCATTGAATGGTGTGCGGGATATTAGTACGATATTGACCCCGCCGGTCGGACGTAAGTCGGTGAAAAATGAATTCGCCAAATTCACGTGGGACAAAGTGACCGAAGCCATCACGAAGGAATTGCAACGGGGCGGGCAAGTATATTTTGTGCACAATAGAGTGCGGGATTTGTCCAGATATCTCCGTCAAATTCGTGCTTTGTTTCCACAGCATACGGTGGAGATTCTGCATGGCCGGATGTCCGGTATGGAGATCCAAAATGTCATGCGGTCTTTTGTGAAGGGTGATATAGACGTGCTGGTGACGACTACGATCATACAAAACGGTCTGGACTTGCCAAACGTCAATACGATTATCATAGATAAAGCAAATATGTTCGGTCTGTCGCAACTTTATCAGCTCAGAGGGCGAGTGGGGCGAGCAAAAAGGCAGGCTTTTGCGTATTTCCTGGTGGGAGAGGCAGATGAGACGACGCAGGGTGCCCGTGTGGATGGCACGATGGAGGCGATGGGTAGTGAAGTTGTCATGGATATTGGAGTTGATGATAACGTGGTTGTAGTCGACAGGAGGTCTGGGGTGGAGTCGGAGAGTATGGGTGATGGTCAACAGCCTATAAAGAGTGGGGCCGGGGATTTGACCGATACTGCGATCGCCAGGCTCAACGCATTGAGAGAGAGCGAAAGGTTGGGGAGCGGATTTACTCTAGCAAGCAAAGATATCCAAATCCGCGGAGTGGGTAATCTGCTGGGGCGAGAGCAGTCGGGTGTGATCAATGCCGTCGGGTTGGGGATGTACATGCGAATGATGGAAGGGTACAGGACCTTGCGTCCTTGACCGACGTACGCGCGATGTATTATAATCTCATAGTAGTGTTAACCGCTGCCTTTTGCATTGCCCCGGGAATTAAAATGAGTATGAGTTATTGATGATTCTAAATTCATTCGAATACCAAGGTACGAAACTCTATGATAACCCTGGCCCATACAGTCCAGCCACTCATCCATATCACGAACCAATTGTGAAATTAAAAGAAGAGGTTGATGCAGAGAAATTGGTAGCGGATTTTGCGGAGTATGCACGGGAAAAACAGTTCCCCAGTAGTGAGATCTTCGGTGTAGTACTCGATATGGCGTTGACGAAACTATCGGCCGAACAATATAAAGATATCTTTGAGAATATACGCAAGAACCGTAAGGCCGCACTGGAAAAAGACAACATTCTACTACCTCCGCAATTAGAAGCCGCTTATTCCGACCAACCCGAACGCCTAGCTCTTGTATACTGGCTGGGTGCAATGGACGAGGAATTTATCAGAGGAATTGTGCAGAACTCTTTGGAACAATTGCCTGAGGAGTTTAGGCGGAGAATGATAGCGCAAGGTAAGTACGGAGACGGACACCCGTTGAAGATCATGTATCGTATGGTCAATGGAGTCGGTAATGATGAATATATGGTGCATAATGTTGGTTTGAGTGTAGGTATCCAATACTCAGGGAAAGTACAAATAATGGAAGTGCCTGGATTTGATTACACCCTGGAGCATGGCGGTGGAGATCAATGCAGCAAGCATATCAGTCTACATAGTATGCTGGACGAAGTGTGTTCTCATGGTCTTAGTATGTCTCCAAAGGGGGCTTTCAATATTGCTGTATATGATCAAAAAGGTAGGCGAACTCGCAGCATTGCTGTCGGTGCCTATGGAGGACCAAGATGGTTTAATCATCTTGTGGCGAATATGTGGCTACGTAAGGAAATGAATATGGAGAATAGGATATCATACACGGTACGTCATTCATTGGCGGCGTTACCTAGAGGAGAAAGTAACTTAGCTCTGGATCAGAAGAGTGTACAGCTAGTCGAGCGGGTTGCCTCACCGGAGATATTTGCATTTTGGCATGATGAATCGAAACGGTTGATGACAGCACTTAAGGCGATGATAGAAACCACTCAGGATCGACGAAGCGGTTCCTTGCGACATATGCAAGATTTTATCGAGTATCTTAAAGCAGACAATCCGTCAGAAAAATATGGCGCTGCATATTACGCTCTATTGCGACGAAAAGCTCCGCAGGCGTGGATTGAGATGTTGAAAGAAAAGGACATGGAAGAAATTTTGCCATTGCTCATGTATGCGTATCCCGGTAAGGACATTGAATATAGACGGACAATCAGTGTGATTGCCGAAAAGATGGAAGATATAATAAATACGCACGACAAATATGCCCTGATGGCAACAGATCCATTTGTTGGCAAAAAGGAAGTTGCGCTAGGAGGAATTTGGAAAGATTTAGTAGATGAGATGCTTGATGCGGAGACGAGTATGCCTAGAATATCCTTTTTACCGAAGCAAAATATTGATCCACGGACGATGCAGGTCATCTATGTGAAATATGCTTTGGATCAAATTATCGATGAGAATCTACGACTTATGCATAATGAGGATACCTCCATTGATGATAAATTAGCTAGCCGGCTATTGGTGAATATTGCAAGTAGATTGCAAGAACTTATCTGGAGGCGACTGGTACAGACTACCTTGCAATCTGGAGACCCCGCAAACGTTGTATCCTGACTTATAGCGCGCCGCAAACAAAGTCAGTGACCACACACGTAGAAGAACGTACATCCTTTATGGTGTATCATAGAGTAATGGGGACTCATATTTACCGCAAATTATATATGGTTTAACTTACAGAATAATGTCACTACAGGACAGAGACAAAACAACGCAAGCCCCAGATTCGGAATTGGACCTGAATAGACTGGAGACCTATGCGGTGGAGCTTGGCAAACCGGAAGTGCTACGGTTTATGGCGGAAGGGTTTCCTTACGTGATCGAGTATTGGAAGAACATTGGCAAGATACCGAATGGATTTGATGAAACAGATTTTTTAGTGGAACAATTAGTCCTAACTTATATGTTTAGTACAGATCAACTGTGGGGAGTTGATATCACGCGCAATATGCCTGATGCATTGCGAAGGTTTATGAAACCTGGACTTGAAGCCGTTGCAGGGCGGCTGGTCGCTTACGCTTATCCGGGGACGGAACTTGATGAGGAATGGGATGGCTTGGAAGTACTTGCCGACCGGGTAGAATTTTTTCTTAAAACTTATGTAAAACAGACCACAAGAGCTTCCTATGCAGTAAGCGCGAGCACAAGGGAGGATATGTATTTCGCAGCTATTTTGCATCCAGACATGTTCAAGGATCCGCCGGGTACCCACTCGCATGTCCCCGATCTTGGGTTTGAGCCGACGCGATGCCTTATGATCAAGTACGCATTGGATGTCGTGATTGACAAAAATCAAAATATCATGGGAGACAAAAATTCCAGTAGGTTACAATATACTGATGCGATCGCAATTGTCCGAGCAGCTACACACTTCCAGGAACTTATATGGCAAAGATATTCGTGGCTGGTATTATTTGGACACGACGGATCCCCTTCGTACGAACTGCGAGAGTACGCCCGGGAACGCAATAGAGGGACGTAAGAGAAGGAAAACTTGACTTTGATATACCTACACCCTATAATAAGTCGTTATATAACCTGATTTGACACAAAGCAATGAAACAAGATTTGATTAAAGAAAGTGGTGTAGAAAAAGTATTGCCTTCAGGAATAGTTATATTCCCCGGCGGGTATCACGAACCATTTATCGTGATCGATGACGCTGAACGTGACATAGATAAAGTGGGGAACTACATTGCCCAAGAGTTCAGAGAGTATGTAGACGAAAATCCTCAAGCGGGAGGCACTGTTTTCCGCACGATCATACAGATGGCTATGGTTGGTTTGCCCGAAGAAGCCTATGCGGAATTTATGCAAGAAGATTACGAACCCGATGGTTGCAGTGAATGTGATAGTCTATGGCTCAATGAGTTACACACCCTTTATCGACAACGCAACCCCCGCCAGAAGTCTGACCCTATGGAAATATCCTTCGTGAAATGGCTGGCCACCCAGGATGAAGGCAGTATTAACAAACTTACAGAAAATGACCCAGAGCATCCTCTTACGGTGGCGTGGCGAATGACAAAAGGTAAGGCGACCGGTAGTCAGGAGGATGAAGATTCCGGTAGGGAATATCCGGTGTATTCACACCATCCGACCTTTGCCATAGGTGTATTGCCGATACCTTTGGACTCAGACACCGAAGAAGGTAAAGCGGTGGTCCATGTAGCGGACGGATTTGACTATTGGGGGCAGGGTGCTGGTGCGTACGCAGCATACGTCACAAAGAAATTGCAGGCGGCTGCGGATACAGGGGCGAGTTTTGAAGTGCTGACTTCTGACAGCATGGCGCAAGCCTTAGTGCCATACATTATTGCGTCTCTTGATAATACTGATGATAATACTGATATTGCTGATGGTGATGGCGAGGCTCGTACCATGGGTGTCGAGTACGAGATGCTAAAGCGCAAATGGGTCGCCAGTCAGCTCGGAGTAGACATGAACGATCCTTCTGTTGACGAGTTACTACAGAACGATGGTTGTCTAAAAGTCGCGCATCACCGAGGCGCGTATATAGTTGAAGTGCGAAATAAGGATGGCAAGACCATCGGGCATATAGCCATCGGTGCAAGTGGTGGACCAGCATGGTTTGATCACCTGTTGGTTGACATGTTTGTTCGCGAGAAGCTTCTTGATCGGGAGACGACGATGCCACGAGTGATAACACAAGCGGAAAGATTGGACGATCATCCAGATGTATATACGTTAGACCATGCGAGCCAGGAAGGGCTACATTCCTGGATGGAGACTGCGTTATACAATGCCCAAGTAGCAGCAGAAGAAGCGGAGAACGCCGGGATGTACGGAGGAGAACCACCTGTGCAGGACTTGATAAAACAATTTCTACAAAGAATCAACGAAGATCTGCCCGAAGGTAATACCCATATCCCTGACCCGCTAGTACAGTATCTCGACGATGAAAATAGCGGCGATAGGTTCGCACTCGCATCCTTGGCGTACTTTGTTTATCCCGGTGATGCCGTGCTCGACTCTGACGCAACAGGTAACGATCTTCGCACGATCGAAGATTTGTCGGCTGATGTGGGTAAACTATTGACTAAGGAGATTTACTCACTGGCTTCCGCCGGGGATCAATTCCATACACGCTTGGCTGAGTTGACGGATAGTGTACTCTCGTTGGTGGACGGCAGTCTTTCCACTATCCTAAAGGAGGACTTAGAACTGGAATTGGGTAGGACACCATTCCCCGACGATGAGACCGCACGAATAGTCATCGCCAAATGGGTACTGGACGAGATAGAAAACCGCCAAGAAACAAAAGTAAATACAAAACAACAACAGGCTGTGGCATCGACGGTGATACCTTATATGCGAGAGCACCTATGGACAAGACTGCTGAATCGGGTGGGTATACTCAGAGAGAAAGAAGGTGCGGATTCGTCACCCGCCTGATCATGCCAACACAGTCTCTTTATTTTACGAGCTGTGATGGGGTATAATCTTACGTGACCGGAATCCAAAAGATCCGTGTCCGATGTGATCTAATATAACAATAAAGCAAACATCACAATGAAAAGAACAAAGACCAATTTCCGATCGGAGCAATTGAAGTCATTATTACGAAACAAAACGACAAGATTCTTGGCTATGGCCATTATCATTATACTGGGCGGTGTCGGGTTTGCCATGCATCGCGCGTCGGCATCGCCGACAGTGTATTACAGATCAACCACTGTCGGTTATACTACAAGCCCTTCCTCGTTCAACGCTGAGGGTGATACTGTTGAATTTCATTTGGCTTCACTGGCTTCGTATAATCCACCTCCAACCACGATGTTCATTGTCAAAGTCGGCGAAGATGAATTGAAGAAAGTCGATGGCAAATCAGGTGTATATATTGATAATATTGAATACCACGATTGTAAACAATCAGAACTTGGGTGTGATTGGCCAGTATCTTACAAGTTGGATGTATCTGGATGGGACTCAGGTTTATATTACGCATATCTTGTCGATGGGAAACAAACTGCTTATCCTGGTGGCTTGATAATCGGAAAGAGTTTCTATGAAAATTTTAACTATGTTCCATTCATTATCAAAGACGCCGATCCCCATAGTAAAATCCTTGTGCAACTACCAATAGACACATGGGCTGCTTGGGATACGTATAACGACGGGGCGGGTTATTACTCCAGTCCTAATACGACTACAGTATCATTCCAACGCCCAATGAAAAAGAAATTTGGTGCGATTAAAAGTGATTCTTATATGCTTTTGAAATGGTTGGCTGATAACGGCTATGATTATGATGTTGCAGGTGATGTAGATCTAGAGAATTATTCATTTTTGGCACGGTATAAATTACTGATTCCTGTCGGTCATGGGGAATATTGGACTACGAAAATGGCGGATTCATTGCGAGAGTTTCGTGATAACGGGGGAAATATCGCTTTTATGACAGGAAATACGATGTATTGGCGTTCTCGGTACAATTCCGCCTCACAAACATTGGAAACATATAAATTGGCTTGGCTTGGAATAGATCCTTTTTATAGACCCACTGCTGTGGATTACGATCCTGCCAATGTATCAACCTATTTCCAACCTTCTTTGTTGACTGGTAATGCGAAGAGGGCTGGATCAGAAAAGTATGACAATATCAAAATCTTAGGTATTCACGGTGACTACGTATCTGGGGTCGGTGGTTACAAACTATATAATACGGATAGATCAGAAGTTTCCTGGATTTTCGATGGTGTCGATGTATCTGATGGTGATTTGTTGGGCGATAAAGTTGGATTGGACGAGAGTCGTGGGTTACTAAATCCTGAAGTTGGTGTGGCCGGTTCTATAGAAACTGATAGAGTAGAGTACTCTATGGTCAACGGGAAACCCGTAGCAAGTCCAAGTTCCGGCGCACCAGATAATTTGATAATTCTCGGCATAGGTGATATGACGTCGCGTAGGCATAAAGATAGTGACGCATATACTCGTTTGCCGGGTAAAGGGGCTGTAATGTCTATTTACAACGCTAAACCAGATAAGTATCCACAATGGGGGCAAGGGGCAACGGTATTGCATACAGGCTCGTGGAATTGGAGTAAAAAAGGTCTGGATAGCCAGCTTTCATATTATGATCCAAGGGTTGCCAGGATTACACGTAATATAATCGATCGTATGAGTGCCGGGAGTCCTATTTCCACTTCACCCGTTTATCATCAACATCACATAACTTTGCAACAAGGAGTAGATGGGTATAAGGGATTTGTGAATAATATTTTCAGTGCCACTGCCAACGAGAATCGTGGAGTGTTATCCATTCAGAGTATAGATGTATCATCAGCTTTGATTCGGGCTGAACTTCCAGAGTTACCTGACGGTGCTATTGTGGATTCCGCTTCATTGTCGTTATATGGATTGATGGAAGGTCATAGAGACTATACAAATCTTATAGATGCGGTGCCAGTTTCGCAAAGCTATAAGACTCTTGGTGGTCAAGGACAGGATGACTTCAACAAGGGAGTTCTCCCTGCTGCCGGCAAAGCCATCAGAGATAATTATATATACGGTGGTAGGATAAAAATACATAAGACTCGTGATGGAGAAGGTGGTAGAACGTGGGGTAAAGACAAATGGCATACATTTGACATTACGAATGCAGTGAAACAATGGTATGATGGAAGCCTTGAAAATAATGGTGTTTTGATATTTAATCCAGGGAATAATGTTAGGTATGCATTCGCATCATCTTATAACGATATTGTTTCTAGAAGACCGAAGCTTGATATAGTTTACCACACGGAGAATGATCCGGTTGCATGTATAGATATTAATACAATTAACGTAACGTCAGCTCCAAAGCGACTTACCATAGAACAGGGACAGAAATTGACCGCTAGTTTTGTCATCAAAAACATAGCCGGAAAGCGGCCTGTTTGCGCTCGCCATTACACTGTGTATTCTAAATCAGGTGCGGAATATACATGGAACTTTTCCAGCAAATCACCGGATAAAGCTAATACGTCCAGATTGGATATATCTCTTGACGATGGTGCAAGTAAGGTCGTGTACATGGCTATGGACACTGGTGCTATGTCTTTAGGTGTGCATGATACGATATTTACTGTGTCGACACGTGATAGTTCTGGTGAGGGTGTAGTTTCGAGCAATTTCGGAGTTACGATAAATGTTGTCAAACCCTATGAAGGTTGTCGAAAGTATGAAACCGAAAACACTATCATACCTATTCATACTGATACGTATTTGGATGCGTGGTTATCAGGAGGTGCATTTGATCCGGCAGATTCCGATCTACCAGCAAACAGGACAGTACTACTGGCATTTCCGGACGTACGCGTCCCATTATTTTACAGTGATGTGAATAGTATATTATTGGACCATGATACTGATGTTTCTATAAAATCTGCTAAATTCCATATCAATGTGTCGAACACGCACGATCAAATTCGTGACTACACTGTACGCAGTATCAAGAAAACGTCAGATATAAATGGGACTCCATGGTACGATGATCCGAGCTCCTTGTTGTATATCGTAAATCAACGAGGTATGAATGCTTCTGAGTGGGTACAAGCAAATACTGAATCAGTCAATTACGGTACATTGCGCGTATCGCAGAAAGGCTTTGTTGATGTTGATATTACCAACTTAGTTCAAAATTGGATCGATACGTATTCAGATAATAGAGGCTTTGCATTGGTGCCAAATGATAAGACGCATTTTTATCAGTCATTTAGAAGTAGCGAAGATTCATCCGTACTTAACCGTCGTCCATATATAACCGTGACGTATAAATACTGCGTGGAGTAACTGAGATGTGGATATTCCGATGAAGATTGTTTCATGCTATGATGGTGTGAAATAACTTCATCGGGAGGCCGATCTTCAATGACGATTTCTCAACGCTTCGACAAAAATCTGATGTATAGGGTACTTATCGTACTATTGTGGTCGGCCGGCTTACTTTTTTCATACACATATCTTCTTGCGTCATTCTTTGACGCTCTGGGTGTGATGCAAATACTACTCTTGGCTATGGTATTTGCCATGCCGGTATTGTTGGTGATCGCATATTCGGTGGAGCGTGGGACTGTTTATGAAGGTGAACGGTATTTGGCGTACTTAAGCGAGATTATCGGCTTGCAAGACGCAGGTAAGGCTATACGGATGACCGAAGACGTTCTGCGCGACGTATATGGCGATAAAAGAGTGATTTTCTTGGGGTATCGCCAAATACAGGCCCGTACGGCCCGCGAGAGTGAAAAGATCGATACTGAAAATACACGACTAGCCAAGAGGATCCGCACGTTGTTTGGCAGTAAAGAATTTGGCAATTTAATAGATATCGGCCATGAGTACGGGATGACGTACGGCAAGAGAGTGCTAGATGCTTTGGCCTATTGCCGCAACAAGCGTGTTGCGTATATATTGCGTATAGGCCCCGTGGGTGGTTCATATTTCATCATATTGGACAAGCCACTCCGCATATTTGCGAATAAACGTAGAGAAGATACGTTCATCAGATTTGTGGCGACCGCGTTGGGCATGAGATACACGCACAACGCGATGTCCGACCGTATATCCAAGTTGAAAAACAAGACCGCTTCAATCAAGGATGCGGTCAACGAGGAATTGCGTAAAAAAATATCTATCATAGAGAAACAAAGGCAACGTGAGTTGGATGTGATGGATATTATCGGACACGAATTACGCACACCGTTGGCCATGATCAAAATGGCGTTGAGTCTGACGCGACAAAAATTCTTGAGCGTCGAAGATGAGGACGCCAAAAGGTGGTTTGACAAAATGGACGACACGATCAGCGAAGCTTTGTACAGGGAAACGGCGACTTTGGAGAAGATGTTGAGTACTACGAAGCTGGAGTCATCGCGGATGGAAATCTATTTTAGGAAGGTAAACGTGGCGGATTTGGTCCGGAATACAGTGTTTGCCTACAAGACTCAGGCGGAGCAGAAAGGGTTGAAACTCGTGCACGGACGTATCCCGAAAGACCTGTATATCTGGGCGGATAAAACTCGGATAGCCGAAGTATTGGACAATTTCGTAAGCAACGCCGTGAAGTACACGGAACGCGGAAAAGTGCGTATAATGGTGGAGTACGATGCGGATACTGTCAGTGTCCGCGTGGTGGATACCGGTATAGGCATATCCAAACGGCATATGCGTAAGCTTGGGCAAAAATTCTACCGCGTCGGGCAACACCTGGGTGGCGTCCGCAACGGCAAAAGCGCGTACACTGTAGTCCGGCCCGGAGGGACGGGGTTGGGATTGTATGTGGCTTTTCGTCTCTTGCATCTGATGAATGCGGAACTCATAGTGGACAGCAGCAAGGGGCAAGGCTCTACGTTTGGCTTCCGGATAGCAAGGTTCAAAGGACAAACGGAGTTGCCTTATGATCCTGACGCTAAGCCGAGAAATGTGTTCCGCAGGTTGGGGTGGGACGCGGGCGATGAGGACAGCACCCGCAAGGTTATTGGGAAGAAACCCGGGTGATTTGCGTTATACTCCCACTATGGGCGTGATACCAAGACAACGAGACAGAAGATTCCTGGTTTGGGACGAAGCTGATAAGCGTGGGTTGAAGCCTTCCGATTGGGGGAGTGCGGACCCTACAGGTTTGGAGGAGAGAACGGTACAGAGTTCCTCCAAGTGGGATGATGCAGGGGCTGGCGCTGAAGAGGGTAGGAGTGATACGGATCGCGGTTTGTATCAACTCGATTGGCGTATGCCGGAGAGGATCAGTTTTGGTGATTTTACAGAGGCGGCGTATAAACATGCTTGTGTCGTGGCGAACCATATATATGAAAAAGGAGGAGATGCGCGGGTACCGTTTGTTTGGCTCTCATATGTGCTAAAAAATACGGCGGATCGGTATATTAGGCATATACTGCATAGTCAACCTGACTTTGAAGAAGGAGAGGGTAGGAACTTTTGGGAGGAGTACTATTTATCGACCGATAGAGCTAAAAGACACAAAAACGGGGTTAAAGGCCAAAAACGGTTGCTATTTTTGCCTACCCCACTCAAAAGTTGCCTTTTCTTTCAGATAAAAGTGAATGAGTTTCAACTTTCTATCTAAACGCAAGCCA
>JALWDW010000020.1 GCA_027036675.1 Candidatus Dojkabacteria bacterium
CCTACAATATCTGCGAATCTCCCACGGCCCTGCGGTCGGGGACCGACTACACAAACTCCGTTTGTCCCAAAGTTCTCGGACGGCGTGGATGTCCGAAATACTGCCGAATGCAATGTTGAGCTCGACGCGCACCATGCTGCGACTTCGAGCACAATAGTCAGCAAGCGGCACGCAGTGTGAAATTTTCATTAAAATTTCATCTGTCCCCACAGAGTGGGGACCGTGATCCGCAGGCTGCATGAAAATCTCATTAAGTTTTCATACGCAACCATAACAACTAGTAGACTACAATGAATGCAAAATTTCACGAAGCCCATCCCATGGCCTGCAGACATGCCGGAGGCAATAAAGTTCCACCCGTAGCCACGAAGTCGGTGAAGTGCACGAAGTGTGAAATCTTCATTAGAATTCCATCCGCGGTCGCAACGACTGATGTCCCGCACTGAATACAGGGTATTCACAAAGCCCTCCACCCTGTTCTCAGGCGGACGAGGCATCCGGGAGTCGCACCCTCACACGCCTCACAGCCAGGGAATCACACCAATGACATCACATGTAAAACACGCGAAGCATTGCGACCGGGGTCAAAAGCTTGCATTTCCCGCAGGGAGTACCACAAAACCCCGACCACCACCTCGAATAACAGGGTACATATCCTAAAACTCCTAAAACCCCATCGCTTCGATGACTCTACCGATCACTTCATCAGCAACCTTGTTTGCACGGACTTCACCCGTTCGCAATATATCCAAGATACAATCGTCTCCCAATTTTTCCAATTCTCCCAACCTTTCTCTGACCGGAGTCAAAAATAATTCTATTGCTTGATACAGTTTCTCCTTTACTTCAACATCGCCCACCGTTCCCTTGCGATAACGTTCTTTCAAGTCTTCCACTTCTGCCTTATTTTCATTAAATGCATCATGGTATATAAACACCGGGTTACCTTCCACGGTACCTGGATCTGTAGCTCGGATACGATTTGGGTCAGTGTACATAGACATCACCTTCGTCCGCACTTCATCCGCCGAGTCGGAGAAAAATATTCCACCCGTGCTTTTACCAGATTTGCCTTGCCCGTCCAAGCCGATCATTACATCCCCTATTAACCCCTCGGGTACTTTCAACACCTCCCGACCTTCGGTCAACTTCCCACTATGGATTTTATTAAACCTCTCAGCCAGCAATTTGGCGATCTCGATATGCGCTTCATTGTCCTTAGCCACCGGCACGACATCGCTATCTACAATCAGTATATCCGCCGCCATCAGGACCGGATACCCCATCAGACCGAAATTCAATTTATGACCCTGAGCCAATTTTTCCTTGAGCATCGGCTGTTTTTCCAGCTCTTTCATCCGAGTGATCATCCCCAGGATTGTAAATAGTCTAAACGTTTGCGGTAAACGAGATTGCCTGTAAAACACCACTTTTTCAGGATCCAAACCAAGTGCGATCTGTGTCCTGATCAGGCTGATTTGATTATGGCGTATCTGGTCAGTTCTGTCATAATGCGTCGTCATTGCATGGTAATCCGCAGACATGATGAATACTTCATAATCATCCTGCGCCTGCAATCGTGCTTTCATCGTGCCTTGATAGACCCCTATCACATAGGAATCATTGGTGGGCCTATCGCCGGACATCAACCGGTTTTTACGTATATCTGACGAAGTCGGCTTATCTCTTTGTTGGTTCGGTAGATTTGTGTTTGTGTGTTTATTCATAACTGTAAAAATAATCTTAAATAAATACTCTGACCACGTACTTAGCCCCGCCAAGCAAACTTGGAGTATTTATAAAAGAATTCTGTTTTGTTGTTATGAACTTGCATGGGGTAATTATATCATGGGCGAAGCCGGGCTTCGGACCCGGGGTTGGAACCCACCCTTTGAGACAAAAGCCCAACACCGCGGGCCTGATAGGTCAAAATCCGTGATTTCGCCCATATATGGAAAAAGCTAAGTATACGACACTTCCCACCTCCGTACCGTGACGATAGGCTTTGTGCATGATACCAACTGATGGCTGTACAGCATGTCCTCATAGCAATTCGCAGATATACCAGGGGTGGGGATGTCCAATGATAGAGCTACTAATGGACACTGAACCGTGTGCACCAACTAGGCCAAGTCCTACAGCTAGTGGGCAAACTGATGGTATAGAAGTCTAATGGCTACGCCCAATGCCTGAAGTACTTGCAGCAACTGCAATAGAAAGAGACATCACCCTGGGACTATTCCCCATTTTGCAACGGAGTGTAAAGTAGTACACCCGCACGTAGGCTACAATGAGTGGCTATCAGCCGCGGTAGGTCGAGCTTGACCTACGGTCGTAGCAATAAACTGGAGGGACTCAGAATCAAAAATCTCCTCCGGGCTTCGGACCGACAAGTATAACAAAACACCCTCTGTCATTGGGAATTGCTCACTATACAGTTTCTGATTTACGTTGAGTAGTGTCGATATTGTCTCTACAGAAGCAGGAAACTTGCGATCATTGGCACAATCCCTGTAGTCATGAGCAAAACAGGTACTCAAAACGACACAACCTTAAAAATTGCGGATCGACAGCATAAGTCGGCCATTAAATTTCAGTTAAAAAAACATTAAAGATCCCAACTTTTGTACTACTATTCCTATAAATACAATATTCTCTCGCCAACCCTGGTGCTCAACCCCGGGACTTGAGCCCGGCTTCGTAGCTACGGCTCAACTCCAAAACCTGTCCGCGAACCCCTTCGATATCAGCTCCGGTACCCGCTCGCAGGACATCATCGATCCAACCTGCCACGAGGCGGACATCATCCGCACCCAACCCGCGGGCCGTCATCGCCGGTGTCCCCAACCGTATCCCGGATGGACGAAACGGTGGATTTGGATCGTCCGGCACAACCTGCCTGTTCACAGTAATCCCTACTTTGTCCAACAACGTCTCGGCCTCTTTACCGTCCATACTATAGGTATTAATGGTATTCACCACTATCATATGGTTGTCAGTCCCTCCAGTTACCATATCCACCCCCTTGTCCGCAAACACCTGCGCCATCGCCTTCGCATTAACCAATACCTGCTTGGCATATGCGCGAAAATCATCCGTGGATGCTTTCTTGAGCGCTACAGCGATACCGGCGATCGTATTCATATGAGGTCCACCCTGCAGTCCTGGAAATACAGACTTATCAAGTATGGTCGGTAGGTTCTCTTTGGTAAACTCCACCTGCTTCATCGGATTGGATACCTTGCCACGGGACAATATCAAGGCGCCTCGAGGCCCTCGCAGGGTTTTATGTGTCGTAGTCGTCACTACATCGAAACCGTCATCAAACGGATTTCGCATTGCCTTACCAGCTATCAGACCGCCGATATGCGAAACATCCGCCATCGCTATAGCTCCCACCTCATCAGCTATTTTACGAAATTGAGCGTAGTCATATGTACGCGGGTAGGATGTATAACCGCATAATATGATCTTTGGGCGGTGTTTAAGTGCCAATTTACGCACTTCACCAAAGTCTATCGCACCACCGGCATCAGGATTGGTCTTGTACCGTACGAAATTAAAAAGTTTACCCATATGCGAGACCGGTGCTCCATGCGTCAGATGCCCACCGTGTGATAGATCCATACCCATGATCGTGTCGCCCGGTTGACAGATAGCTAAATAGACGGCCTGATTCATCGGCGACCCGGACAACGCTTGTACATTGGCATGATCGGCGCCGAAAAGTTCCTTCGCCCTCTCTATCGCCAGAGTTTCCACCTTGTCGGTGAATTCCTGTCCGCCGTAATACCTTTTCCCAGGATAGCCCTCCGCATACTTATTGGTCAATACGGATCCCAACGCTTCCAAAACTTCGGGATATGTGTAATTCTCGGAAGGGATTAGTTCCAACCCATCTCTTTCTCGTTTTTCCTCACCTTTGATCGCTTCCCAAATTTCCGAGTCCGTTTGTTTCAGTGAATTTTTCATGTGAATGTGTGGTTGGGGTTTTTGTGTATATTACCATACGGGTAAAGTATGGCTAAGTTTGTTGCGATCAGGACGAAGCTTTAGGGCCTTGATCAGCAAACAACACCGAATCAATGAGTGACCCGTCGACAGCTATGCTAAGTATAGCTTTATCATCCTCTGAACCAAGATTTATATACATATATACTAACTCATCTTCCTGAGCCCTTCGGAATACGCGAAACCTACCCTGCCAGATGACATACCTGTCTAGGACGAGCGATTTTATCGTTTTTAGGAAAACACCAAGATAAACACTTCTACCGGCTATATCCAAGACTGTATTTGGACCTGCTCGTAGCTGACGCTCCATTGTTTCGTATGCGTGCCTTATGATTAGTGGGACTTCCACTACCTCTTCTTCACGGTCTTCCCAGCCTTGGAGGACGCGTTGGACGGAAGAAGCCAGCTTGATCCTTGGGTAGAGGGTACCGTTTATGTCGAGAGGGGGACTCTCTATGATTGGGGTGAGTGAATATCTCTCTTTATCAATCAACATATCGTAATAAATCTACCTTACTTTTCTATTGTTCCGCGAGGAGCGCATGTGCATGGCGCATAAGCGCATGGTCTTCATGTACAGCTATCACTATATTTCCGTGATGGTTCTGTGGGAGTGTTGGCTCGTTCCCATCATCCATTCTTTTAATAGAGGCATTTCTTATGAATAGGACAAGATACTTATCATAAACGCGTACTGCATTTTTAGCAGCATTAGCCAACGAAGCGACATTACAGTATAAGATATATTGATCGCCCAGTGTCAGCTTGATTTCACCTTTTTCTCTTTCATTAGTTAGTTGAGTAATCCTTAGACTTGAGTGATCGTTCCAGTAAATGTTCCCTTCTTTATTGTCTGCTGGACAAATTGGTCTGCCTCCAGAGTTACGCATCGCAACTAGTGTACGCTTACCATCCCAATCTGCGCCATATGCCAAGTTCTTCCAGTAGTTATTCTCCGCTTTAGATCGCTCTCGTCGAGTTATAGCCAATAACAATTCCTCTGGTACATCCACGGCAATATAGTCTCTCTGGGTATCTCCAGTAACTTTGCGGTGCGAACCCATTGGCATGTAAATGCGATACATCAATCGTCCAGACTCTTCATCTGTAAATGAGATTGCCGATTCTTGACGCAAAGAACGGAGCATCTGTATCCTAGGTATATACATCGAATTACCACCTATTTCAACAGATACGCCACGTCTACCCTCTGTATCAACAGGTATTTCTGTCAGATCACGCAAATCTACAACAGACAAAACCTGCTCTTCACGAGGCATTCCAAAAGAGCCTCGAGGCAACCCTAACTCAAGATCTACCTCCTTTTCGTTGAAGGTGATTATTTCATCAATTTCATCATAAGGGACACGACCCAAATACGTTACTCCTCGCGGTCTCGGAGAACCGTCGTTTCTTAGTGATTCCGTCATATTTAACAACTTACTTGGATTAAATTCGACTAGTGTAATAGAAGTTCAATACGCACCGGATTATACCACCTCGTCTCACCATACACAACCTATAACCTGCCCGAGGTATCACCTACTACCCAATCCCCAACGCCCGCAACCACAATCCAGATTCAACCACGCTACACCCTATAAAAAGGCCGACGTACATTCCACATCCTTGCTTCATCGCCTTCAAGGTGTTATCTTTTGAATACAGATAATATATTTTCCAAAACAATTTATGGATGTAGATAAGTATATAAACGACACTTTGGCGACTGTGGTGGAGCGCAACCCGCACGAAAATGAATTTCATCAAGCGGTGGAAGAGGTATTCCACAGCATCAAACCCGTATTGACTCAACACCTGGAGTATATCGACGCAAAAATACTCGAACGCATCAGCGAACCGGAAAGAGTGATCATGTTTCGTGTACCGTGGGTGGACGATCAAGGTGAAATTCAGATCAACAAAGGGTATCGGGTACAATTCAACAGCGCCATAGGGCCGTACAAGGGAGGACTCCGTTGGCACCCGAGCGTCAACCTCTCAATCCTAAAATTCCTCGGATTTGAACAGACGTTTAAGAACGCTCTGACAGGCATCCCGATGGGTGGAGGCAAAGGGGGAAGCAATTTCGACCCGCATGGGAAATCCGACGGAGAGATCATGCGATTCGCCCAAAGCTTCATGAGTGAATTGTATCGCCATATAGGTGCAGAAACCGATGTACCCGCCGGAGATATCGGTGTGGGTGGACGTGAAATAGGTTATCTTTTCGGGATGTACAAAAAATTGGCAAACGAATTTACCGGCGTATTGACCGGCAAGGGCTTAACTTTCGGAGGTAGCAATATCCGCCCAGAAGCGACCGGATTCGGCGTCGTTTACTTCCTTGCCGAAGCTCTCAAGGCTCGCGATGACGGTATCGAAGGTAAACGAATACTTGTATCTGGTGCCGGTAACGTAGCTCAATATGCGGTACAGAAGGTCATACAGATGGGCGGGAAAGTATTGACGATGTCCGACTCCAGCGGGATGGTATACGATCCGGATGGAATCGACGAAGAGAAACTGGCATTTATCATGGAATTGAAAAACGTCAAACGCGGGCGTATCAAAGAGTTTGCGGAAAAGTACCCTTCCGTCGAGTATCATGAAGGACAAAAGCCGTGGGGCGTCCCTGCGGATATAGCATTGCCGTGCGCTACGCAAAATGAAGTCGAATTGCCAGATGCCAAGGCTTTGATAGCCAACGGCGCCACTTACCTGGTAGAGGGTGCGAATATGCCGACAACCCCTGAAGCTATAGAAGCTCTGCAAGAAGCAATGGTGATTTACGTCCCTGGCAAAGCATCCAATGCGGGAGGTGTATCGGTTTCCGGTCTGGAGATGTCGCAAAACGCACTCAAAGCCCAATGGTCGCGAGAAGTGGTGGATGAAAAATTACAAGAAATCATGCGAAATATTCACCAAAAGGTCGCGGAACATGGTGAGGATGCGCAAGGAAATATCGACTATATGCAAGGTGCGAATATAGCCGGTTTCTTGAAGGTGGCCGAGGCCATGTTGGCGCAGGGTTTGGTGTAATCAGTACTACGTCGCGATATTATGGTCAAAATCGAAAAGTCCTGGCAAAATCTGTTGAAAGATGAGTTTCAAAAACCGTATTTTTTGTCCTTGATCAAGACTGTCAGAGCAGAGTACGCAAAACACAAGGTATACCCGCCGGGCAAAGAGATTTTCCGAGCTTTTGACCTATGTCCGACCGATGACGTCAGTGTGGTGATCTTGGGGCAGGATCCGTATCATCAGCCGGGGCAAGCCAACGGTTTGGCTTTTTCAGTTCGCCATGATGTACAGAACCCTCCCTCGTTGCAAAATATCTTGCAAGAGGTGCGCGACGATATCGGCTCTACGCAAATAGAAGACGGCGATTTGACACCATGGGCGAAACAAGGTGTTTTGTTGTTGAATGCGACGTTGACTGTCAGAGACTCCGAAGCCGGTTCACATAGCGATATAGGTTGGCAAAAATTCACCGACGCTGTGATCACGAAACTCAGCCGACACAAGAGGCACATTGTCTACATGCTTTGGGGGAATTATGCCAAATCGAAGGAGAAGTTGATAGATCCCGACAATAACCTCATACTGAAATCAGCCCATCCTTCGCCACTTGCGGCCAACAGGGGCGGGTGGTTTGGCAATCATCATTTTTCCAGAACCAACCGTTATTTACTTGTCGCCGGGAAAAAGCCGATTGTGTGGTAAAGGATGGGCTTCGGCCCTACTCCGACGCCACGCGTAAAAACTCCGTGAAGATCGGATGCGGATCCAACGGTCGGGCTTTCATCTCCGGATGAAATTGGGTTGCCAAGAAAAACGGATGATCAGGTAATTCAATAATCTCTGCCAACACACCGTCCGGCGAAGTGGCTGAAATCACCAAGCCGTTTTCCTCCAAAACGTTCCCGTATTCCGGATTCAATTCGTATCTGTGGCGATGCCTTTCGGAAATTTCCGTAGTACCATATATTTTATGCGCCAATGTACCCTCTCGCACAACGGCCGGATACGCGCCAAGTCGCATAGAGCCACCATAATTTCCATCTCGCAAGAGTTTCTCTTGCGCCGGCATGATGGTGATGACTTTGTCTTTCGCATCGGGGTCCAACTCGTACGAAGTCGCCCCGGCAATACCGCATACATTTCGAGCGTACTCTATACTTGCCAATTGCATACCGTAACACAGCCCGAGAAACGGGATACCTTGCTCTCTGGCATATCGGATTGCGTTGATTTTGCCTTCTATCCCACTTGAACCGAACCCTCCAGGCACTACGATCCCGTCAAACTCTTTCAGCACGGCAATATCCTTGGCTCCCTTACCTTCAAGTTTTTTACTGTTGAACCAGTTTATATCAATATCTACCCCGTTTTTGTATGCGGAAAACTTCAACGCTTCTATGACGGAAATATATGCATCTGTCAGCACAAAGTCACCAGTATCAAAATATTTGCCCACGACAGCTACGCGCACTTCCTTATTGTGCGGTTTGCTCGATCGGACAAACGTATCCCATTGGTCGGATTTCTTCGCACTGAACCTGGTACCTGGTATTTTCAGCTTTTCAATAATTAACCGGTCCAATCCTTCTGTCATGAAATTACCTGGTACGTCATATATTGACTTGACGTCAGGTGCCGATATTATCGCTTTTTTCGGTAATGAGCATGCTACGGACAATTTTTCTTTGCGCTTATCATCCATCTCTCGAGGCGACCGTCCGAGTATGATGTCTGGCGACACTCCAGTTTGTCGCATCGTACGGACCGCATACTGCGTAGGTTTTGTTTTCATCTCGCCTATCTTGCTTGGTATTGGAAGATACGACACCATCACAAACAATACGTCTTCCGGATGTTGATCTCTGAGCATCCGACCTGCTTCCAGGAACAAAATATTTTGGTATTCTCCCAAAGTTCCTCCGATCTCCACCATCACAATATCGGCGTTTTCTCTGCGACCGGCTTCTTTGATTTGTTCGATGACGGCAAACGGTACATCTGGGACGACATCGACGCATCTACCTCCATACCCGAGGGATCTTTCTTTCTGTATTACTTTCAAGTAAATCGAGCCGGTGGTCATGTAGTTGCTTCGTCGCAACGATTTGTTTAAGAAACGTTCATAATTACCCATGTCCTGATCACACTCATGCCCATCGTCAAGTATGAAGGCTTCGCCATGTTCGGTGGGGTTCATCGTGCCCGCATCCACATTGACGTATGGATCAATCTTGACGGCGGTCACGTTCAAGTTATGAAATTGCAGTATTTTCCCTATCGAAGACGAAGCTACTCCCTTGCCTACCCCGCTCATCACACCACCTACTACGAAAATGTATTTTCTAGGGAATTTCCGCATGTGAATATAGAAAAATTATGAGTGATTATATCAGTAAATTTCCAGAACCTGAAAATTTTTCGTAAGCTTGGCAATACGTACAATTTACTTAGAGGCCGGATTTACACCGATTATTCCTTCTATGCCTTGCAAGTCTTTGACTTTTCCTGCCCAGTTTCTTCAGTAATTTGTTTTCACCCCACGATCTCACCATACGCTCGGTGATCGGCGTCGCTTGATTCCACATCACATTGTAAATAGCCCTAAGACTTGATGATAGCGCACTGCTTTTAATCGCCATTCCCCATACTTCATCGCCTTCGGCGCAAGCCATATTTACATACTCGCCCTGTATCTCGAGACGGAGATACATTTGAAAAGCATAGTTGTCAATATACCTGATATTGTTGCGAACCAAATAATCTCTGTTTCTGCCATATTGATAGGAGATCACATGCTTGGTCCAATCGTTCAACGGCACCAATTCTTTATCTTCCCCGTCTGGCGCTCGCTTCATCGACTTATCTATCACTTCGTTGGTCCATTCCTCTCCAAGCGCATCCATAGGCATAAGATGCGTCCATGCATAAGTTGGTATTCCCAGCTCCCCGGACAATGCAAAGACTCTTTTGACTCCTTCGACGCCTGGATAATACCGTACATCCGTATTTGTTTCACCCTTGTGATAATCACGCTTCAAATCTGGAAGAATGTGAACAACATCAGCCTCCAATGCAAACAATTTATTTCTACGTTTTCTGATAATTTTCCTTAGTTCCGAAGGGTTCTTCCCTTTCACCTTCGTTTGTTGTTTGGTAAAACCGTCACTTTGTTCCAGTTCCACTAGACCTTTCAGCGAAAGGCTCATCAATATGTCATAAATCGTCGTCCTAGGAATATTAACCAACTTAGAAATTTTATAAGGAGATAAATCGTCATGTTTGATACAAACTAAATAGACTTCAATCTCTTTTTCGCTAAGCCCAAATTGTTCCAAGACCTTTCGCACTCTTTTCATTGCCATACTATTATAGCCAGTGTCGACACTGACCGTCAAGTTAGACAGTCGATCAATTTTACTCTATACTCAAGTACTTTGCTTATGGGGGGGTAGTTTAATAGCAAAATATATATTGGAAACAATATATGACGTCGGTTCAAATCCGACCCTCTCCACCAAACAAAATAGATATGATGAATATTACAAGCACTTTAAACAAATTGATATCTACCGTACCTGATTATCAGCTTACCAAGAAAGATCGCAAGCAGGTTAAATTCGAAGGGATGGATGAATACATTTTTCATAAGATTAAGTCGTCCAGGTACACTGGATCTGCTATACCTCCGGAACTGGCCGAGAAAGTACGGGATATCATCCGAGATACTGTCAATAACAATAAGCCTATTCATATATCGATACCTTTTGGTGGCTACAAAAAGCCTCAATTTTCCTCCGCCCCACATCTTGATTGGGCGGAAGTTTTCAATACAATCCAACTCAGAGAGTATCTGACTCCCATAGCGACTGCATATCCTCCGGGAGTCGTCATTGAATATTTTTCAGATGAAATATTTGTTTCTCGTATGAACAATATTCCCCAATCCGATCTGGACTTATACAATGGTGAATTTGCATCACTCATAAAGTTTATGAACAAATTTACAACAAAAAATATGATTTTCAGATTCTCAAAAATACGTGACCAGATCACTTTTGAAGAGTTGCATCGAAGATTCGATAGAGAAATGGTTAAATTACGGAAGGATTGGAATTCTTTGACTGAAGTTGAGAAGTCTTTTCGGTTGCGTAAGGCTGAAAGAAATTACAACCAAGATCTATCATCTGTATCAAAGCAAGAGAGACATGAACTATTATTGAACTCAACCCTCGTGCATGACGCCTTTATCTTCGGAGACTGGGATCATGGCGTATCATGGGCCTTTGCTGATGATATGATCCCGGTCGGATTTAGATATACAGGTACCTGGGGTGTTCACATAAAGTCTTCTCGCAGTAGTACAGTGCAATTCTGGGTCGGCAAAGGGGGAATGCGAATACACGATGATTGTCCAATCTCGACGATTCTCACCTACAAACAGTATGTGAAATCAGGCAAATCCACTATTAAAGTAGATACCGTCGTCCAACATATTTCGCCGATACTAAAGGCCATTGAATTCTTCAATTGTGGCTAAAGGTAAACTTGAAGTACTTACCTGTGTACCACATATATGCATGAAATATTCCAATTTTCTCTTGAGTCCTGATAAACTTCCCTATGGATACAGACTTGCTAAGCTGTGCACCGTACCACAAAACTAAACATAGAGCGAGTTGAGGTAGCCTCTGTCCTGGCAGGGAAAATGTCCCCAGGTAAACGCCCTCACGGCACGCATTACATAGCAATTGTTGCAAGTATGCGGTATCTGTATATGCCGTATACACACTGTTTTGCATATTCGCACTGGACAAGTTATCGTCTACAATCCATATGGCGACAACATTCTTAGTTAGTCAGTGTGTATGAAGACCGGGTCCTAACCCCGACCTTGAGTGAGGCCCCTCACACACCACGACGGGCAGGGAATGGCACTGGAGCAGTCAAATAAACAATGATAACCCGGACACCACGATTACCACTATCAACCCGACCCACAACGGCAAAATGCCAAACCCCGCGGACACAAATACCGCTCCGACCGTGATCCCTCCGATGATACCGACCTTCGTCGGTGTGACCAGATCGTGCTTATCATTTGGCGCCATGATAAACCTGGCTTCAAACAAATAAACGGCGATACTCAAAACCGAACTAAACGCCAACCCCAACAAGAAAGCTGTCAACAATATGTTCTTCCATTCAAATTGCCCCTCCACAACAGGTACGAAACCGGGCAAATTAAATAAATATGACAAAAACGTAACCGCTACAATTCCAAGAATAAACTGATATATAACGTACTTTTTAATCATGATATATAGGACGTTTCATCAAGTTCAAATAAAAGTTATCCTCATGACACCATTACATAATACTACAGATCCATAGAAATTGTGGATATGTAATTGGCTATATAAAATAAACGATAATTTCAAATGAGAATCTTATTGATAGACGATTACAAAACAATCTCACAAATCATAGGTTCATCCCTTGAAGCCTATGGATTCACCCTTCGCAAAATATCCTCCGATATGGTCGATGCAAAAAACATCAAGAAAAATAAATACAACCTGATCATCATCAATACAAACCTGGCGACCCGCGACGCGTTTTCACTCGTCAAAGGGCTGCGCAATCACCACGTGTGGTCATATATCATAGGTATCACCAGCGTTACCAAATGGAAACACACTGTTCGTTTTCTGAATGCCGGAGCAGACGATATCATCAAATTCCCGTTCCCATTTCAAGAATTACTTGCACGTATCCAGGCTCTGCAGAGACGTCCCAAACTTACAGCAAAAGAGGTCATCGACTTTGACGGATATAAATTGGACCTTGTGCAAAGGGAATTAAAATATGACGGAAAACCCATCCCGTTGCGTCGAAAAGAGTTTCAGATCCTCGAATATATGGTACGAAACAAAAACCGACCTATCAGTCGCAGCGAACTGATGGACAACGTATGGGATTATAGTCGCATCATCTCGTCAAATACCATAGATGTGCATGTCAACAATATACGCCAACGTCTGAAAGACGTGCGAAAAGGTGAAAATATTGACTCAATCAAGACCGTACATGGGTTTGGCTATATGTTTCACGAGCCGACACCCAAATACAACAAAAAGAAGTCCACAAAGAAGGCGAAGTGAAACTTACAACCTCATCGGCATGATCAGATGCAAGAAATCTTCATCGTCTTTGATCCTAAATACACCGGCCTGTTCCGGAGTGGTCGTTTCCAACACAATCTCCTGGGCACTGATATGTGAAAGGAAATCTCCCACAAATTTCGCACTGAATGCCATATGTATATCGTCCCCCTCAATCTTGGCGTTGAAGGTACTTTGGTTGCTTCCCAACTCGGCCTGGGTCGCAGATAATTGAATCGTACCGGACTTGGCATCAATTTGAAATTCCACTTTGTTGCCAAAAATATTTCTTGCGATGATATTGACTATCTTCAAAGAATTTTGCAGATCATCCTTGGCAAAAACAGATCGTGTGCGATGCTCCTCAGGTATCACAGCTTTGTATCTCGGGTATACACCGTCAATTACTCGAGCGCTAAGTTCGATACCGTTGAATTTAAACACAACTTGATTCAACTTTTCCAGCATATACACCTCAACCAAGTTTTGCGAATCGTCCTCGGCAAATTCGGACACTATCGCCGACAACTCGCCAAAAGCCCGCGCGGAAACCAAGATTTCCACAGGTGCCGTAGCTTCCTTATCTACATTTGCCGGAGAAACGAGCTCTATATTTTGCCTCGACAGCCGCAAACCGTCTGCCCCGACAAAAGTAGCGTTTTTCTGTTCCAGCTCTATCAAGATACCAGTCATTACTGGTTTGATATCGTCGTTGGCAGTGGCGAACGAAACTCTTTGGTGTACTAGATTCACCTGTTCCGGAGTCAGCAAAAACAAAGGCTTGTCATCTTTCTCCGGAGATGGCGGAGTCGGATACTCATCCGGACGTATCGTGTTGCACGTCGTAGAGTTGGCCTCTGTACTTACCATAAACTTGGTCCCTTGAAGTTCCGCGTTGATCTTGTCTTCTCTGACAGTATTGACAAATTCGGATAATTCTTTTGCCGGCACAGTCGTATTACCACTTTTCTTGACATCGGTACCGATCCAACTCTTGATACCCAACTCAAGATCGGTTGCGACCATATTAAGCTTGCCTTTCTCGGCGGAGATATAGATATTGCTCAATATCGGAAGCCCTGATT
Organism: Candidatus Dojkabacteria bacterium; assembly: GCA_027036675.1. GTDB lineage: Bacteria > Patescibacteriota > Dojkabacteria > SC72 > JAHDCA01 > JALWDW01. The sequence goes on from JALWDW010000020.1 coordinate 14,285, forward strand.
TGTTGTTTATTATACGTTTCAAAGCGTTTAAGTGCTTGGACAACGTATCTTGATTGGAGACAAATTTCATACTGAGAGTATACTACATATCCGGTAATTTACGCCAGAAAATTTTCCTACAATTCTATTTCTGCCGGTAATATGAGTTTTGGTACCATGTGCTTTAAATGGGTGGGGACCTATTTGCCAGAAATACAAGGGAACCACATATCGCCCATAAAAGTCGTCGAACAGGAGTCTTGACTGATATTTTCAATGAAGCCTCTCCCCCGATCTGACGGTTGGGGAACTGTGCCGGAGGCATTAAAACTGTACCCGCGGTTACGGTAGCTGGTGAGATGTACTGAGTGTAAATTTTACAATCCCCTATCGTATATATTTCTTATATAAAATACAGTCGCAGTCATAGTAGGTACTGTGCATAATTTGGATAAGTTGCGATGGTGAATTCGGATTTATTGTCGTTACGGCGATTCCACGAGAGGGAATGTAATTCATCGTTTGTGGAAACTTTTATCGCGATATTTTGTCCATCGTAAGCAAATACTTTGTGAAAAAGCGGATAGTGGATACATAGGCATTGTGGATTAGTTTTGCGGATAAGTGCGGGATAAGTCGTGGGCCATGTGTATAATACATGAACACAGTATCATTGCTGCAATAAGATTTGTTGAATAAGCCTGTGTGCGGACGGAGGTCGGCGGAAATAAGTTATTCAGACTTATACGAGGTTATCATCAAGTTAACCACATAGTTATCCACAGTGTTTAAGGTGTCCAGCCTAGTTCCCTGAACGGCGGGTCGGGTGGAGAGCTTTTGTTGCGGTTTTCACATTGCGTGCAGGTCGTTGGTAGTTGCGACCGCAGGTCGCGGTAGGCTCGGTTGAGTGCAACTGTGGGCAGTGGCAGGCTCAGTTACTACCGTGGATGAAAATTTAATGAAAAATTAACCCCTCAGTCGTTCCACCAGATGCTGTTTGTTTGTGGCATGTGTGCGATCTGCGGTTCCGTACCGCTGGTATCCAGCCTGCTGGGTGATGGAGCCTTTCTGCACGAATGAAAATTTAATGAAATTTTCATCCCCTCGGCGTGATCCCCCGACCGTAGGGTCGTAGGAAATAGAATTTGCGCCTATTGCGATCAGAAATAGAGTACAGCGGTCCGTCTTATGACAGCGGATTTTTGCCCAGACAAGAGGGCCTCAAATCCGGGTCAGAAGCCTGCCTGCAACGCAGTGTCAGAGCATATACTTTGAGCGAACGTTCTCAACCTTGGCGGCGAAGTCTTTGTCTTCGTTGATCAATGACTCTATCTTTTCATAGGCATGCAATACGGTCGTATGATCTTTGCGATTGACCAGGTGAGCTATCTTCTCCAGCGGATACTCCAGATCTTTACGCAGAAGGTACATCGCCACCTGCCGTGAGGCCGCTATATACGCAGTCCTCCTTTTACCCTTGATCTCCGCTTTGGTGATATCAAAAGTTTGACAAACCGCATCCATGATCTGATCGGGCGAAATACGTTTCCTTTTGCTATCCACATCCAGATGTAATAATTTACCGATATCGTCAATCGGCATTTGTTTGCCAAGTATTTCCTGTGTCGATATCACTTTGTTTACCGCGCCTTCAAGTTCGCGGACGCTCCCTTCAATATTTTTTGCTATATATTCTTGAACCTCGGTCGATAAGTGAGCCTTTTTATCCCGGAGGCGTTGTTTGATGATCGCAAGTCGAGTCTCGTAATCAGGCAAATGCATATCTATGACCATCCCGCCCATAAACCTGGTTTTTAGGCGGTCAGGCAGGTTCTCTATCTCTTGAGGTGATTTGTCAGAAGCGATGATTATCTGTTTGTTTTTTTGATACAAGGTGTTGAAAGTATTGAAAAGCTCTTCCTTGGTTTTCTCTTTGGAACTGATAAATTGAATATCGTCGATCAGAAGCATATCGGTATCCCTGTACTTTTTGCGAAACTCGTCAGTGCTTTGCTTACGTATAGATTCGATCATCTCATTCATGAAAGTTTCAATCTCCACGTATGTGACTACAAATTTGGGATCATGCTTCATGATTTCGTTGCCTATTGCCTGCATCAAATGGGTTTTACCGACTCCGCTCGGCCCGTATACAAACAACGGGTTGTAAGCATGTCCGGGTGTTTTGATGATATTTTTGGCTACGGCTACGGCGATTTGGTTGTTGCTACCGATTACGAAATTTTGCAATGTATATCGCGGATTTAAGTGGGATGAACGTGTATTGCCGCCTCTGGTCGTCGTTGCTATATCGTCGAAACTGGTCTGTGACGGCGAATCTTCGGATGGGTTGTGGTACTCATATTTTGGTCGCGCAGTCAACGCCGATTTGATATCTACTACGATTTCCGGGGATATGCCGGTGATCTGCATGATGCTGTCTTTGATCATATCGGCATGCAATGTTTCAATCCATTCTTTGTGATAGCTGTTGGCTACGGAAATTGTAGCCTTGCCGTTTTGGAATTTTTCCAAATTGGCCGTTTTAAACCAAGCAAAAAGGCGTTTGTCGTCGCTTTTGAGTCGCAAATGTTCTTTGACAAGTTTCCATAGGTTGGCAAGATCGATGGTTGATTGTTTTTGCGAACTGCTCGTGTTTGAGGGATCAGGTTTGTGGATATTTTCGATATAACCGGTGTAATCTATTTTTTGCATCGGGAGCAATGCCTATATTACATCTATGTCGGGGAGTGTATTCGGATTATATAACTTATCCACAATTTGTAAATGAATTTCACAGAACCATATAAAATTAGTGTACAGATGTGGATAACTCGTACTCCGTGTGGAGTCTACTTCTCGTAGAGATGATCAGAACTCTCTTCGGAGCAGGTAATCGGCCATACCCAATATGAAACGATACGACTCTTCGTTTTGGAAGAGCGACTTGTTTGCAATCAGTGTTTGTTTTGCCGTATCGGTCAAGTCATGTGCTTGAGTTGTGGCGTATTCCAATGCACCGGTATCTATCATCACCTTTTTGAGCTTGTCTATATCTTGTGCGCTTGCATCGGGATTGCCCAGGACTGTATGTAAAAGATTGCGTTGTTCGTTATCGCCGTGTTTTTCGACATATGAAGTCAACAATGTCTTCTTCCCTTCCAAGATATCACCGGTATCCGGTTTGCCGGTTTTCTTGACTATCCCGAAACTGCCTATGATATCGTCCTGTATCTGAAATGCAGTCCCGAGCGGTATCGCAAATTCCGAAAGAATCCTCAAGACCTCTTCGTCGGCTCCGCCCAATATCGCTCCGACAAGCAATGGATTCTCTACGGTGTATGACGCGGTTTTCCATTCCAACATATGCAAAATATCAGATTCCGCGATGTTTTCAGTAAACATATTAATAATATCAAACATCTGCCCGTGCCCCACGATCTGCATTTGTTTGTGCAAAATCAACGACGCTTTCTGCATCCTTACCGCCGGGAAATCTGCTTGATGGAATATTTCCATAGCTATATGAGCCAGTATCAGACTAGCCGTGACCGCGAGAGAATTCGCAATATGCGCCCCATCACCACCCCCGACTTGCGGGCCGTATTGTCGGAGAAAGAGCCCGTGCAATGTGGGAAAATCATGACGCATGTTGGCACGATCCATAAAATCGTCCTCGATCAATAGATAGGTATGCAATAATTCGATAGCCACAGCAATGTCAAAAATCACATCCGTATCGTCACCTTGCATCAATCCATACCCGTGGTATGTCAATGCGCCCCTGAGTCGTTTACCGCCGGCCAAAGCTACATCTCGCAACGATTCCATATATTCGCCGGCAATCTGTCCGTATTTTTCCGACGATGCGTCTATGTACCTACTCAAATGTTCGGCGATCCTATCGTTGATTTTGGGTACCAGAGATTTCAGCTGCTCGCGAAATGGCGGGTTTTCATCCATATCTTTGCGATATATGCGGTGAAAATTTAATTAAAACTTAACTATATTTCGGTAACATTATTTTTTATCCAATGCATGTATTTGCACTTTTCTTTATTGTAAAGTATAATTGCCGTCATGAAAAGAACTTACCAACCCAAGAAATTGAAGAGATTGAGGAAATTTGGATTTCTGGCTCGCAATTCCAACAAAAAAGGGAAGAAGGGTATCGCTGTTTTGCAACGTCGCCGAGCCAAAGGTCGCAAGTCCTTGACAGTCTCCGATGAATTCAGAAAACTGCGCAAGAAGCCCACTTCACGCATCAGGTAGGGTTCGTATATCTGTCCGGCAATCCGATTGCTTATGCTTCCAAAAAAATATCGTTTGGTTTCCAAAAAAGATTTCGCACGTATAGCGAAAAAAGGTAAACGGTCTTACGGCAAGCTTCTGACATTGGTATATATGCCCTCCGTCGAGGCAAATACATATAGATACGGTATAGTCATCAGCAAAAAAGTTTCAAAGCGCGCAGTAGTACGCAACAAAATCAAAAGGCAGATATCGTCGTATTTGGCCGGGCGGATGCATCAAAACAAACTGCACGCCATCGACGCCATGATTTTAGTCAAGTCGGTACCGGATTCGTATAATGCTCTGATAGCGGACCTGGAGTATGTCCTATCTTCCGTACTCGACGATTAGCTTGGATAGTAGGTCTTCGGCCACGCGCAATTTATCTTTGTTCTGCTCGGTTCCCATAAATATGGCCAAATATTTTTTGGTTTTTGATGTGATCATCGTCCGTTTGGATTGTTTGACGTTGAGTCGGCATAAGATACCGGTGTCATCGACATATGCATACTCCCCTTTGCGTGCAATCGTGTCGGCGCCAGTGGATATATCGTTGAAATGCGTATCTTTTTCAAGGATGGTGAGCCTTGGATAACCGTCAATTTTGTCTATATCATGTATCCCGATGGAGATACCGGTCAGAGCCGATACGTAATTGTACAAATCGACGATCGGCAATCCTTTTGGCAAAGATTTGGTTTCTTGCAGGTACTTGATCAATGCCGTCACGGAATCCACCACTTCGTCGGGTGATACGCCGTACTCTCGATTTAAAGTTTCATAGTCGCGCATCGTTGAGGATATATCTTCGTTGCTTTGCAATTGGGATAATAAATCTTCGACAGCTTTGGTGAATTTCTTTTTCTGCTCGGTATTGAATTTGCGTAAATGAATGTCAGTGTAGACTTTGGACGATATGAATATCTGGTCCTCGCAACATGTCTGTCGTACAAAGAAGGTTTCGTCGAACAATTCGGCAGTGGAGATACCTTCGGGGATTCTCGCACCCGCGGGTCGGTTTTGAGTATTGCGAAATACAGCGACCTTGGTGTGCTCTTTGGTTAGATTCAGTTCCTTGAGACTCAATATTACCCCCACTGATTTGACTCCGTCCAGTGTCTTGACAGCTACCGAGGCTGCATCGCTGGATTTGGCAAGATCATGAGGGATTGTCCCGCCGGGTGGCACGTAAAAGATGAACTCGCCAGGTTGCAACGTCTTGTCCGTCGAGACGACTGTCACTTCATCATCCGCCGTATCCACGGTGTATACGGCATAATTGGCGTTGTGAGGGTGTTCCGTTTTCTTCTTGATCCCGGCCAGTCGGACGTCTTTGTAAAGTATCGCCGGATCGAGCGATTCAGTTCCTTTATCGTAGGCTTGCAGGTTTGGTGTGTACTCACGTTTCTCAAAAAGGAGTTGTGATTCGCCAAGTTGATGTCCGGGTTCGATCGGTGTGCAAATCCAGCGGTCAACTCCGTCATTGTCTTTGACACGTGTCGGGGTGCCTGTATTCTTCAAAATGTCGTCGCTAGGGTCTTCGTATGGAATATTCAAGGCAGATGCGATCCTCTTGCTCGCGTGTGGCAAAAATGGTTGCAATAGCTTTTGCAATGCGGCGACTATGCGGATAACATTGTATATAGTGTTTTCGGCTTCAGGCTTGTTCTCTTTGATAGACACCCACGGGGCTTTGTCATTGAAGTACTTGTTTGCGTACGAGCTCAAAGCGACCACTTCGCTCAACGCCTTGGAGAATTCAGTGTTTTCCAGATGGTAACCGGTTTTCTCAAATGCTTCCGAGATTTTGTTTTCCACTTCAGGATCCAATTTGCCGTTTGGTACTTTATTGTCAAATTTGCTCCTCGTAAAGGTCAGCGCCCGATTGATGAAGTTACCTATATTACCGACCAATTCGGCGTTGTTGACTTGTATCATTTCTTCGTAGCTAAAGTCGCGATTTGTTTTTTCAGGAGCGTATCGGGTGAGGAAATATCTCAGGAGGTCCGCTCCAAACATTTCCAACATTTGGTTGACCGGTATGGCATTGCCGTCAGATTTTGACATTTTTTTGCCGTTCAACGTCAACATATTGTTAGCTGGCACATCATACGGCAGATTCAATTCTTTTTTTTCCTTTTCGCCGGGAAGCAGATATTTTTTGTGTAATTTTTCATCTTGATATTTTTGGTTGAATGCCAGGATTTCGCCGGGCCAGATGATTGTATGGAATGGCACATTGCCGCCCGCTATGAAATAGTAATGTTTTGTGTTGTCGTCTTTCCAAAAGCTCTCCCAACCCGGTGCCGAAGGGTCGTCTTTTTGCAGTGTTTCCGACCACTCTATAGCCGCGGACAGATACCCGATGACCGCTTCAAACCAAACATATATGACCTTGTCATCCCATCCGTCCACCGGTACCGGGATTCCCCATTTCATATCACGTGTGATCGGTCGCGGTTTCAACCCTTGTCGTATCCATCCCAATGAAAATTCTCGCACCCATTCTCGCCAATGAGACGATTCTTTTTCCAACCAACTGCCTATTTTGGATTGCAAGGCTGACAGATCCATGTAGAAATGTTCAGTTTCCCGTATCTCCGGTTTGCTTTCGGATACAGTGCTACGTGGATCGATCAAATCGGTCGGTTCCAGATACGCTCCGCATTCCGGGCATTCGTCGCCTCTGGCGTTGGTAGCTCCGCAATGAGGGCACGTGCCGCGTACATATCTGTCGGGTAGGAATTTTTGTTCTTGTACATCGTAAAATTGTTTGCTTTTCTTCGCTTGCAGATAGCCTGATTCACGCATTGCGTTGAAGAGTTTGTGTACGACTTCTTTATGCGTGTCTGTCATGGTGGATGTGTAGTTTTCGTATGCGAAGCCCAGGTCCTTGTACGTTTGAACCATCTCTTTGTGAGATTGCGTGGCAAGTTGCTTCGGTGTGATGCCTTGCTTTTCAGCTTTGAAGACTATCGGCGTACCGTGCGAGTCGCTTCCTGACACCATCAATACGTCGTGGCCTCGCAATCTGTGATATCGAGCGAATACATCGCACACTACGTATTGTCCGGCCAGATGTCCTATATGTATATCGTTGCTGGCGTATGGCCACGAGACGCCTATGAATAATTTCTCGTTGTGTGTGGAGGCTGTTTTGTCCGTATTCACGGGGAAATTATATCATAAGAAGTCGGGATTGTTTGCCAAAAAATATGTTATACTATTGCATATATCACTGCCATAATCATGCCTAGGAAATTACTGCCGAAATCCATCAACTTAATTGAACCTTTGCATCCGCCTGATGATATGTGGAGCAATCTATCAGCATGGGTCATGACAGTTGGCCGTGTAATATTGATATTTGTGGAAGTTTTGGTAATAGGAACTTTTGTACTGCGATTTCGGGTTGATAGACAAAATATAGATCTAACGAATAGTATCAACGACAATGTAAGTATTTTATCAAGATCGTATTATCGTGATAATGAACGGAAGTTCACCAAGATGCAACAGCTTTTAGCTGATATACGTTCTTTGCAAACGAATCAAGAAAGAAACTCTGCTTTTATACAGCACACCAGTTCTCTGACACCCGAGAATATCCAACAATTCGGATATACATATTCCGATCATATGGCTACGTTGACAGTACACGCTGAGAATCTTGCAGATATAGCAGACTTTGAGAAACAATTAAAAAACGATTCGCAAATCGCCAAAGTAGTTGTTGCGATTACTCGCTCGTCCGAACAGGACGGTGTGATGGCGACTGTATCATTTGTAGATAAAGATTATTTAGACATTATAAATAAATGATCAGTACACAAACGTTGGCTGAAAAAAATGAAAACCTCGAGTTACTGCATGATAGGAAGGGATCATTTATACAGTATTTGGTGTTTACATTGGTAGTACTGACAATTCTTATATTTGCCGCTTTGACACCTACCATTACTACAATCGTCAAAGTGCGTAACGAAATAGCTCGAAAGAAAGAACTCAACAAAATGTTGGAGGATAAAATTCAACAAATGGATCTATTGGATTCTCAATACATCGCAAATCAAACTACTTTTGACGATATGCAGCTTGTGTTTCCGGCTGGAGAAAACTATAGTCTGTTACTTGCTGATATTAATAGGTCTGTATTGAACAATGGGTTCACTTTAAACAGTATTGCGTTTGCTGATGCCAATTCAAAAAAAAGATTTACAGTACTTTCACCCAAGTCAATAACTTTACAGATCACAGGAGATCCGTCCAGAATATTTATATTGCTTGATGAGTTACAGGATTACCCTCAAGCGTTGGAAGTTACGGGATATTCGCAATCAATCCCGACCGTGGGTACGACCAAATCTACTGATGAAGATGGTATTGTATCTGGACCGCTGGATCAGACTACTAAAGCCAGTTTCACAATAGATTTACGCTTTTTCAGTCCAAACAGAACTAATTTTTATGAATAGATACCCTAAATGAAAGATATACTAAGGCAAAGTTTGATAGTGATAGTTTTGCTGTTTATGATCGCTGTAGGTTGGTTGGGACTAAAGATCTTTCTTGCGCGCGAAAACTTGGATATAGATAAACAAGCTCAAGAGTACGTAAAAAACATGCCGAATCCGCTGGATGTGGAATTATTGATGGAGTTTGATAAAAGAGAGGATAACCTGCCGATAAAGCCACAAGAATTTAAAGATCTTGTAAACTCCTCTAAGATCGAGACTCCGCCAGAGAGCTTCTGATTTACTAATCGTCGATATTGATATAATCCGACAATTTGTGTTTCAGAGATTTTTCTTTTAATTTTTTGAGGGCCTTGGCTTCTATCTGTCGAATTCTTTCCCTTGTGACGCCGAATTCGCGTCCTACTTCCTCTAATGTCCGGGCTACTCCGTCCTCCAAACCAAAACGCAAGTTTAGGACTCGCTTTTCTCGATCTTGTAATGTGTCCAGAGTATTATGCATTTGATTTCTTAAGTATTCGATAGTAGCTAATTTTTCTGGTGAGTTGGAGATCTCGTCTGCCAACAAGTCGGCTAAGACACTATCTTTCTCCTCTCCTATTGGTAGAGCCAGTGAGGTGGGATTCTGATTGATTCGCTTGATATCAGCGATTTTCTTTTTCTCGATATCCATTTCTGTAGCGACTTCCATATCGGTGGGCTCTCTACCCAGACGGGAACGTAAGTAAGTGACGGTTTTATTGTATTTGTTGATTGTTTCAATCATGTGGACAGGTATTCTGATAGTTCGCGCTTGATCCGCAATAGCCCTGGTGATTGCCTGTCTGATCCACCACGTGGCATAGGTTGAAAATTTAAACCCTTTTTTGTAATCAAATTTCTGTACAGCACGCATCAACCCTATATTTCCCTCCTGAATCAAATCCAATAATTCCAAATTTCGATTTACGTATTTCTTGGCGTTGCTGACTACCAGACGCAAATTAGCCGTTGTCAACAGGTCAATCGCTTCTTGATCTCCTTTTTCAATCCTTTTGGCGAGCATCACTTCTTCCTCGGCCGTAAGTAACGGAATTTTGCCGATTTCATGTAAATACGAGCGTATGGCCTCGGTATTGATACCCGAATGGATCGTTTTCAAAACACGGACTTTTTGTTCGAAGGTCATATTTGCACCATCTTTGTTTGACGTTGGTTCCTCATCTTCTTCATCCAATACTTCGATGCCGAGATTTTGCAATTCCAGATATACACGGTCAAGCAAATCTATATTATCTTCTATGTTTGGTATGCGAGACAATATGTCTTGTTGCATCAGAAATCCTTGAGACTTGGCCATCTGAACCAAAGAATCGATTATTTCTTGTTCCTTCTTACTGGTCATAATTCTTTTTGGTATAATTATGATAGTTTATATAGAGCAATTCCCAGTGAGGGAAATTTAAATTTTAGATATATAGTAATTGGCTGAACCTAAGATAAAGAACAATAAGCCGAGAGTCGATTTACCAAAGTCCGATAAAACGGATTTTGCTACCAGGTATAGAATGTATATCGATAAGATTGCCAGATATTGTGATCGATGTGGAACTCCGTATAAAGTATCTGATCTGAATATAATTAAAGAGTCGGACATGACCAGTATTATACACTTCCGTTGCTCCAATTGTAAAGCTGATCATATCGCTACATTTATAAATCCATTGGGATTGAGTACACGCTCTCTTATCGTGTCTGATTTATCGCCGAGTGAGTATTTGCGGTTTATCAATATGCCTCCGGTACAGATCGAAGATTTGTTGGCGTTGTACGACAGTATGAATTCACGACAACGGTCGTGAGGTTGCCCCCACGCCCTGCGGTTGGGGCCCCAGCCAGTGCAGAGCCTGCATCCGCAGTCGCAACTGCTCACGCTCCGTACGGATGGTTAAAATTTCGTTAGAATTTCACCCGTTGTGTGAGCCGGTGAGTCGGACGCAATGTGAAACCTAATTCTTCATCTGTGCTGTACACGGTAGATCGTACAGCGAGCGATCTACCGTAGGATGTGTGAAAAACCTATTAAGATTTCACCTGCAGTCGCAGAATTTGGTATTCAGTACAGGCAATTGCAGAAGGTAATGAATCGTACAAAGTACGACAGTCACATATGGCGAAGGGCGCCATTTGCCATAGGATAGTCTTCTGCCCCATTCAAGACAAGCAACGATAAACTTCCCTCAATAACTCCAGCTTACATGAATAGGTATATCAGTCTTTTGAGTGGTGATTAATCTCATTGTATTGTCTGAAGTCTTTTGGAAGCTTCCTAGATCATCAAGTATCCAGGTTTTAGGATAGGTGATCTCCACTTCGTATATATCGGCAAAAGTACCGGGTTGTTTGAAGAGCTGTAGGTCCAGTGTGTAGTTGCGATCGTGTTTTGAGATAGGGAAATACGTACCTTCCTTACGGATCAGTTTGGCTTGATATTTGATGGTAGCGGTGGACTTGACTGGCACATAGACGTATCCACCGGACACATGAAAAATACCCTTGTCATAGTTCAATAATATTTTTTGTGTGTCAAAACCGGAAATTTTGAGTATCTTGGCATCTTTGTTGATATATATTCTATGGACATCCGTATACGGACCTTCAGGGTAATGATCGACCTGCGAATCATTTCTCAGTATCGTTTTATAAGTATAAGTAATCTCATTTGGATTTGATATATCGATATACAACTTCTGTTTACGTTTGATAAAAAGATTCGCTTTGTTGCCACCCCAATTCCATTCAATTGAAAAAGGAGTATAAGAGTATTTTTTATTTAAGTGGCCGTCCCAGCCAGTGTCTGCAAATAGTTCATTGTTGCGTGAATTTTTAAAATGGACCAGTATATGTTTTTGTTGCAGTGCTTCATTGATAACATCGAAATTTTCTTTATAAGAAGCATACTTGGATGTGAGTAAACCGTTCACGACTTCCCTAGACAGATCTGACAAGAAGTCGGTTTTGTATTGTTCGCCGGGTTTAAAATTTCTATGAATTTTGAAAATTTTGTCATATAAGTTGTCGGCCGTGATAATCTCTCCGTCTTTTCCTAAAGGTACCCCCCCCCATTTGTGAATTATCATTTGCAAGAAAGTAATGTCGATCGCTACAACTCCATTTACTCTTGGGGCAATTGAGGCTTGTCGTGCAAACTTCGTTACGGTGCGTGATGTTGTTGGATAATCAGGATCCCAGTTGGCAAGTGACATATCCCATGAATCAATATTAAGAGCTTCTTGCATTTCCTTTGGTGGCTCGTTCACATATCCGTTTTTCAGTAGGTTTCCGTTAACGTTATATACGTCGTCTACGTAAAATTCGCGCAACTGTCCATCTTCCATTCCGATCACTACAAGACTTGAAATCCAGCCACCCGTGGAGCGAAGCTCTGAAGGATTTTGCAAAAGTATTATGTATCGTTTGCGACCGTTGATTCCTAAGATATCTGGTACTCGCGGTAAAAATACGAGCAAAGGTTTTATATCGTTTGCCGTCTTATGGTGGAAAGCTCGGTAATTTACAATCTTTTCCCGCAGAGGCCCTGGAAACTGATTTATCTCCAACTGGGACAAGAGCTCGTCGCTGTATTGTAAACTTAATAGTGAATCATTGAAAGATTGTGAAGCTTCTTGCATGTCGACCAGTTCTTGATGGTAAGCAATTTGATTGTGTGGTCGCGGGTCATTGATGTCCAATGCTGGTTGAAATTTATCGATGTATCGTATATATGGTGTCATGCCGGCACTGAGGCTTTCACCGGATTTACAAGAGGACTGCAGACTGGATAAAAGTATTTGAGTATTTTGATAGAGAGGGTCTTTGTCCATGAATTTGAAAAGCCAATACAATTGGGATGTACCATTTTGAATCTGAGTGATATCGAGACAAGAAGTATGCAAGTTGGTATTCAATGCATCAAAATCACGAGTCGCTAAATTTTGTTTGAGAATGTCTCGTCTGAGATAAATCCTGCCGGAATATATACCAACACGCAATAGAGGGAATAGCAAGAAATAAAATATTGGTAATAAAAATATAAGCCAGAATACAACAGGAATAATGTTTCTGCGTGAAAAAATTATCCGCGTTGTTTGCCATGCACCCTTCAAGAGTCGTATCAGCTTAGAAACTTTAAGAAGAACAACTCCCAATAATGTTGCATTTGTTCGTTTCCGGATTTTTCTGGTATGTTTGTGAGGATTCTGGATATGGCGAAGTGGTTTTGCCTGTCCTTTTTGTAGCGGTTGGCGAATTTTGCGAGTTTTTTTGTCGTGTGCTCGTCTCCCTTTCATAGCGGTAAGTGTTTTTGAGAGTGATTCCGTCAAGGTTGATGAGGGTTTCCAATGAAACTCAGTGGCATTTGGAGCAGGGATATATTTCTCTTTGCGAATCTTTTCAGGAGACTCTGATTGTACAAACTTGATAGTAGCCTGAGTCGGGGTTAGCTCAAGTAGTTTGTATGCCAGAGAAAGTGTTGTATATTGTTCGTCGTTGGCTAATGTGATCACTTCTCCGGTGAGATCATTGTTAAATGTAAGTTGGACGATGCCTTTAACAGCGTCTTTGATATCAACCAGAAAGTGAGTATCCAAACCATCTCCAGGAATCTCTATACGGTGTCGTTTCAACAGGTCGGCGATCATTCGGGCCAATACTGGGTCATCGTTAAGATGCGTAATGTCCCCGATCGGTGTTCCCAAGCGCAATATACGTGTCTTTATCTTGTACTTGTCAAATTTTTCCGCTATAGTGCTTTCCGCATACTTTTGCAAAGCCTCCGGAGAATATTTGGAATCGGTCGAAGCACTCGACATTTGATACATATTCTTATGTACACGTGCCGAGGAGATTAACGCACTTTTGATATCGAATTTAAGAGAAGCGTTGAATGCGGTTTCCAGGTAATTTGATTCGCGGATAAATGAAGTGCTGTCAAATTCAGTGTCTGGATCATCCAGGTAGTCATTGAGCAGATAAAACAGATAATCTATTTTGGGAATAGTTTTGAATAATCCGTCTAACCCTGTGAAGTCTATAAAATCAACATCTCCGTACGATTTGAATTGTTGTATGATTTTATCACTCCCAGATGTGTAATCTCCGATGACTATGACTTTGCTTCCGTGCGCGGAAAGCAGTTTAGTCAGCATCCGTCCCAAGTCGCCTTTACCGTGGACGATGATCGACACCAAATCTCCTTTTCCGAAATCAGTTAGTTTGCCTGACATATTTATTGAACTACGACAAACTCAAGTGGTATAGCTTGAAGTTTTGTTCGCACGTTTAGGTTATATCCTGGTTCGGTCTTGACTGTGAACGAGTCGCTCTCATATCCTTCTTTGGAAAGGTGGATATTGTGTTCACCGGGTGCTAATGCGTAATCCTGCACTGGAAGAAATCCGATGGGTTCATCGTCAATCTCGACTTTTGTATCTTCGGGCAATCCTGTAATGGATATACTTGATTTGGAAGGCGAATCGAGCAATTTTTCATTGAAACTTATGATGTAACCGGCGAATTCGCCATCCGGTAGTAAATCAACATTGATGACCACTTCGGCGTGTTCAATGACGTTGACTACAAATGTTTGTTTTCCATAAAACTTTTCATATTCCCCTATTCTTCTGAGTTCCACCAGATGCTGCCCTATAGGCAATTGTGTTATCGACTGTGGAGTTGTGCCAAAGTCTTGTCCATCTATCTTGATATGTGCGTGTCCTTTTTGTACATTGACGTATAATCCACCGGTTTGTGTTAAACCTGGGAAAAAGCGTGACTGAGAAGATAGTAAATCGTTAGGTACAAGTAGAAGCAAAATACTCCCTGACAAAAGTATAAAGAAAGCGAAAATCAGTGCAAAAAATTTGAATTTCATGGCTTATTATATGGTGTAATCAAGGCCGACGCAAGATCAGTAGGCGTATCGTGATTCAGGAGTTTCATCATTATTTTTTATCGTAGGATGTCGCGAAGTACGTTCGGCCAAGTTAGTTTTGACATGCAACAGTCCGATGATGGCAAAAAGGATTCCCATGACAGCGGAAAGTATGAAAAGGTGCGATGCGCCGGTTGTCAGGATCGCAAGTGCGCCGATGAGTAGGGATATGGCCATTTCGACTGACAATACCTGTGCCGGTGATAGTCCCAATTTTCGCAATTGATGATGCAGGTGGTCCGTTCCGTTTATTTGCATCAGTTGTACGAAACTTTTCGGCCTGTAGATATATATTCGGCGTACCAATACGAAGAAATAGTCGGTTAGAGGTAGTAAAACGATCAATAGCGCCGTTGCCAATTTGACATGCGCTAATATTGCCAATGTGATCAGCAAAAAACCATATGTGGATTTGCCTGTTGCTCCTGTGTAAACCTTGGCTGGAGGTAGATTATATATGATGTATCCCATCATTGCTCCCACAGTCAGTATAGAGATCGCGCTGACTGCATGTAGTGACGGATCCCTGAGGGAGATTACAAAGATTATCAAAAACGCTATAATCATATTACCTTCCAGCAAGGCGTCAGAGCCGGCGATCATTTTGATCGAATTGATCGTGTATAAAATGATAAACAAAAGTATCAAATCTCCCGGGAATGTCAGCCCTATGTGTATGTTCCCGATCTGATAAGTAAAATTGAAAATGTCCATATTCAGATCTTTGAGGAAAAATAAATTATTGATGTGGAAAGAAAAATCTGTAGCGACAATCATCAATGAAGCTAAAAACTGGACAATGAATTGATACTTTGCTTTGAGGTTTATTCGATCATCTATCACACCCATACTAATCAAGAACACTAAACCCAAAAACAACGGAAACATATCCGGGATCTTACCGACTTGTGTCAATATATAGGTGACGACCGGTATGACGACAGCCAGCCCCCCAAAAAAAGGTATAGGATATGAGTGTGTATGTCTTGCCGGATCGTCGTGGGGGTTTCGGAAGCGTCCGATTTGCTTCCTCATGGAGCCAGGGAAATCCATTATCCTATACTTTGAAGCAAGCATCGCAAAATATGGTGTCGAAAGTAATGCGAATAAAAACGCAGAGAGAAAATACGGCCAAAAATTGAGATAACGTTGCAAACTAGAGGGTATCATTCTAAGTGGTTAGTAAACTTAGTTTCAATACAATCACTACGAGAGATAGATAGACGGTCAAATTTATAAGGTAAATTTCAGCCCTGTATCTCTTTACTTTGAGTGATGATATGACGATAATTGCCAGGAGCATAGTGACCAGTACAATAGGTGTTGTCCGCAGAATCTTTTGTGAAACGAGTCTTTCTTTAAGATTATATTGATATGAAAATAGTGGTACGACGGATATGCCGTCTGCGAAGAGCAATTTCAGCTTTTGATAAAGTACGAGCGCAGAACTGGCGATGAGTGCTATCGTAAGCCACAAAATTGGATCGTTCATACGTTTGATGCGGAAATAGATTTGTATACTCTTACGAACGTCACTCCTGAGTTTCAAAGCAAAGTTTTTGAGTGGGTCCTCTTTCAGATGCAATGAAAACTGTTCGTTTCTTTTGGATTTGCGAAGTGAATTTTTCATGATTAGTCGATTATAGCATTATGTACACTTCAACCCCGTGGGCGGAGCCGTACTTCGCTTGACAGTGTATAATCCGGTAGCAGATGCACGAGAAATTCACCATCAAGAAACAATTTGGACAGAACTTCTTCACCGACCGCCGGTTGGCAGAAGAATTGGCCACCCGCGTGATCGACGGGCGAGATGTCAACCTCCTGGAAATCGGCCCCGGCAAAGGCGCGTTTACAGAGTATTTCTACAAAAACCTGCACCACCGACTTTACCTTGTAGAAATCGATGAATACCTGGCGAAAATGATGCAAGTGTTTTATCCGCAGGCGACCATCTGGAATATGGACGTGCTGGAAGACACGTTCATACAACAACTTCTAAACAGCAAGTACGCACAAAACTCGGACTCAACTGGCAAGGTGGTATTCGGAGCTTTGCCATACAATATATCCAAACGGATCATCATGCGAATGTTGGAAAATCATGTCGCTGATGAATACTGGTATATCGTACAAAAGGAAGTCGGGGAACTCCTGCTGGAAAACAAAAGCGGGATGTTTAAACTGTTCACCCAAATATATGCCGACAGTGAAAAGATCAAAATCTTATCCCCGCACTTTTTCAATCCGCGACCCAAGGTGGAAAGCATGCTGATAAAAATCACACCACACTACAAAGATGCAACCATCAGCGATATACCGAAACTGAGCAGATTTATCAAAACCGCATTTCGCATGCCGCGCAAGACTGTCAAAAACAACTTTGCAGGCACCGAATTTGCCGACATTGCCGATCAAAACATCCTGAGTAAACGTGCCGAAGACATGAGTCTTGCAGAGATCGTGCAGGCCCTTGATATTACGAAGTAACTCGGAAATCCCAAATCCCGTCCACCTTATCAAAGGATTTCCCGCAACCGCGACATTCGGCTTTGTCCGCATCGAAATGCAGACCCCCTTTGCATGATGGACATACAAGGATATCGGTGATCGATACGTCCGCGGGACCCTCTCCCGCATCGCCACCCCCAACCCGCTCATCCGTCATCGCTTTTTGCAGAGTGTAAATCATGCTTGGAGCCAACGAAGCGACAAACGGTATCGCCTGCAACAAACCGTCCAGTCGCCGGAGCAGTTTGGTCGGTATACGGCGCTTCAAAAAAGGCATTCGGAAAAAGGACAATCCACGTACATTGCGAATCCGGAGATCATGAGATTGCGCAACGGTTCGTAAATGCTTCGGGTGGTAGTTTAAGAAGATATTGGCGTCGGAATTGGCCCGCGGGTCGTCTTCGCCCGGCAGGCCGGAAGATTCATCGGTATGTGGCTGTTGGTAAGGAGTCTGGTCATAAAGACGAGGCTGTTTTCCCAGTAAATTGCGAATACGTGCCTTCATATGAATCTTGTTTGCAAACTCCTGCAAAAATATCGCACCGGGCTTCAAGACACGCGCCAGTTCCTCGAAATACCTATCCGGCTCCTCAATATGGTGCATCACTCGCATCATCAGCCCCCCGTCAAAAGTACCCGGTCTAAAGGGAAGATGATAAAGATTACCGGCGATCAATATGACATTTTTGTTCGTTTTCTGTATCTTGCTCCGATATTTACGCAAAGTATTCAGTGAATAATCCAAAATGATATTTTGTCTAAACAATGGCGCATACAGAGGTGTCAATCGCCCAAACGAACCGCCTATATCTATGAACACCCCACCCTTTTGTCGATCCCGCAGGTGGCGACCCAGCAAGTGCCGTATGGCCATCGATTCTACGGCATTTTCGTACTCCCGGCCCTGCCAGTAATCCGCATAATCATAGTCCGTCGAATCGTAATCTGAAATTTTCATGATATTTTTTGTCCTTTTAAATTATTAAGTTGTACGGAAAGAGCCTGCATCTCCTTGAGCAATTCTGTCTGCACCTGCGGGTCGTCGCTTTGGACCAACCGTTGACGCAGAGACTTGATATCCCGTTGGATTTTATCAATTTCCAGCAATGACAGGGTATCCGAAATTTCGTCTGCCAATTCACCGGGACGTATTGCCAAATCGGTCGGAGACATCAAAATATCTTCCAGTTTTCGCCAGGCCGACGAGCCCTCCCGGAGGTTGGCAAAAACATCTTTGATAAACACGGTATCTTCCCTATTCAACAGTATGACAATCTCCCGCAGGTCGGGATCGGCAAAGAGTGTCTCATCCACATTGACCGTTTCCAAGTTGTTTTGCAACAACAATAATCTGATGAAATATGATTCACGCGGATAGAGTTCGGTATTGTCATTGACATCTCCGCGCTGTTTTGTAGGTGTCGCTTTGGTGTTGTCGGAGGCTCGAGTATCGATGTTAATATCCATCCCCGTCAACAACGGAATTTGTTCCATGGCAAATTTACGTTGCGTATCGTCTTTGATCGTGGCAAACAGGTTTTTCACATATTTTTCCAATCTTTTGCGATCATCCAGACGACTTATGTCCAATTTGGATAATTTACGTTTGACAAGGTATGAAAACGCATCCTCTTTTTCCGACAAGATTTCATCTGATTTGTTATCGGAATTATTGAGAAATTCGTCCATATCCGAATAAGGTTGCGGATTGAATACGTAACTTGTAAATGACAATTTATTCGCCAAAATGAATGATTTTTCCAATGCCTTTTGGCCGGCATCATCGTTGTCAAATACAAAAAGTACGTTGTCGGTATATGTCCTCAACAGCTCCAATTGTTGCTCCGTCAACGCCGTACCTTGCGGTGCCACGGTATTTTGCAACCCGTGCTGATAAGACATGATGACATCGATCTGCCCTTCTACGACGATCGCCAAATCCTCTTGTCGGATCACATATTTGGCTTTGTGCAGTCCGTAAAGTATACGGCCTTTGCGAAAAATCGGTGTCTGCGGTGTATTCAAATACTTCGGCCCAAATTGGTCTTGATCTATATGGCGACCGGAAAATCCAACCGGATGTCCATGCACGTCGTGTATCGGAAACATGATCCGGTTTTGAAATTTGTCTCGGATACGCCCTTTTCTCTCCACAAACAAACCTGATCTCAGCAAGAAATCTCGCGAGAAATATAGTTTACCCTGCCTGCGTTTACCTATGTGTCCTTCTTTTTGCAGAAAATTCAGGAATAAATCACCTTTTGGCGCGTAACCGATCTTAAAATCTTTCACCGTCTGCGCCGTAAGATGCCTTTTTTTGACATATTCGATCGCTTTCGGCGTATTGGCAAGTTTCAGGTAATAAAAATCGCCCGCCAGCTTGTTGATCTCTTCGTAGAGGAAGTACTTGGACTTTTTCTTTGTGTGCTTCAATTCCACTCCGGCTTGTTTGGCCAGTTTTTTCAGTGCTTCCGGGAAGTCCAGCTTCTCTATCTTTTGTATGAAATCAAAGATATCGCCAGTTTCTCCGCAACCGAAGCATTTATATCGTTGCAATGTCGGGCTGACACTGAATGAAGGGGTCTTCTCATCGTGAAATGGACAGAGAGCGACATAATTTTGTCCGGCTTTTTTCAAAGTGAGGTATTGGGAAACGATATCTACGATATCCAGTCGCTCACGGATGGTTTCTATATCCCGCCTATCGTCTTGTGGTTTCGTCATTGGCACGATATATCATTTCCATCTATGTTACATGTATTATCCCCAGCGTGCAAAGACAATTCATCCCCTTGCCAATCGACCTTCAGTGCTCCCGGACGCGCGGTGGAGATCACCGCTTCCTTTGTGGGTTCAAATGTCTGCTTGTCACCTTCCTGCATGGTACCGGTAAATTGTTCCGTTCCGTCTATATTGACAGTCAACCAAACCGGCCCGGTAGCCTCTATCGTCAAGGTACCTGGTTGCGCTTTGGGCGGTTCCGGAGACTCGGGCTCATTGGCCCGGGGTGTAGCATTCTCTTGGTGATCGGGGTTATCAAATACAACCTTGCGTATGATTTGCGTACTCGTTCGCTGATTGCTTTTTCTCGTCGCTTTGAAAACCAAGATATTGGTACCTTCGTTCAATGTATATCGAGTCGAGAAAAAGCCATTTGTACGCACTTCCAACTCCGCATCATTCAGTGTTACGACCGCGTCCTTGTCCACCAAACCCTCAACGTCAATGGTCGCGGTGTGGACGGTCATGTCTTTGTCCGGTTTAAACACCTCCAGCAACGGAGCCCGCTGGAAAGCCACTAGCTGGAAAGCAAAATATACCAATACGGCAGTTACCAGCACAACCAAAGCTGCGATACCGGATAATTTGTGCCAATCCCGCATATTTTTGCCGGCACCTTTGCCGGCGGGCATCTTCTCCACCGGCTTGGCGTTTAGCATGGCCCGACGTTTCAATGCCAATGCTCTGTTTTTATCCACCCCGAGAAATTCCGCATATACGCCGACAAAACCGTCGGCAGAGATATCCGATGGCAACTTTTCGTAATCATCATTTTCTATCGCCTTCAGATACTCCTTCTTGATATTCGTCTGAGCGGAGATAAGATCGAGCGACAGGCTTTTGGTCACTCGCACTTGCTTTAAAAGTTGTCCTGCGGTCAGCATAGTTGATTTTACCATATGGGAAGTACGCCCTACGTTCTAATTCCGAGCGCAACAGGTCGGGGTCCCACCCCGGGGTTGGAACCCGGGCTTAAACCCCGGACTTGACATGGGAAGCCCGTTGTCATAGGGATGGTACATAAGAAAATCTTGCAGTTAATGTTGTTTTAATCGAAATTTAACGGCCAACTTACGTTGTCGTATAAGCATTTACGAATGCCCGTCGCTCTGGAGCGCACATCCCGGGTTTCCCGCACATCCTTTGTCGGCAAGGCACTTACCGATACTTCGCAGCTACGGTAAATGGCGAGACGTACCTAAACGTAGGTACAGAGAGGGTCGCCGCACCATCTATCTCATATTGGGAAAATGCCTCCAGGTGAGCGCTTGCACGGCATGCAGCACATAACAATTGTTATAGGTATACGGTATCTGCATACGTCGCATACGCCCCGTTTTGCATATTCGATCGAATTGAAACCCTACCCACCGCCCTTGTAGCAACAACATTTCTATCTGACCAATGGGCTCGAAGACTGGGTACTAACCCCGACTTCTACGCCCCGCTTACTCGTCCGCTTCCGGGCCGTGCAAAATTTCCGCCGGGTCGGAAATCAAAACCTTGCGCGAGGAACTTCCTTCCTGCGGACCTATGGCACCCGCCGCTTCGAGCTCATCCATCAGCCTTGCCGCCCTGTTGTAACCAATCCTAAACTTCCTCTGCAACATGGACGAGGATGCCTTTTGAGCATTAACCACCGCTTCCAACGCGTCCGCAAAGAGAGGATCTTCCGAAACCGCTCCGGCCGCGCCCCCACTGTGAGAATCTCCGTCATTTTTAGGCGCGGTGATAGTGTCGGAATATGTGACCTCGCCATGCGTCTGCTCCTTGATAAACCGAACTATATTATTAACATCATTTGTAGTGGTAAACGCACCCTGTACACGTACCGGTTGCCCGACCTGAGGCGCCTTGTATATCATATCCCCTTTGCCGATCAACGTCTCCGCGCCGGGACGATCCAAAATAACCCTGGAGTCTGTGACTGTCGATACGGTGAAGGCCATACGCGAGGGGATGTTTGCCTTGATCAATCCGGTGATAACATCTACGGAAGGCCTCTGCGTCGCCAAAATCATGTGAATTCCGATTGCCCTTGCCATCTGAGTCAGCCGTACTATTTTCGATTCGACATCAACTCCGGTAGAAAGCATCAAGTCCGCCATTTCATCTACCACTATGACGATGTACGGCAAGGCAATGTATCCCATACGGTCGTTGTACTCTTTGATATTACGAACCCCGACCTGTTTCAACAATCTATACCTGCGTCGCATTTCTTCCACAGCCCATTGCAATGCATTGACGACCAATTCCATATCGGTGATCACCGGAGTAAGCAGATGAGGTATCCCCTCGTATGGGTACATCTCCACCATCTTGGGGTCCACCAAGACCATCCGTACTTCATCGGGTGACTTTGTCATGAGAATCCCGGACAAGATCGAGTTGATACCGGCGGATTTACCGGCACCTGTAGCTCCAGCGACCAGGAGGTGGGGCAACGACACAAGGTCGGTGATCAGTGGTTCTCCGGAAATAGTCTGCCCCAAGGTAACGGGGATTTCATAATCGTCTTTGTCTACCAACAGTACGTTCATCATCTCTCTCAAATATACAAAATTCGGTGTAGGGTTCGGCATTTCGATGCCTATCAACGAAGTCCCCGGGATTGGAGCCTCAATCCGGATATGATTTTCCGAGGTTGCCAGAGCCAGAGCTATGTCGTTTGTATAATTTTTGACTTTGGAGACCTTGGTACCGACGGCTATGCTAAATGCGTATTGCACAACGGTAGGTCCGATCGTCACTTTGTTAGCCTTGGTCTCTATGCCGAAACTTTTCAGGGTATTCTCGATCAATTTCGAATTTCTTTTGTGAATAGCGGGGTCGGGCTCCACTCGTTTGGGTTTGGTCAGCAACTCTATCGGTGGTAGTTTCCAGTCGGGAAATTGTGGTGTACCAAAAAGATCGTCCGTACCATCTTCGGATGTTTCGCTTCCCGAACCCGGACCGACCAGCTCTATTTCATCTTCTTCATCGGCTGTATATACATCTTTGTGTGTATCGGGATCTTGCACGTCATCAACCACCGTAGTGGTGGGGACATCATGCGGCACGGTCTCATAAGAGGTTGCCGTCTCTATTTCTATGTCATCGCTATCATCGTTTTCTCCCTTTTTCTTGAACATAGAGAAGAAGCTTTTCTTTTTTGGGTTCTCCACGTATTCAGTTTCTTTTTCTTCTGCTCTAGTTGCCGTCTCGCCTGTCGGAGATGTATCTTTGACTGCATTTATCTCAGGTTCTTCCGCGTCTTTCGACGAATGGAATATTTTGGTGAATATGGATGGCAACTTGTCGAATATGAATTCGATAGCGCGTTCGAAATCTTGCCCGGCCGTCAGGCTTGCAGATATGAGGATAGCTAACAGAATTATTATGAATTCAAGAAATGAACCGAGGAATGATTGCAAGTGTGAATGCAAGAGGTATCCAAATTGTCCGCTGTATGATGACAGGTCTTGCGAGTTTTCCAATACCTCCGCCGGTACGAAGAAGGTCAAAAGCAATGTACCGGACAACGCGAGCAAGAAGAACCCTGACAATACTTTCAGTGAATTGAAGTATTTTGATTTCGTAAGGAATTTCATGGACAGTGCGATGGTGCCGATCCCCCACAGAAAAGAGGAATAACCGAAAAGTGTAAGGGCTTTGGTGGCGACAATGCTTTGGTTTAACGGTGCAAGGAACAAAGCGGCACCGACGACAAACAAGAGGATGCCCAGCATTACACGGGTTTCCTTGCTATGGATTGTGACTTGCGTGCTTTTGCGCTTTCTCGCCAATTGTACAGAAAGTATAACTTAACCTGTACATTCTAACATATTTTGTGGACGAAGCCGGGGTTCGGACCCGGGGTTGGGGCTCGGGGTTGATCCAGAAAGCCCATCGGCACAACAAGAGTATGAGGGAAAACGGGAATATTGGTGTTTATCCGGGTAAGTTTCAGCCCCCTAGTATAGCTTGTCGCAGCAACCTTTTCGCAGGGTCCTACCATCGAGCATGCGAATCGCCCATGACAACAGGGATTACGCCAATATGCGCGAATTTGCTACTCTCATAGAGAGTTCTCTTGGTTTTCTAAGCGTAGATCGAGAGCTGTGCGGTGGCATTTTGCCAATGACAATAGGTGTTTTTCATTACCGGCAGTCGTGAAAGATAGACCCGTGGTGGTAACCCTCAGGTCTTACACCGACCGC
>JALWDW010000021.1 GCA_027036675.1 Candidatus Dojkabacteria bacterium
TTCATGTATTTTTATATTTAAATTTAATTAACAAAATCATGACAGACACAAAAGATGCGACAAACGCACAAACGGCGCAGGCCAAACGAGTCGTCACATTGGATGACATCAAATACAACGATGCAAATAAAGTGATGGCTATATTGTCAGTTTTTGGACTTATTGGTTTGATCGTCGCCTTGGTAGAGAAGGATGATTTGTACGTCAAGTACCACGGTTACCAATTCGGGATTTTTGCAGGGGTTCTTCTCGTATTGTTTTTTGTACCTTTATTCAGTGCGTTCATACCTGTAGTCGGCGGATTAATAGCCGTCCTGGGTGGATGTATCAACTTTATACTCGCCTTGCTTGCGATCGTAGCGTTCATCATCGGTTTGGTCAAAGTACTGAACGGCGAGAGATTTGATATGCCTGTTTTCTCTGATATCGCATTGAAGATGCTGAATAAATAGGCTGCACCCTTGCATAGCGATCATGTTGGGACGTGAAGAGATTGTCAAATCCGCGAGTACCAATAGCAAAGCATTGGCTATTGTTGCCATACTTTTTGGCATCATGGGCGTACTACTTGCTTATTTGTTGTCCGACGAGGAAGACATGTACAGCAAGTTTTACGCCGTGTTTTCCCTTTTGATACATTTGGTGTCCTCGGCCATCGTACTCGTTTTGTTTATCGCGATCATCCCTTTCATGTTAGTTCCCGTTTTGGGTGCCGTCTTGGTTGTCGTCTATCTTATATTCATATTGCCGATAGGGGCGTTGAGTTTGGCTTTGACCATATATACGGTTGTCAAGGCGTACAACGTGGAACTGGTAGAGATTCCATATCTGACCAATTGGTCAATAAAAATTCTCAGTAAATTGCAACCTGCGGAGTAAATGGCCTCGTTGGTCTGAAAGCACGTCGCAGAGTTTTCCAAGTTTTGATAATTGTTTAAGGTTTCGTTCCGACTGTATCTGGGCATGCAACGTTGGGGTTCAACCCAGACTTGTCGCAAAACCGCAGAACGACGGATTTGTGGTATAATAGCAACGTTCCTCGGCTTTTGGCCGATGATTGCCATACTGCCCAATAAGATTTTATTTATTTTGGATGAGTTTTTCATCTGAACAATACGCTCTAGGCGGTGAGTTTGAGTTTGCAGTTCGGAGGCGTCCGCTTCTGCAAAATGCGATCTCCCTGCTGAGAAAGCTGTTTTTTTTGTAAAACTGCAAGCAAATACAGTGCCCTCAAAGTTTCTGGGATTTCGCCGGTGGCTATGAGGGACCTCCCACTACCCAGGTCCGGGATGGCTAAACAAACCTCGTTTGTCCCAAATCACTTTATACTATCCGTAAAAGTACTCGCGTCAGTGGCAAGCACAATCCCGATGGCATATGATACATATACATGCCCACCAATACGATGTGGCACCCGTGTACACTCAGATTTCATTATCACTATAGTTCAACACAATGACCAATTGCGACGCTTTGGGAGTTACTTCATCCCCAAACGACCTTACAGTCGGGGATTACGCCGGAGGCATTAAAGAATTGCCTGCAAACACCTTCCGTAGTACAATTGCAGGGATTAAATTATCAAACGATGCAATGTTGGATATAAACGTGATCATAGGTGTCGTGATAGGCTTCCTGATATTCTGGACGTTGTTTAAGGTATTGAAATGGGCGGTGAAAACGGCCATAGTGATAGCTTTGGTGGTAATCGGGGTATACTTTGCACTGAATATGATAGGCTTCGACCAAATAAATACAGCGATCAACACTTTCTTGCACTAAACAACACGTATGCGACTGGAATTTATAGAAGCACAACCAAATTACGACCAGTACGAATATCCGTATCAAGTCTTCGCACAACTGGATGGTAGAGACGAGATTGATGAAGCATTGAAACGGGGGTTTGTCCCCACAAGGAAGCGAGATCTGTATTTTCAACTTGCACGTTCGTCCAGAGTGGCGCTTGAGGAGTTTACTCCAAGCAGTGAAAATCGCCGCATTTTACGTAAAACCGAAGGTATATCGGTCAGGCTCGCAGACATAAACGAACACCCCTACCATTGGACCATCGGAGCTTTCGCCAAAAGCTTCTACACACAAAAGTTTGGACGGGCGATCATGAGTGCTCAAAAAATGAAATGGATATTTAATTCCCAAACCTTCAATGCGGTATTCGTATTTTCCACACCCGCTGTCGACTACGAGCCTTCTCACGGTGTCCCCGACTATGATGGCGAAAAAGTGCTTGGATTTTGCCCCGCTGTGGCCACCGATGAGTCGATCGCATATGCATATCCCTTTTATGACTTATCATACCAAAACAAAAATACCGGCCTGGGAATGATGCTCAAAGCGATCCTTCATGCGCGCGAAGTCGGTAAAAAGCACATATATTTGGGCACGTTGTATACACCGAGTTCTCTGTACAAGACGCAGTTTGCAGGTTTTGAATGGTTTGACGGGCAAGATTGGGATAAAGACATCAAGAAAGTCAAAGCCCTGGTCAGGGGCGAATGAAATTACTCACACAAAGAACGAATACGTAAACCATATAAATTGTAAAAATATGAAAAGAATGACACAACAAACAGCGGAGCTAGTAGGACAAAGAGAAAACAGGATAGCGAAGATACGGCAAATGCGTGAATTGGGCCTGGACCCGTATCCCACCAAGTCCGCACGTACACATGGTACAGATGAAATCATCAAAAACTACGATGAACTCGAAGGACAAGAGGTGACGGTGGCCGGCCGGCTTATGGCGTGGCGGGAGCACGGTGAACTGATATTTGGCGACTTACAGGATAATTTCGGGAAAATCCAATTGTATATACAATTGCAAAACCTGGGCGAATTCTCAGTCGATTCCCAAAACCTCGGACAAGAGCACTTGGACTTGATAGACCTTGGCGACTATATCGAGGCCAGAGGTACGGTGACCAAGACGAAGCGAGGTCAGATTTCGGTGGCGCCAGTAGAGATTAGGATTCTTACCAAGTCTGTCAGACCGCTCCCAAACAAATGGACCGGGATCACCGATACCGAACTCAGGTACCGACGCAGATACCTTGATATGACTATGAACCCGGAGATTCGTCAAATGTTTGAAAGACGATCGGCATTCTGGGAAAATATACGTGAATTCCTCAATAAGAGGGGATTTGTCGAAGTCAATACACCCGTATTGGAACATACAACGGGGGGAGCGGATGCGCGTCCGTTTACCACGCATATTAATGCGCTAGACGAAGACTTGTATTTACGTATTTCACAGGAATTACCATTGAAAAGATTGCTTGGAGGGGGATTTGAGAAAGTATACGACATAGGCCCGAGATTTCGCAATGAAGGTTTCAGCGACGAACATCTGCCGGAACATATAGCTTTGGAATGGTATTGGGCGTATGCCGACTATCGTGACGGTATGGAGATGACCGAAGAAATGTTTAGGACTGTATTGGAAGCGACTTTTGGTACATTGAAG
>JALWDW010000022.1 GCA_027036675.1 Candidatus Dojkabacteria bacterium
TGCGATGACATAATTCGATTACAAAATCTCTGGGGCAAAGACCTTGAAAGTCCTGCAATCCTACTCTTTATTCTCAGTATAACAACACTTCATCATCAACCCCGGGGTTCAAGCCCGGGCTTGAACCCCGGCTTCGATTGTTCGTGCTATAATCTGCAAGAGCCGAAGTGGCGGAATTGGCAGACGCGCTACGTTCAGGACGTAGTTCTTTTCATAAGAGTGAGGGTTCGACTCCCTCCTTCGGCAGTTTTCCACCCACTGGTGCAGGGCCAAGAACTAGTGTAAAATAACCTTACATTAAGATAATCTTGGATATGCAAATGCGCAAAGGAATCATTTATGTTGTGGTCGCCGTTTTGGTATTGGCACTCGCCATAGTATGGATACGTCACAACGATGCCAAAAACAATCCGAATACCGAACAGGTCGTGACAAACCAAACGTCAACGCCGGAAACTGCGGTACAGCTGGCCAAATCACCGAAACGAACTTCAAACGAATGCAACGTGGCGACCGACACCGAGTTGCCATCCAATTTCCCGGATGATATACCGATTTACGACAATCTGGCACCGTTTTATTCCACATGCAAATCCACGGTATCTGCAGCAAATTATGAAGTACGTTTCAAGACAAAAGCACCGGTGAACGACGTTATAGATTTTTATAAACAAAAGCTTGCCGAATCCGGCTGGACTGATATACATGCCCGCGATTCTTCCTACGATGTAGAAGATGATATCGGACCGAAACGAATAAATGGCACCAAAATATTCGCGAAAAAAGATGACCCCGCTTTGGACCACGCACGACAACTCTCATTGACTGTGAGAAATAGGCGCGGACAAGAAGGGTTGGATGGATGGAATGAAATTATTGTCATAGAAATCTACTAACCCCGTGACGGAGTCCACTTGACCGCTTTCTTCATTATATCGTTTTTATACCCGTTAGCCTCTGCAAGCTTTTGCTCCGAGCTATCCATATTAACGACAGGTTCGCCATCTTCTCGCATGACAGTGCACACGTAGCTATCGTCCCAAATGCCGAAATCGATTTTATCCTCAGAAATATCAATATCTTTACGCAATATATAATACACACCAATCCCTGCATTTGCATCATCGGTCATCATTTCTTTGACCAACGGCTTGTCCAGATCCGCCAATTCGTTAAAAATATAAACCCGATCGACAGGTACACCTCGTAAATGACATCTGCGCCCTTCCTCAAGATACTCTTTCTGATGAGCCAACAACGGTTTGATATTATCGACAGGTAGGGTGCAAAAGTCATGTTTGCTTAGATTTTTGAAGTGAAAAATACCTTCTTCCGTAGCCAGCGGTCCAAAAGGTAAGGTAACTGATTTCAACGCCCCTCCTTTCAAATCCGCCGTAGGATGATATTCCTTCAAATACGCGATTATTTCTGATACAAAGTCAAATCGATCCGCGATTTCGCAAGTTCCAAAACCAACGGGAACTCCTTCATATTTACTTCTGAATTCATATGTTCCGCCCCTCGAACCAATATCACTGAGCTATTTAGCTCCCAAGCAAATTCTCGTGCATTGACCGGGTCAACATATGGATCATTTTCGGAGTACAGAACATAAGAAACCGGTAATTTCGCTCTTAGTTCTTCAAAATTGAAATCCCTCTTATAAAAAGTTTTATTAACCAACTGTACTTGCCATGGGCCAATCGTGTCATCGACACTGAAAAACGGAGATACGAATATAGCTGTATCCACGTTGAGTTCAAAGTTCGTCAATACGTGCAACAAGAATACCGCTCCTAACGAATGTGCGACCACTACGACAGGCTCATCCTTCGCCCATGGTGCAACTTTTGTTTCAAATGTATGTAACCACGAATCCAAAGTTTGCTTTTTGTTTACGTAGGTTTTCCCTTGCTTGGTAACATAATCCCAATCCTCTATCGGAAATTGTGGAACCAAGACATCTTGATTTAGGATCTCCAACTTTTCTTTCAAAAAGGGATACCAATTACCCGTAGGAGTCCCGAAACTACCGTGGATTATTAGGTACTTCATATCCTGATTGTATCACAGACCAACATATCGCCAACATAATGATTTGGGCACCCATAATATTATCTCAATAACTGCCTTATGCTGATGAGTATTTGTTGATACCCACCGCTCCAGTATTGTACGTATACTGTATTTGCGTACGTCATATACGCCTTGTTTTATATATTTGGGCCATGGTGATTACCCCGCCACCATCCCTATGGTGACAACGTTCTTATCTGATCAGTGGGCTCGAAGACCGGGTACCAACCCCGACCTCAGTGATTTTTGGACAAATTACACAACATGTATTAAGATTCACTATGCAACATCACAAACCCACAATCCAAAGACATATCGTAATACCTATCGCCGTT
Source organism: Candidatus Dojkabacteria bacterium (assembly GCA_027036675.1). Lineage (GTDB taxonomy): Bacteria > Patescibacteriota > Dojkabacteria > SC72 > JAHDCA01 > JALWDW01. Next base: position 2,412 of record JALWDW010000022.1, read on the forward strand.
GTCATAGCAATGGTATTACTCGGTGCAGTGATCGTGTATATACGCTATTACAATATCTCTTACCCCGCGCACTTCCGGCAGATCCCAAGAATCCCGAAAAACACTGGTGCTCCGCACCGCCGATCAAACACCTGTTCACTCGAAAGTGAACATTCCCTGCCGTCCAACTTCCCCGATGACATACCTATTTACTCCGATAAGACACCCTCCGAGGCGAAATGCACAGATAAGGCAAGCTACGAAATACGTTTCGAGACAAAAGACAACATGCAGTCCATATTAAGTTTCTATATGCAACAGTTGGACAAGTTGAAGTGGACAAACATCAAGATGATTGACAATTCATACGATATTGCGGATTCAGGTCGCCACGTGTACGCGACCCGGATCATCGCTCAAAAGTACGACCCGACAATCCGAAGCAACAGGCAAGTGTCGATACTGATCAGGAATCTGCACAATGCACAAAATCCCGACAGCATAAACGACTTCACAATCACTGAACATTATTGACATGATGAGTATACTACCGGCCTTATTTGGTATCGTCATTACAGGTATCGGACTGATAATGTATCGCAGCCCGGTAGAGAGGAAGATGGGACTTCGCAATATCGGTCGCAGGTGGTCAAACACCGTCATGGTCGTCATCGGCTCACTGATAGGCGCTTCAATGATATTAGGAGCATTGACATTGTCCGACTCGCTATCATATTCATTTGATCAAATCACGGAAACCGAGTACGGCGAGTTGGACGCATATATCGACGTGAAACCGGCCCCGGACAATCCGACCCCACTCCCCACAATAAACGATGCGGAATACCGGGAACTCAAGCAGTCCCTGCTCTCTCAACGACAATGGGACGGGATACAGCCGAGAATCAGAGTGCAAATCTCTCCATATACTCTGACCTCAGACTCTGGACAAGACGGTAAACTGAAAAGCAAAGAATACGGTTTGGTTTTGGTTGGATTGACACAAGAAGCCCAAGACAGTTTCGGACAAACACCGGTCGACATCGATATACCCGACAATCCTGGAGAGGTTATCATGTCAGACCTTTTGGCCGATGCGTTGCAAGCTTCGGAGGGAGACACGATATATGTAAACAACTTCGACGGAGAACGTATTCCCCTCACGCTGAAATATATATACCCGGAAAATCCGTCGGTAAACAAATATAAGATCTTGACCAATCCCCGGACCCTGACCCAATATTTCGGCATCCCGACAGGTCAATACAACAATATCCTAATATCCGTGCAAGGTGGCGTCGCGCCTGAGCATTATGATGGCAAACAGGTGAAAAAAGATATAGAAAGCGCTGTCAATGCCATAAATATACCTACGGTAACTTTGTCCGTACGCGAAGTGAAACAAGAAGCATTGGACGGATTCGGTATATCCTCACTATCAATCATCTTTATCGCTATGAGCATATTGGCGTCCATCACTGGGGCTCTGTTGATCGTCAATCTGCTTAATATGCTTGCGGAAGAGCGAAAATACGAACTAGGCGTATTGCGGGCGATCGGGATGAAGCGATGGAGTATCACCAAACTTTTTATAGTGGAGAGCACCTTTTATTCGATCGTATCATCCACGCTCGGTAGCCTGTTCGGCTTGGGGGTTGGATACCTGCTCGTAAACATTTTGCTGAATTTGTTCACAGGATTGGTAGAAAGCAGCGGAAATGCCGATATATTCGATATGCAATTCCACGTCGCGAGGACATCGGTCGTCATCGCCTTTATCGGCGCATTCCTGATCAATATATTGACATCCACTGCGGTAAGTTTCAATATCGCTCGTCTGGACATCGTCAACGCCATACGAGGCCTAAAGGATATGGCCAAAAAACGGAGAACATGGAAATGGTATTTGTTGACAATTTTGCTACTAACGCTATCGTTCATCGGACTTGCATCGGTCTTCGGCATAGACTCCGTGAGGCACCATATGGAAATGGCACGCACAAGTACCGATACATTCGCATCATTGTCTGACGGTGAATTTCGTGAAAAACTCGACACAACCTCCGCCTATATGATGTACATGGGTATCACCCTGTTCGTATTCACTTTCGGATTGTTACTCGCCCGCATCTTCAAAACTCTGCGAAAGGCGCCACTCGGGGTACGACATACCACGATGCAAACCGTCATCATGACGGCCACCGCTTCGGCGTTGTTGGTAATTTCGATCTTTATGGATAAATTACCGTACGTAGGCAAGGCTTTGCTATTGTCCGGTTCCAAAGTGCTCCTGATCACCAGCAGCTTGATCATGGTCATATTCACTGCAATGTTAATAACATACGGGATCGGCGTCATCGGGCAAGTCATGACCTATCTTCTGCCATTTCGTAGGTTGCGTCCGATTCTGTTGACAGCGTTTCGTTACCCGTCCGCCAACCGCACCAGAACTTTCATTACACTGATCATGTTTGGGCTTACCGTCTTCATGCTCACGATGATAAGCATTGAGAAAAATATGGTAAATGACGAATTGGGGCAGATGAGAAATGCCACTGTGATCGGTGCAAGTGAATTGATGATCGTGCCCGATTTCTCCGAAAATGAACGGATTGACAGTCTTGCAGACGATATCGCTTCGATAGACGGTGTCAGGCAAATACAGAAATTCATGTCGATGCCAGCCAAATTAGCGGATTTCAAATACAAAGACTTGACGCCAACAAAACAGATCGAGATGAAGAACAAACCACTGGCAAGTGTCAATGCGGATGATCTATATCAAACTTCTTTGTCAGTCATTACAGACGATTATGCGATGCAACAACTGCCCAAACTGTACGAAAAAGAGGACGATACGAAATCAGATACCGACGTATACGCAGAATTGTTGAACTCTCCCGGTACCGTCTTGCTTGGTACTGATTTCCGCAACAAAGGTTTCAGCCCCGACGGCTTCATCCCGCCGCAGATTCACAGTGGAGACGAGCTATCCGTGCTACTCCCCGACGGACAAATTCACAAGCTTAAGGTCATAGGCCTACTCTCCGACGAACAGGCCTCATTTGCGGGCGGAGATCCGTTTGCCACAGGGCTGGTAATCTCTCAAGCCACCTTGAACCAAATATACCCGGGCCCGTACGTTATCCCGGGAACCTCGTATCAACTCCTGATAGACTATGCTGATGGCGTCGACAATGACTCGATCACACAAGCAATCAAACAAAAGTCGCTTGATTACAATATTCAAGTCTTGCAGGATGTCTCGCAAATCCTTGGACAGGTTACGTCGATGATGGACGGGCTTTATAAGCTGATACAAGGCTTTTTGGTATTTGCGCTACTGATAGGCACCTCCGGATTGGCCATACTGATGCTACGATCCACCAACGAGCGTCGCCAACAGATCGGTATGCTCAGAAGTCTCGGTTATCAAAGTGGCATGATATTGGCAAGTTTCATACTGGAGTCATCCTTGTTAGCTTTGCTGGGTATATTGATAGGCGGTTCTATGGGCATATTTTCCATGCAAAGCTTCACTCGAGCAGCCAACGATTCCGAACAAACCCTGGTCATGACAATCCCATGGCTAGCATTGTTCCGTTTACTCGTCCTTCTCTACGTGATTTCGATTTTCTTTTCCATATTGCCGGCCAGACAAGCGTCGAAGATGTCTCCGGTCGAGGCTACAAATTATCCGGAATGATGTGAATATACTTAATTTAACCAGTATTCCAAAATGACCAAGAAAAAAACTTTGATAGATGTACAAGGTTTGTCCAAAATATACAACTTCGGTACTGACAACGAAGTGCAAGCATTGTCCGGGATAAACTTACAAATCCCACAGGGCTCCGTATTGTCAATCATGGGTCCTTCCGGATGCGGGAAGACGACTTTGTTGAATTGTATTTCCGGGATCGACACTCCGACCGAAGGGCAGATCACGATTGACGGGCAGGATCTGGCACAGATGAAAGACAAAAAACGTACCGATTTCCGCGCCAAAAATATGGGATTTATATTCCAAACCTTCAACTTGATACCTGTGCTGACCGCTTTGGAAAATGTGGAAGTGCCATTGTTAATCAATGGCATACCGCCCAAGCGAGCAAGGGAAATCGCGGAAGAGGCATTGCGAAACGTCGGGTTGCAAGACCGATTGCATCATAGGCCCAACGAGTTATCCGGAGGCCAAAGACAGAGGGTTACCGTCGCCCGTTCAGTCGTCCACAAGCCCAAGATCATATGGGCCGACGAACCCACCGGAAACCTCGATACCAAAACGGCCAACGAGGTTCTCGATATAATTCTGGCGCTTAAGGAGGACCGGGATACAACCGTGGTCATCGTCACGCATGATCAGAATATAGCGGACAGGACCGATCATGTTGTACGCATGGATAGCGGCCGTATCATCGAGGCATGATAATTGTTGTTGGCAAAAAGCTGTTTGTGGTGTAAAATTGTGCATCTGCGGGCGACTAGCTCAACTGGCTAGAGCACCTCGTTTACACCGAGGGGGTTAGGGGTTCGAGTCCCTTGTCGCCCACCAGTTTTTCCTACGACGCAGAACACTGTTGACTCCAGATGATGATATGAGCAGAAAAACAGCACTTATCCTGATGGCAATCGCCGTACCGGTCGTCGCCTTGTTTTTTGTATACGGCCGAGACCGGCTTGCGAACCGAGAAAAGCCTGATGGCAAACCGACAGTTGTCGCATCGTTTTACCCTCTGTACTATTTCGCATCGCAGATCGCCGGTGACCAGATGGATGTGATCAATATCGGCGAAGGTAGCGACCCTCATGATTTCACTCCGTCAAGCAAGGATATAACCTTGATGCACAAGGCGGATCTCGTATTGTTGCAAGGGGCTGGTCTGGAACCTTGGGGTGAGGGTACCGCGCGCCAATTGGAGGCCAAGGGTATACCCGTATTTGTAGCGACAGAACACCTGCAGTTACGCAAGGTAGACTCGCGCGACGACGGACGCGAAGAACAGGCCGGTTCGTATGGGGATTTACACCATCATGGAGGATACGACCCGCACACGTGGTTGGATCCGGTATTGGCCAAAGAAACCGTCATTCACATTGCCGATGAATTTGTGAAGCTCGATCCTGAACATGAGGAATATTACCGACACAACGCTCAGTCGCTTGCAAATGATCTCGAGGCGCTCGACAAGACATACGCACAGCAACTCGCCTACGACAATTGCTCCGTACACAGTTCCATGGTATCACATGATGCATTTGGGTACCTGAGTGAACGATATGACTTGCGAATGCACCCGATCGCCGGATTGTCCACGCTCGACAAACCATCCGCCGACCTGCTGGCGCAACTTGCAAAACTCGCGCAGGATGAGAAAATGATCGCCATTCTCACCGAGGGAAACAGCGTGAAAGAATACGCAGAAACCATCGCCGACGAAACCGGTCTTGCGTTGATACCTATAAATTCCTTGGCCGTCAGTACAGAAGATGGCGACTATATCGACGGAATGTACCGAAACTTAGATAATTTGAAAAAAGCGTACGATTGTGAAACACGATAAACCTGTCATCAAGGTGGACAACCTGCGCAAAGTATACGGGAACAGGGTTGTGCTGGACGACGTATCTTTCTCCATACCTGCCGGACACGTGGTTGGCATTATCGGTCCAAACGGCTCCGGCAAGACCACGCTGGCGAATATTCTCCTCGGTTTTGATACTGATTTCCATGGCACGGTACGTGTAGATGAGTCGCTAAGGATTGCGTATATACCGCAGTTCGCCGAGACAGATAAATACTCGTTGCCATTGTCGGTTTACGAGTTTATCCGCAGTACGGCAAATAAATTCTACGGTTTGCGAAATGATGCAAGTATCGACACCGTCGTGCAAACATTGGCGCATGTCGGGATAAACGAGCAAAAATTACATCAGGATATATATTCTCTTTCGGGCGGGGAACGACAGCGTGTGGCAATCGCCAGAGCTCTGCTCAACGATCCAAACATCATGGTCCTTGATGAGCCTCTCGCTTCCGTTGACTATGCCTCGCGGCAAGACCTATATCGGTTGTTGCATCATCTGAATCGGACACACGGTATTACATTGGTACTGATTTCGCACGATATGGATAGCGTCCTGAGTATAAGTGATTCCGTACTCTATCTGTACAATGGCGCGGTGCGGGAATACAGGCCCTCTGATTTTGCCAGCGAGGTACGCACTCCAACATGCTTTAAGATTGTTTGCAGGTTATGATTACGGATATTTTTACGTTAACATTTGTACAATACGCTTTCTTGGCAGGTACGGTGACGGCTGTGTTGACCGGGTTGCTCGGACCTATGGTAGTATCGAGTAGACAATCGGTGGCATCGGATATGTTCGCCCATATCGCATTGGCGGGAGTCGGTATGGCTGCGGTTTTCGGGTTTTTACCGCTTGTTGGGGCGTTTGCCGTATTGATTTTCGGGGCCGTCTTGCTATGGTGGGTTGTCGTGCGTGAGAAATACGCCACGGATGCTCTTTCCATGGTATTCTTGAGTGGCGGACTGGCTATTGCGCTCGCATTTATACATACTGCGCGAAATCAGGCGGTATCCTTCGATACATATCTTTTCGGCAGCATCCTGACAGTGACATCGACCGAATTGAAAATGATGATCTTGCTTGCGATTGGTGTGATCACGACATTGGCGGTATTCTGGTACCCTATGCTTAGTGTAGTGCAATCCCCTCCGTACCGTGTACCGTATTCGTCAAAGCCCCAATTGATGCAATTGCTTTTCTTCATACTGGTCGCACTTACGGTACTTGTTGAGTTGAAAACAATCGGCGGTCTGTTGATTGGAGCGTTGCTTGTGATCCCCGTATTGATCGCTCGCAATTTTGCCGCAACATTTAAATCGCTTACCGTACTTTCGGTGATTTTCGGTATCGCTTGCATGCATATCGGGCTTCTCGTCGCTTGGTTTGTCGATATCCCGCCAAGCAGTGTGATCATCCTGGTCTTGATCATAGCGCTGGCTGTATCAAATTTTGTGAAAAGGGTTTTTCCGAATATCCGGTGAGGGTAGCCTAGTCACTGATGGTGGTTTCGTTGATCACTTTGTACCGCAAATGCAGATACGACTCGTCCAACTGTGTTACTCCAGTCAGTATCAACGCTTTGATGTGTTGCAGTTCACGTGATGATCTGAGACCGGTACCCCCTATCAGAGAGGGGGTACGCTCTCCGCCGACTAAAGCCGGGGCCACCACGATCGAGAGTTCATCGATCAAACCTTGTCGCAAGAAGACAGAGTTCAGAGTCGAACCGGTCTGGATTGTCATCCGCTCAATCCCGAACTCTCTTTTAAGTTTACTAAACAGATCCGAGAATTCGATATTCCCGTCGTAGTATATAATTTCCAAGTTGTCCTCTCCGCGTCGTTCAAAAGCCGGGTGCGACGGGTTGTCAGTAATGATAAACAATCGTTTACTTTTTCTGATGAAGTTGTCCACACCCGTCTGATCAAGATGTGGTTTGTTGTCGATTATCAAGAAAGACATCTCGGTCTTGGCCATATGTGGTTGCGGACGGTTGGCCCCGATTTTGGCAAGGACCTTCCCAGAGTTCAGCGAGAAAAGATCCGTAGTTTGTTCTATATCGTAGTACTGTTGCAGTCCTTCACCGACTCCGACTATTTTGGGGAGGTCTCGATCGAAGTCCATCAGATCGGTGCAACCTGTGGAGATTTTCCCATCAACGGATATTAGCATAAATAACGTAATGATTGGTCTACCCATGGCTTGTCGAGTCGGTTTAATTGCGGAGATTCTAACAGTGTTTATATGTGATAGGGTTCATTCATCTTCGGTCTGTCCACTTTTTGTATATTTTGTATATGGAATTAAGGTTTTCACAAAACAACAACCTCATTGTACTGCAATAGTACTGGTCGTTGCAAACGGGGTCGGGGCTTGTGTATCTATATCCTTAGGCCGTTCTATTTGAAGTGTTTTGTACAACGTTTACGGACATGCGAAGCTGCAAGCAACGGGAGCGATTTGGGTTGAGAGCTTGCAAGAGTGTACAGCAGGGTGCGGGTAAGACCAGAGAAGTTTAAAAAGTATTTTTCGGCCTCATTCATCAGATAGACTTCCTTTTATACCTTATAAACTTGATCTTTTCGTCTTTTAAAGTTGAAGATGGATCAGAGGTGAATTTCATTTTAAAAACACCTCATTCTATCGACGGATTAAAATTATTTCTTGACCAATTCCACAAAATTGAATGAAAATCTATAGGAGAGTACTTTGTATCTTTTAACAGTTCTTTCCAAGCATCTTCAACTGACTTTGGATTTACTTCCTCTTTTTTTAAAATACCTAAAACCTCTGTTGCTTGCATTATGTGAGTATCAGGAATAATCGAAATTAAATGTGTATTTTTAAGCTTTAAATCTGAATATGCTAATAATATAAATATGAAATAATTACTTAACTTTGGTCCTGATAAGTAAGGAAAAGCC
>JALWDW010000023.1 GCA_027036675.1 Candidatus Dojkabacteria bacterium
GTACGAAGGTGGGATATGCTGTGCGTTCGGTCTCCAGCGTATGTGTGCAAAATCACGGTTTTCTGTACGCCAACGCCGTGTCCACGGCGTTTCGTCTCAAAGGTAGGGTTCCAACCCCGGGGTCGGGGTGCGGGTTCCGCCTGTTATGGTATCATTGCCTATGATCGGTCAGCACAGAAGACGTCTGAACAACCTTGCACAGCAAATGGCTCGCCCCTTTATGCGGATACATCCAAATATTATCACCATATTCGGATTCCTGATGTCGCTTGGCTACTTGGTTACTATGTACGAAGATCATTATCGTATAGCCTTGGTATTTCTACTGGCTTCAGCGTTGGACTTTATAGATGGGACCGTGGCCCGTGCGACTGGCACGGAAACTCCATTTGGCGCATTTCTTGACTCAACCTTGGATCGGATCGCGGACATTGCGTACGTACTGGGAATTACCTACGCGATGCGTATACCGATGATATACGGGACATTGCTTATCTGCGTCAGTCTATTGATTTCGTACACACGTTCTCGTTATGAACTGGCCTCGAGCAAATCGGATAAACTTGATATAGGTTTGATTGAACGTCCGGAACGAATTCTATTCATTGGCATACTGACAATCTATATCGCGGTTGGTCGACAATTCTTAATATGTGGACACGATATGGGAATATATATTTTTGTAGTACTTTTCGTTTTATCGGTAATTACACTACTGCAACGCATCGTTGAAAGTTGGCGACGGTTGGATAAACAAGACAAGAGAGGATGAAACGATTGTATCGGGTATACAAAACGAATAAGAAGCTCTTTACCGATCTATTTATCACGACGATCTTCGGCGTAGTAGCAAGCTTTACCAATTATCTTTTCAATGTCGCGATGGCAAGAGATCTTCCGGAGGAGGATTTTGCAATCTTCAGTGCCGTCGTGGCGTTGTTGTATTTGATATTAGTGACTACCACTACACTGCAATCGGCCGTCACCAAGCTGGTCGCCAAACATAGGCACGAGAATTTGAGTCAATTTAAGAAGGCTCTGTTCAAACAACTGAACACTTATGCTCTGGTTGTGGCAGTCTTCTTTGTCTTTGCTTCACCCGTTGTTTCAAGTTTATTTCATATCCCACTGCGCTACACAATCTTGTTGGCACCTGTTTCATATGGGAGCATCATGATCCCCAATACGCAAGGTCTATTGTTTGGTTTACAAAAAGTCAAACTTGCAAACTTTTTAGCTATGGTGAGCAATATTTTGAAGTTTCTGATAGGAGTTTTTTTTGTACGATTCATCGCCGGTCCGACAGTCCCTATACTGGTTTTCTCCATACCGTTTATGTTTGTCGCATTTGTCGTGTGGCCGTTTATCAAATTTGATCCGCAGTCCGAGCTTCCGAAAAAGCCTTTGAAATTGTCTCTTAAGTCTGTGTTTCATATTACGTTGGGGTATTTGCTTTTTAATTTCGGGCAGGCGTTCGCCACTTTGCTTGTCAATCCGTCAAACCGTGCTTCGTACTCATCGGTGACCATATTGGGCAGGATTGTTTTTTTCGGGGCTACAATAGTCGCGACTGCCATGTTTGCCAATATAGCGAAGGAGAAAACCAGGAAAGCGCAACAGAAAATGTTTTTGTTGGTGGTGTCGTTGACCGGTATTGTCGTGTTGACGATCTCTGCCGGTTATTTCTTCGCGGCAGACCTTGTGGTATCAATCGTTTTTGGCGGTAAGTACACAGAAATTGCTCCCTACGTCGGTATGATCGGACTATCGATGGGGCTTTACGCCGTTGCGTATATGATTTTGAATTATTTGATTATCAGGGATCAAAAAGAGCATATATATTGGCTACTGGCTTTGATTGTGTTGCAGACTTTGTTGTTTTTGCTCAGGAACGATACGCTGGCCGATGCTATCACCAATCAGGTGGTTGTGTATACTGCCTATTTCTTTGTATTCACATATTTACTCGTTAAGGAGGGTAGGGGAGAGCGTTTGGATTTGGGGTCAGAATTGGTGCCACCGGGATGATCCCCCGACCGCATGGTTGGCAGGGGTGAATGTCCCCGTGTTTCATAGAAATTTAATGCCTCCGGCGTAATTCCCCGACCGTAAGGGCGTGGGGATGAAGTAGCTCCCAAATCGTCGCAACCGCTCATTGTGTTGAACTACAGTGAGAACGAAACTTGAGTGTACACTGGTGCTGTATCGTATTGGTGAGCATGTATATGTATCATATGCCATCAGGATTGTGACTTGCCACTGACGCGAGTACTTTTACGGATAGTATAGAGAGATTTGGGACAAACGAAGTTTGTTTAGCCTATATCCCGACCGTAAGGGCGGGGGGAGGGCATCGTTTAAAAAAGCTTTATTTGACAGTCTCGCCTATACTGACGATCTTCCATCGTGATTTGGTTCCCGCCACTAAGTGCACGGCTTTTGTTTTGAAATGCTTTTTCAGAAGTTTGATAAGTTCTATATTCGCCTGATTGTCATGGGGTGAGGCCCGCAGGTATACGTCATACGTCGCATCAATCGGAAACTTCACGAAGTTCGTAGGGGTTGGTAATTCCTTTGGTGCGACCTTTTGTTCGGATGCTTTGGTGTGTACTTTGATCAGGGCTATCATATGGGTGTTGCGCGTGTTATTATACTCCTTATGGTAGATTATTTGAAGTTTGAAAAGGAACTTGCTAGCTTAGAGGCTGAGTACGACTATGATCAGGATGGAGTTTATTATTACAACGTGCATCGTCCATCTTGGCTAATTCGCGAGTTGCAACGAAGATACGATTCTTTTGATTATTCACTGATTCCTGAGATTATTCGCTACGCTTTAAATGAAAAAGTGGTGAATTATCGTTATACAGATCACGCTGGTACAGGGCACTTGATAATATTTGTTGAGTTAGGCGGTAAAAAGGATGTCGTGTTACGTATAAACCCGATAGAAAGTATAATTGAAAAATACATGAGCTTTGAACGAGATTTCGCTGATATGTATAAGAGGGTATCGATTCCAAGTAGTACGATCTTGTGGAGTGATATTTCACGAAAGCACTTTAACTTTGATATTCAGATAATGGAAGTACTACCTGGAGCAAGCTTATATGAATTTGATGGAACTGAATCCGATTATGGGAAAATTGCGTTTCAATTGGGTCAAATGGTGGCTAGAGAGTACAAAGTACCGATGAAGGGAAAAGGTTGGGGGCGTATAACAAAGAATAAACGAGGACAGTACGTAGGAACTTTCAATTCACCCATACAATTTCTGACAGCATATTTGGAACATGACTTACGGATATTAACGCTTTTTGGAATGATTGACCCTCAAGGTATGAACAGTATTAAGGAGTTTTTCATGTCCGATCGTGTAGCACGACTGTTCACCCAACAGAGCTATGGCTATTTGGTGCACAACGACCCGTCTGACCATAATATTAGGTATGAGGGGACAGAAGTGGTGGCGATATTTGATTGGGAGAATGCTGTTATATTCGATCCTGTTTGTGAACTTGGAACGGCCCCGACCTGGACGAGTGCATACCCAAAGAAAGAAAAAATGATTGAGGGTTTTGTTCATGAACTTGGCTACACACCAGTAGGTTTAGAGGAGAAGATGGCAGTATGTTATCTGCGCAAGGCAATCGATAAAGCGCAATTTGCATTACGCGGTCAAAGATTAGCCGCTAAACATGTTGCGAACTTCAGGAATGGAGTGAAGCTGAACCAGTTAACAGTGGAAGTTACTGATCTTTTGTCAGAGTAAGCTGATAACCATATGACCCTCTATTTAGGCGGGTCTTACGTATCAGTTTCCAACCTACTGGTAAGAATTTCCTAAAAAGGCCTATTTTCTCCTTGAGTACCGAGATGAACAATCTTCTATCGCGTACAGTAGGGGTAGTCGGATCCCAGTCATCGTAATCGACAAATGTATTGTGGGACAATCGAATTGTTGAATTGTTGTAATAGTCAAACGGAATGGAACCGCCTCGAAAACAGCAATTCGTAATCATTGCTGATGTTTTAGGAAACAACGATACTTGACCATGAGGTGCATTACTCTTGTACCACGTATTGCTGATATTGTTATGAAACTTACAGCTTTCAATTTGCACCGACGAGCCGGTTGTCAAATTATCGATTGCCGAACCCGTATGACCGGCACAATTACTTTGGAAAGTACAGTTGTGGAATGTGGCGGTACCTGTTGATTGGTTGGAAACCGCCCCTCCACATAGTACTGAGTGAGTTGTTGGCGATGAAGTCACAGTTTTCGAAAGTTACGTTTGTGTCCCCTGTTATGACTACAGCCCCGCCGTCTATTAGACCGAATATTGACAAAACCTTTCGTTTTGGTAGGTCAGAGGGTTTGACTTTGCTTAGGGCTTCTGTATTTCTGTTACGAAACGTCAAGTTGCGAACTACGCAGTTGTGGCAATTGTGAAGTTCCAATAAATGCACTACTTGATGCATTCCGTCAAGAGTGTGCCCATCTCCGTCAAGAACGAGGTCGTCTTTGTCAATAAACGATAACAAAGAATATCGATAACCATTCGCTATACGATTCTCTTTTACTCGCATACTCACAAAGAAATCAGTTCATCTAAATTCCCACCTCCGTTTGCAAATTCTATATTCTCCAACTCAAAGAACGATCGAGTGGACCAGGAACCCTCCTCATCGTCGTAGACTGCGCATACGAGTCCCGGTGACGACGAAGTAACTGGGGCATGCATATGATTCCTACTGCCCCAAATTTGACGATACGGCCATGATTGTTGTGGTATAAGTGCGAGCAGGACGTATCCGCTTCGCAATTTGTTGAGAGATTTTTCATCGACAAAAGTTATATTTTTCGGATTGCGAGGGTCATCTGTACCAGGGTCGGGTTTTGTATAGTAAAACGGAGCCAGCACATTGGATTTTGATGCGTTGCTGATCGAAACTTTGATGAATTTTTCACGATTCTGTGTTATATCGGTAAAAAGGTGGATGGTGGCATTCAGAAAGCCCCCATGTTCACTGACAAAATCTTCTGGCAATAAGGGAATTCCAAAGCTGTCACGATTCAGACTTTCCGTTTCCTGCACTTCTGATAGATTGATAGTCGCATGTTGTGGCATAATATACGTATTATACACGAAGTTACCATTACTAAAGTAAATTTTTTCAAACAAATACCATGGAAAAGCTCTTAAACTTCTTAGACCTCTTACATCAATTTCAACGTGTGCAACGAACTATTTTTGCGAATGGCGAGGATAGGCTCGAAAATGATGCCGAGCATTCGTATCAGTTGGCGATGCTAGGTTGGTACATCATAGAATCCGGCAAACTATCCTACGATGTTGACAAAGTGGTCCGCTATGCATTAGTTCACGACCTTGTGGAGACATATGCAGGTGATACGTATTTTTATACAAAGGACGGGAAGAAACGGGAATCCAAACAGGCCAGGGAACATGAAGCGATGTTGCGTATCAAAAAGGAGTTCCCTGAGTTCCCCGAACTTGTCGAATAGATCGCCGAATACGAATCAAAAGCCAATCCGGAGGCAAAGTTTGTATATGCTTTGGATAAATTGTTGCCTGTATTGAGTATATATGAAGATGGTGGTAAGACGTGGCAGGAGTACAAAGTCACTTGGAAGATGCTAATGAGTAAAGACGAAAAAATCAGTGTTAATGAGAATATATACGCAGTATGGGAGGACCTCCTGGTACTGTTGCGAGAGCGCAAAGATGAGTTATTCCATAACGATAGTCCCCGGGCCCGGTAGTCCGCTACTCGACCTTGACCACCTCCGTATCCGGATGCACTGCCACCCAGCTAAACCAAAACCCTCCTATGAACGGAATCTCTTCGTCCGAATCGCGTTTGCGAACATGCAACATATGTAGCTCGTCGAAGAAGACACTGAGCGTGAGTTTGTCTTTTGAAGCCTCGACCGGCGTAAGCTCCACCTTGTACTCGACACCATCCTTGGCATCTCCCATCACCAGGGCGACCGGTATGAAGCCGGGGATATCGATGCCGACTATCTGCGTTTTGGGAGGAAACCTATCGTCCGTATGGTCCACGGGGAAGTACACATCCCTATTGCAATAGTAATTATGCGGAGAATCTTCATCGCCTGACGGATCACCATACGGGTCGCGATTGTAATCTCTATTGAAACCGGTGTCGGTGTATAAAACGAGCGTATCCGGATAAGCCTTGCGCCATTGCGACAAAGTAGTGGTTTGTGAGGGCAATAATTCTAACTTGGTGCCGACATATTTGCCCACCAACGCCTCACCGAGAATCTGCGACCACAGTGACTCGTCCTCCGGGTCGGATTCTCGATTGTACATCAACATGTTACTCTGCCAGAGTTTTCCCGATACACCAAACACAAATGTTTTGTCGCCAACGCGACGGTCGTACACAGCGCCTGTCCCGCACAAAGGACAGAAGGTCACGATTACCGGTTTACCTCCGACTACGGCATTGACTATTTCATGCCATACCAATATGGAATACGGGTAGAACTTCGCCTCACCGTCTATATACACTCCAATCCCGTACGTCCTGTCATCGACCGAATTGCGAATATCGTCCGGTGTGACGTACTTGGGGCGGACAATTGCCGGTATCCCATCCACTCCCACTCCGCTGTTTTGAATCTTGCCAATATCGATCGATGAACTTGTGTAGTCAAGCCCTGTCAAAAAATTCCCTTCAACCTGTTGCACATCATCCTCCACATACGAGCTTTGCCCCTCGTCGTTTTGCTGATGCGAATATGTGTAGAATTGTCCAACCCATGAATTTTTGATGGCGAGGTACGCAAATGTTGCGATGAGCGACGAAATCAGAACAATATAGATGATCTTGGGATTTCGCAGTTTATCTTTGTACATGATTTATCGCACATATTTTAGTAGATGATTTTCGAAACCTCCGAACCCGGTGCCTCCGTTGCTGATCAGATATGCCTCTAAACTTTTGTCCCATCCAAACATGATGGCAATACCGATGATTATGAAAAGTACGCCAAACAGCCTCCTGGTCACTCCGTTTTCATCCGCGATTTTCCCGAATTTACCGACGATCGTGGCGCCGAAGATTGAAATCATGATAAGTACCGTCGCCAATCCGATTATGTAAACAGCCAGGTATACCGTCCCAGGTACGACCCTTTTTTCTATCAATACGATACCGAGGATAAATGCATATGTGGGACTGCAACTTGTGAATACAGGCCCCAAAGCCAATCCCGTCAATAATTCGCCTACGGTTGACTGCTTACGAGCGTTTCGGTCCAATTGTCCAGATGACCATGTCGATAAACGTAATTTCACAGATACAGCCGTCCACAATTTGGGAAAAGCCGAGGCGACGCCCAACAACGTGATAAGCAAACCTGACAACACCGGCCAAAAAGCATCGGGCAGACCGACGAAGATCAATGTTGTCTTTAGCAAAACGGTGAATACGAATACAGATCCCGCAAGAGAGCTTACAATGACAAACGACCGTTTGTATTTGAGCAAGATTTTGTGAAAAAACATAGACCATTTGCCATCGTCATCGCCGGTAATTGTGTCGAGCGTAGCTGTACCTGTCGTCGCGGACTTGAGCACCAAAGGCAGTATCGGCAGAGCGCATGGAGAAAACACGGTCAGCATGCCCGACAAAAAAGATATTGCGATCAATGCGATGTTCATGTGCGAGTGCTTGAGTTTAACTCGGATAATTTACATTTTTTCAGTGAGAAAATCAATCCAATTGACGCAGTATGGTGTCCAATGTGTCGCCACCGATCCATTTCTTGATCTCTGTCCCGTCCTTGTCGATCCATACCAGAGTGTGCTGGGTGACTATATCGTATTTCTTGCGCAATTCCTTGTTTTTGTCGTAATCGACTTCGAGAATAATCATATTGGTGGGTATATTCCCGTTTTCGACATCGCCCTGTAGGTTTTTCTTGAGTTCGGTGCAGGAGGGGCACCATGATGCATAAAAGAACAATACGGTGATATCTTCGGATCCCACCAAGTCCGGGGAGTACTCTTCGTATTTCCCTCCGCCTTCCGTGGCGACCTCTGCCGTTTTGCTTTGGGACCTTTGGGCCGATCTGACAGTATTGTTTGACTTGGCGCATTCGGAAAATTTACCGAAAATCCCGCATTCACTGCCTATGAACCTTAGACCTACCATTATTACAATTGCGAAAATGAGTGCTATCGCTAGCTTTGGATAAATACGTTTTTTTGAGAGGTCTTTGTTCACTGAATTCATAGATACGATTCCTACTTGCAAATGTCTATAGTCATTATATAACAACTGGAACTATTTGTAACTTTGATTAATTTGATTAACAAGAATGAATGTATCATGTTTTCTTGGCAATACTGTATGCATATTATATACTTACGAATGAAATAAGCTCAATGTCTTTTTCTGAGACACTGAGTCTAAACTAAGATAGGCTGAAGATTTGCTTGATGGACGGCATAACCAAACCGATAAGAATATTTCAGCATATTCCAAAGGCGTTTAGAAACAAGAAACACCTTGCGTTGTCGTTGCTTATCATCGCTTCACTTATACTGGTACTGTATATTGTCAATAATCGATCCTCAGAGACCGATATACAGATTACCGACACACATGCATCCAACTTGGAATACGACACAGTATTGTTGACTAAATTGCAGAGACAGCACCTATTGGATGAAATAAATAACCCCTCCGAGCACCCGACCAAGGCGTCGGGCCTCGAAGATCTAAAATCGCCTCAGACAAGTAGGTGGACTTGGGATGCTGCCTTGATCAGCAATAGCTTGTATGTTTACTTGACAGGTGATCGAGAGGCACTTAATACGGTTGTCAATATTCTAGATGATAAAGTCTTTGGCCCAGATCCGTACAAATACGAACCTCGCGTTCGCCCGTGGGGAGGAAGCGAACATCCCTACACTTCGGGCCCGAGTTGTAATAGTTTGGCCCTTTCATATGACTTGATCAAGCCGTATTTGTCTCCATCTCAGGAGCATACTTATAGACGGTTGTTGGTGGGTTGGGGAACCGGCAGTTACAATTGGTTTTCCGCCCGCGCCGATGAAGGGGATGTACAAAATGCGGACAATTACTTGATCGGCGGGTTAAATATAAATGGGTCAATGGCTGCCTGCCTGGGGAATATCGCTCTCGTATTGCCAGATTATCCGCAGTCTGATAAGTGGTTGGATACTGCGACGAGGGCAGTGCGCGGCCATTTTGAGTATGCTTATAATCCGGGCGGGGATTATATCGAGGGGCATGGCTATCAAGGATATAGTAGCCCGCAGGATATTTTGTTTGCGTATGCATTGAAGAATAAAACGGGTGAAGATTTATTTAATGACTCCGGAGCTCGGAATATGTTGGACTTCTTCACTTATGCGTATATGAGTGGGAACCACTTCCCCGTATATGGTGACAACACCCATTCGACGGACTTGTACGGTGAATACCTTTACTTTTTGAATGACGAATTTAAACATAACGATGGAAATGCGGGATATCACAAATGGTTGTGGGATCATGTGCGAGGGTATGCGGGAGCCGACAATCGCCCCCGTCATTTCTCTTCCTTTGACAAGATCGCATATCTTATGTGGTATCCGGTCGGATTACACCCCACAGATCCGGATGAAGACGGCCTGCAAACCGGGCAGTATTTTCCATCGAGTAGTACGCCTGAACAAGATTTCTCAAAATCCGGACTGGCAGGTGAAGAACGAAAAGGCGGAATGTATGTCTTGCGGACAAAGTGGAACACCGAAGAAGCACAAACCGTGTGGGTTCAAAACAGGTGGCGAGCGCAGGTCCATCAACATTATGATCCGAATACGTTTACGTACTCTGCATACGGAGCTGACGTACTCTCAGACAATGAAGACAGGATTTCTTATCATGATCCAAAAAGAGGCCGTCTTGCAAACAAAAACGCAGTAATTTTTGATAAAGTTTTCGACTTCGGGGCGACATCCTCAACGGCCCCCGCCAGTCTGGGATTGACTCGTAACTTCCTGTCAACGGAGGTTGCAGATATCATAGACTCTGACGCAAGTTATCCATACAGATCATTTTTCCGACAGTCCAATATATGGCCTCTGAAAAACGGCTTTTTACTGCAACCAAGTATAAATGAAGTGAAGCCTGAAATTAGAGCAAATAAGATTATGATACTTCCGAAAAGTCTCTTGCCTGGAACGGTGATGTTGGATGAACATGCCATTGATGACAACGGGTTACATCTTTTTAGAATGTTGCTCCGCTACCCATCACAAAGATCACGTGCCCTACCCTGGAAACATCATTCAAAAGGCATTGCATATAAAGTAAAAAACAATAAGGGTGCATATATAGATATGTCGTTGTTTTTCCTACAGCCAACTGCGATCAATATAGAGACTCGAGACAATTATGATGGTGAAGATCATAAAGATAAAGTGATCGTAGTAACGCAATCTCATCTGACTCATGGCGTAGAATTTTTGACGGTGATGGCCCCGGGGTTGTTGTACAATGGCGAGACACTCGAGATTGAACATGATTCATCATCTCAAGATCCTCCATATATTTACAGATACACATACCACAAGAGATCCGATTCTACGACGTACGGGTATATTGTTTACAATCCGGATCGAGACATTGTCAACGTGGGTTCGGTCAAGACAGATGCCAAACTGGCTATATTTGACAAGCAGGCAAATTACAGAGATAGGACTTATATTCTGGTGGAGGCTACAACTCTGGAGGTACAGGACGACGGCAACTATGGCGAATACATACCATTGCTATCTTCACCGGAACCTATCACTTTGACGTGGGAGAGAAGTGAAGATCATAATCGCAATCATTTCCCAAAAGTTGTCGCCAGTTCCCCAAAAAATGTGACGGCCAAAATATATCATCGAAAGATTGGTGCTAATGCGATGGATGAAGAACGCGATCTGTATGTAACTTTCAATCCAAGATACAGGTTTACATCAAATATATTACCTCCATCTGTTGATGATCCGTTGTAAGATTCCTGTATCTCTCATAAGTTAGGGGTTTGATAATCGTTAGAATGTATATATCAAAATTGACAACCACGAAAGGAAAGTTCTTATTCGCCGCACTTTTGATATTAGTGTCGTCTGGCTGCGTCTTGATATACACGACACGCAAAACATCTGATGAAACTGTGCCGATTACACAAACATCAGCATCCGCCGACGAATATGATACAGTCCTGATCACAAGGGCGCAGAAACAAAAGATTTTGGATGAGATCAACAAAGATGGTTCCAAATCTTCGAAAGCGATGGTACTGAATTCGCTGAAGGCTCCACCTGCACACGATTATCAATGGCATAGGGCATTGATTGACAATAGTGTCCACTCCTTCTTGACTGGTGATGATGAGTCGCGTCAAAAAGCTCTTGCTATCATGCGTTCACATATTACTGGTGGTGAGCCGTATGAATTCAAGTCAGGCGTGCGTCCTTGGGGGCAAGGGCGTCCGTTTGATCATGCCGTGTATTGCAACAGCATGGCATTATCGTACGATTTACTGAGACCTCACCTGAGTGCGTCTGAGGACCATGCTTACCGTACTTTTCTGAAAAGGTGGGGGGCTGGGTTGAATGGCTGGATGAGTCTTGCTTCCGGAAACGATCCTGCAAAAACAAATGCTTCTGATTACCTGGTATCCGGCTTGAATTGGAACGGAGGCCTGTCCGCATGCTTGGGTAATATAGCCTTGGAATTACAAGATGAACCAGAATCTGCGGAATGGCTGACGACTGCCAAGACATCGATATCTGGGATGTTTGAGCTCGGTTTCAATCCGGCCGGAGATTATACGGAAGGTCATGGATATCAGGGATACGGTACCGGGCAAGCGTTGATGTTTGCATATGCTTTAAAGAATACAACCGGGGAAGATATTTTGAAAGATACAGGTGCATCGAATATTTGGAACTTTTTTACATACGGAAATATGAGTGATAACCGTTTCCCAGTATACGGGGACAATTCATATGATAAGAACATATACGGCGAGTATTTATACACAATAGCGGAAGAGTTGAACAGTGATGATGAGAAAGTTCGTAATTCCGCAAAGTATCATTTATGGATGTGGCAACAGGTTAGAGGGGCCGATCTAGCAAAAAACAAGCCAGAGTGGTTTGCCTTGTTTGATAAGATTGGTTATCTTCTATGGTATCCGACCGATATTGATACTCACGCCCCATTACAGGCGCAAATTCCTACGCTGGAGTATTTCCCATCCGTAGGGACCGTAGAACAACCGATTCCTGATAACATCTATCCCGGAGGTATGTATGTTTTAAGGAATGGATGGGAGCCCAGCGGATCTGTATCTTTATGGCTTGTTAACAGGTGGAGGTCTCAAGTACATCAGCATTATGATCCAAACAGCTATACACTTTCTGCATACGGAGCGTCCCTAGTGACTGATAACGAGTATGAGATAGGGTATAGAGATGATAATCGCGGGCGTTTATCTAATAAGAATGCCGTATTGATAGATAACTGGTTCGACAGGGGAGTGGGTTCATCAGTTTCCTCATCCAGCTTAGGTGTGACAAAAAACTTGTTATCCACAGGTTTGGCAGATATAGTAGAGTCGGACGCCAAATACCCGTACAATCATTTTATGAATCGACAGGGGAAATCCACCAAAAACGGTTTGTTACAGCCGTCCATTGACGAGGTCGTACCTATCGAAAAGGCATTGAAAACGGTGATTATGCCGAAGTCTTTTTTCCCTGGGGTTATCATGTTGGATGAAATTGATCCTGGTGACGGACAAAAGCATATGTTTAAGTGGTTACTTCACTATCCTGCTTTTGCGGCAAGTGTCGGATCGAATTCAGAAGGCTTCACGCATATTGGTTATAAAGTAAAGAACAGTGCCGGTGCTAACGTTGATATGAATGTCGATATATTGTTCCCGCAGGATACAAAGGCCACAGCGAAAAAAAATTACAGTGGTGAAAAGCATAGTGATCGTCTTTTCGTAGTCGCTCCAGAACACGGCCAAAAACAAGTCAGTTTCCTATCTGTATTGACTCCAGGGCTTGAATATCTAGGGTACGATATGTTTGAAGTATCTGTTGATGAGGAGCAACCTGCAGGTGGATATAGTTGGACGTATAAAGTGAAGAAATCGAGTGATGAACAGGTATCACATGTTGTTGTTTGGTACAATCCAACACAGAAGGAGCGTACATACGCATCTTCGTTAGGGGGTCTTCAATCGATAACCACAGATGCCAAATTGATGATCTGGGAGAATTTCGACGATTTCGCCTTCAATAAATACATATTGGTGGATGCCACCAAACTGGTCATACAACGAGAGCAAGATAGTTCTCAGATTGTTATTTTCAAATCACCTTCGCGTATTACCGCCACAGTCATACCGGAGAAGGGTGTGCCAACTGGTATTTATCGTCCAAAAATTGAGGGTAGCTCACCGATACCAGTCTATATTCAAGTGCTCAAGGAGTTGCAGACGGACGGCACAGCCGTATCTGGTGAACAAACGATAAACTTCTTCCCATATATTCGTCAGAATGTGGCCGGAGCGACACCTCCAGCGAATCCATCTCCACCACATAAGCCGCCACCTACGTCAAAACCAGTCAAGGGTGATTTTACCAAGGATGGCAAACTGCGTATGGACGACCTTGCATTGCTCATAAACGGTGTGCAGGACAGAAATGAGGCGTTTGATCTGAACAAAGACGGATATACCAATGTGTTGGACGTCAATGATTGGTTAGCGTTGTATTCACAAGCGCATAGAGGGGGGTGAGGGCCTTTTCGCGACCGACCGGTCTCCGGATACTTGTGGGTGATGGGCATCTTTGGCCCGAGGCATCGTTTATGCAAATCCTTCTCGCCATATACTCATAGTACTTTTGGTATTGTTTGTAACTGCTGTAATCGGAAATAGAACTCACAGAATTGCTACGCCCGCACCGCGTCGTATGGTGTATAATACACGAAGTCGGGGGTTAGTTCAGATGGCTAGAATGTACGGCTGGGGGCCGTGAGGTCGCAGGTTCGAGTCCTGTACCCCCGATGGGAATTCACAATACGGGGTGTAGTTCAGATGGCTAGAACGCTACATTCGGGATGTAGAGGTCGCCTGTTCGAGTCAGGTCACCCCGATTTTCTTTCATATTCGCCATGGGAATACCGTATGTAGAAACAATTCGCACTTGTACGGGGGATGAGGTATCGGAGTTATCAGAGTTGATGGCCTGCTTGCATCGATACTACGAGGATCGGAATTCGCAAACTCGCGATAGATGTACTGAGGCGACAGTGCCAAGGGAGTGCGTCGCAAGCGCACGTGATTACATATCTGCAAAGCGTGCTTACGGTTTTTTCGCCGGCGATCAGCTTGCAGGTTATATCACCACCAAATATCTGGGCGAGGAGCACCATAATTTCCCCAACTCGATATTCATTTCCGAACTATACGTCCGCCCTGAATACAGGCGTCAAAAGGTTGGTAGCAAGTTGGTCAAATATGTCCTGGGGATGGAATTCCCGAAGGAATATACATATTTCTCCGTCACCCACTCACCTGCGGAGGAGTCCCTAACGAAGTTCTACACCGACCTTGGATTCACCTTGCAAGGGCCTCTACCTTCTGGAAATATCGCAATGGTCGCGGAACGTGTATAATAGGGCAGGATGTACGGTTAAGATAAGTTTGGTCAAGGAAATGCAGTTTGTTATTTTTCATGGTTCTTTTGGAATGAACAGTATTAATTGGTTCCCGTACCTACGCAAGAGGTTGCAAGGTGACGGACATGATGTACTTGCACCTAACATGCCACAAGAGAGTTGGGAGCGAATGACAAAACTGGGGTTAAAGGCCAAAAACGGTTGCTATTTTTGCCTACCCCACTCAAAAGTTGCCTTTTCTTTCAGATAAAAGTGAATGAGTTTCAACTTTCTATCTAAACGCAAGCCACTGTGGACTTTTATGAATCCTTTCAGTCCGGAATTGGTTCCTTCTACTGAGTTGTTTGTCGCAGGGATGTACTGGTGGTGTTGATAAACGAACAGGTATGGTCGATACCTATTTAGACTACGTACGGCACTTTTAAGCCTTCTATGTGTATATACCCATCGATGAGTCTCCTCATTATATGTACGCTCGTTTAGGAAGTCTTTATACTTCGCTAGCCATAAGTTATATTCAAAATTGAAATCCTGTTCATCGATAAACGGGAGCTTATCGACAATTTGTTTCAGATCTTTGCCTGCCTGTAGCTTAGGCCCTGTTGTTACGTACCGTTTCACAATGTTTTTCATATGTTTTAAACACATTTGCACTCTGTCAGTAGCTCCATAACGCACAAAGAACCCCCATGTACCGTCAACAACGTACCCGAGTGGGATTATCCCGTGCTGTTTGAGGTATTCTATACCCTGTATTGCTGTAGAAAGATTTTCACTTTGTACAAATACCCAATGTAGTACGACGTGATGGTTAAGGTCTTTAAAAATTACAACGCCTAACCTTCTTCCAAAGTATGTTGTATCAATACCGATAACGCAGGCTCTGGGGGTTAGTTTAGGGTATTCAAAATCCAATTCATCTATTGCTTTTTGTACGGTTTTGTGACTAATACCACGACGTTCAAGCACACGATATATTTGTTTATCCAGGAGATAGTGTTTGAGTAAGCGGGCTGACCTATTTCGCTTTTTGTTCAAAAAGCTTTTATGGCAGGATTTACAAAAATACCTCTGTATCTTTCCCCTTTTTCCATTCTTTTTTGTGTTTTTGGAATTACAAAAAGGACACTTTTTTTCATAATTTTTATTCTTTAATTTAAAAAGTTATTCAGTTTACTTATTACGACGAGCAAAGTCACTATTTTTAGCAACCGTTTTTGCCCTTTAATCCCAAAAACGGTGCTGTTCGTTATCCGAAGGATATAGATAGGAAAAAAATACACGGTGTGGGCGCTCTACACAGGTACTGGCCCGCTCAATTACTGAGGAATCTGGAGCTAATAAGGTTGCGTGGGCAAATGTTACATCTCGAAATGTCGGAGCCGGAGGATGAGTTACTACAGATGTCGTCTACCGATGGCATATACCCTACGTCTTCGATTCATCTGCCGGATAGTGTGAAGTACGCGATGCTCTCGCCTATAAACTTGCGAAGGTTGGGCTTGGATGGAGTAGGGGCGGATGTATTGCGAAAATATCGGCTGGGCTGGGACGAACCGTGGTTGCGAGAAGCATTGTCGGCAGATCAAGTAGAGACGAAATATGACGTACCCGTCAACATTGCCTTGAAAGTGATCGAAGTATTACGGGAAAGGTCAGTGGCTGATATAAAGATCGCGCAATTATTGGTCGCGTCATACGACCCCGGTGGCGCCATCTGGGAACACGGCGAGACATCAGAATCGTGGATTATATGGCATACTCTGTTGAGTTCCAGTCGTCTTGATAGGGAAATGAAGGAACTGCTCGTCGGTCAATTGTTGTCGGAAGACGTACTGAGCAGGATAGAAAATGATGATACAAAGGAAGAGTATATGAGATTCTGCCGAGGTAGTTGCGTGTTCGGAGGTAACTTAAACGGATAAATCGGAGTGGCATTGGTCGCACATGGGCATGGGATGTATACATCGAATGTATATTGTGAGTGTGAGCGATCCGCAGGGCGAAAGACCCCCGAGGTATTGACTTCCGCCCACGGCAGTGTTAGCGTATAGAGATAAGTTCAACGGGAAAGGAAGATATGTCAGCGAAGCCCACAATACTTTTTGTAGATGATGAAGCCACCTTCAGAGACGTATATACCGAAGCGTTGAAAATGGCCGGTTACAAAGTATACGAAGCTCCCGACGCGTACAAGGCCCTTGAAAAACTGGAAGAAATGGCGGGTGTCATCGATCTGGTGGTCTTGGATGTCATGATGCCCGGCAAGGACGGGCTGTCTTTGTTGCGAGAAGTGAAAGAAGACCCTCAAAAATACGGAATGCCGAAATTTATCATGCTGACCAATATGACAAGCAATACGATCATCACGGAAGCGTTCAATCAAAAGGCTGATTCGTATCTGATCAAAACGGAAATGGAATACGATGACCTGATCAACGAGGTGCGCAACGTACTGGGGGAGGAGTGAATTATGGGTCGGTGTTATAACGATAATTGATCCTATTCAAAGTAGAGAATTAATCACCGTGGCAATCCTTGTACCTACGGTCAAATTTAAAACATCTTGTGAAGAACTCGAAGACAATCATATGATAGTGCATCATTTGACTGGCTTTGATAATTGCAGACCACCATCAATATGGCTGAGGTACTCTATAGAAAATACAGATCTCAGGATTTTGACAGCCTATACGGGCAAGAGCATATCACACGTGTTTTGAAAAACGCCGTGAAGAGCGGGAAATTGTCCCATGCGTACCTTTTTGTGGGATCACGCGGTACGGGCAAAACTAGTACGGCCCGGATTCTGGCCAAAGCGGTGAATTGTGAACATACAAAGGATGGTAATCCGTGCAATCGATGTGAGAGGTGCCAAAGTGTCAACAACGGAGGATATATGGACCTTGTGGAGATAGACGCGGCATCTAATAGGGGGATCGAACAGATCCGCGAACTCAAGACGAAGTTGGAATTCCTACCTACGGAAGGTGACTATAAGGTGTATATTATCGACGAAGTGCATATGTTGACAGCGGAGGCGTTCAACGCCTTGCTCAAAACGTTGGAAGAACCCCCGGCGCATGTGATATTTATATTAGCCACCACAGATGTACACAAATTACCACCGACTATACTTTCCCGTTGTCAGAGATATGATTTCAAATTGGCAAGCGATGAAATGATCCAAGAGTATTTGCTTGATATCTGTCGACAAGAAGGTATCGCGTTGGGTATGGATGCGCTGAAGGTATTGGCGGAGAACGCTCACGGAAGTTATCGAGATGCATTGTCGCTTTTGGATGTGGTGTTTGCCGGGTTAAACGAGCAGGATAATGATAAAGCGAAAGGTAAATTATCTGTCGATGCGGAAACGATCAGATCCATGTTGGGTTTGCCGGACTTGTCTTATATATATCGCACCATTGAATACTTGCACGCAAACGATGCGACCGGCCTCTTGCAATTGCTGGAAGAATTGGAGAGTAGGGGAGTCAATGCGTCCCAGTATGTGAAACAAAGTATCGCTCAATTGCGTTTGGTGTTGGTGGCGTTGATGAAGGGTGAGAAATTGCCGGATCCATTGATCGGATTGGAAGGCTTGTCGATCGGTGATGTGAAACAATGGATCTATGCGTTGATCCGGGTCGAGAGAGAAATCAAGGATGCGACGTACGAATACCTGCCGTTGGAGCTTTTTGTGGCGGGGCTTCTTGCGGAAAACGGCGCTTTGCGACAAGGAGAGAAGGATGTTTCACGGCCGGTGTCCACAATAGGCTCGAAGTCGACAGACAAGGAGAACGATTCGAGTGATGTTTCACAAACCGAGAATTCACCGGTACCCACGAATTTTGCGACTACGAAAACGCAAGTTGGTGGCGGAGGGAAGGGGACGCAGGATACTACGGAGACGGAGGGGACCGAGAAAAGTTCAGCTGACGATGATATCATTGCGGATATCGAAAATCGTGTCATGGCTCGCGCAGTGAGCAAAGTGCTGCCGAAGGGTGTGGATAAATCGCCCGGCAAAAAGGAAGATACAGGTGTTGTGCCGGACATGGAGGATACGATAAAAAACCTGGATATTGACGGTATCAAAGCCGGGTGGAAAGACGTGGTCGCAAATGTGAAGATTCATAATTCGGCGTTGGCGTCGATCCTCGCCAATGTGGAGGTTGCCAGGTTTGACAACGCGGTGATGACCTTGCACGTACCGTTTGCGTTCCACAAGGAGCAGATGGAGACTGTCCAGACTCGTGAGTTGTTGAACGAGGTTTCACGCAGTGTGTACGAATGTGTGATCCCGTATCAATGCATAGTGGATGAAGGTTTGCGAACGAAGGTGAAGAAGTCCTCGGAAAAGGTATTGCAGTCGATCAAGAAAACGCAGGCCATGGTGGAAAATAAGAGCGCGCAGGTTGCGAAGTCGGTGAAAGCGGATTCGGAGCCGGCTTCGCGCGGAGTGGACATGTCAGCGATCAAACCGCAACGGAAGACGCCTAAACGCAAGGTTTCGAAGAAGGTGGAAGCAATCTTCGCCGGGCTTTGATTAGGGTTTGATTCTTTAGTTCCTCAGTCGTGATCTCCCGACCGCAAGGGCGTGTGAGAGGCTTCGTTACAAAAACTTTATCCGTGTCCATCCAAAAAAATTATCCGCGGCCCTCCAACGCCCGTTTGAGGGTGAGGCGGTCGGCGTACTCCAGATCGACTCCGTTTGGTAGGCCCATGGCGATACGTGTGATCTTGATACTACCGTCGCTCTGGTGGGTATCCAACAGTTTTTGTATGTAAGTGGCGGTAGCTTCGCCTTCCAGACTGGGATTGGTGGCTATGATCACTTCAAGCTTTGAGGTCGAGGTTCCATCGGATATATCAGACTGATCCTTGTCGGTATCAGTGTCGGCCGGTGTCGCCAGTAGTTCGCGCACTCGTTCTTTGAGTTCGGCGAACCGCAATTCCTCTGCATACTTCCCGTCAGCCGGCGATATGACCCCACCTAGCACAAAGTAAATGCCATCGTATATTCCCGCTTCTTCAAACGCCACTATGTCCAGCGGTTCTTCCACGACGCAGAGTTTGGTCCGGTCCCGCCGGTCGTCGGCGCAGATCGGGCAGACGGGAGTACTGCTGACGTTGTGGCATTTTTCGCATTCGGTAGTGTGTCGTACCATATCTTGCAAGGCAGTAGCGAGCTCTTCGGCATGGTCATTGCCGGCACGCAGGTAATGGTACGCCATCCGTGATGCGGACTTCGGTCCGACACCCGGCAGTTTCTGAAATTGGGCGATCAGATTCAATACTTCCTTTGGGAATATGTCTTCTCTTTTTGCCATTTATGCACCCCCGAGCATTCCGCGCAACGAGTTTAGATCCATGTCCTGCATCATTCGTTTTTGGAGCTTTTTTTGGTAGTCTTTAAATGCTTCCTTCATGCATTTTGCGAATCGCTCGGAGTTGAAGTTGTTCTCCAACTCTTCGGATATGTCGATACCTTCGAACTCCTGTGCGGCATTCATATGAATCGACACCGAGCCGTCTTTGGATGTGCCGGTCAGGCGGATGCTCTGTAATTTTTTTTGCAGTGCCTTGGCTTCTTTCTGCATTTTGTAAAGATCTTTCATTTGTCCGAACGGATTTGCCATGATTGAATTGTCGTTAGATTAAATTGACCGTGTATTATAGCACGGGGGTGGGGAGGGGCGACCCCGGGCCTTGGGAGCATCCTTCAGCCCGGGGGTACGGTACTATAGGGTAAGAGGCGGTTTCGTAGCCTGTGAAAATGGCGCAACGACTGCTTTTGATGCAGGGTGAGCTATAAATTTAATAAATATTTCATGACTACTTGGTCTGTTGACGGGGGTAACGGAGTAGGGAGGGGTGTTATTGCTGTTTGTGTCTTAAGCATTGTCGTACGGCGCAAAACTCAATATGTGGTGTGTACTCGGTGATGTGTATTTCATCAGATCCGTATTGAACAAGTATTGTGGTCATGGTGATATTCAGGCCCTTTTAAACAAAAGTGTCGTACTTAAGGTGTTTTTGATTTTCGGCAAAAAACAAGGCTGTCATTAGATTTACAAAATTGTGGTGTCAAAACCGTGGCACAATTGTGCAAATATAGTGACAGAGCGACATTCGGGCTATTGATGGACTTATGGCAAAAAAAGATATCCAACGCTGAAATTATGCAGGTTTGCGCGTTTGCAGAATGCTTCTACAATAGGGCATCTTAATCTGCTCCCGACCCCCTGTCGATTTCCACCTGTGATGCAATCCCGCGATAAATGATAATGCCGTAGTCATGGGAGTTGTTTGGGGCGAAGGTGTAAGATAGGCAGTCCTACGACCTTTTGTAGAGTATGGGGCGCCGGGCTTCCCGCTCTAGGAAATTGACAGGTAACTACCGTCAAAACAGGTATTTTTGTCTACGGTACGGCCAAAAGGTAGGGCGGGAAGCCCGGCGTCCACCTGCTATAATCTCCCATGGACTCAACAGTCAAAAACTTTTTGGACACACACCACGTACAATACAAGTTGCATAGGCATATCCCGGTGTTTACCGTCGCGGAGTCCGCGCAAGTTTGCAGGGATATACCAGGCTTGCATTGCAAAAACTTGTTGCTCACAGAGAAAAAGGGCACGAGGAAAGTTTTGGTGGTCATGCCAGCGTCAGCGAGATTGGATATGCAGCTATTGAGGAGGCAAATAGATAGTCGTCCGTTGACATTTGTATCGCCCGAAGACATGCGAAGATTAATTAAACTGCAACCGGGTCATGTCTCTCCGCTTGGTTTGATACATGATACGGACAATATCGTCGAATTGTATATCGATCGACGTGTATGGGAGGCGGATGCGGTCGGTTTTCATCCAAATAAAAATGACGCGACATTGGAAATCAGGCACGAGGAGTTTGTCAAGATTCTAGACGCATTGGGGAATAAGTGGAGGGTGGTCGATGTGGTGTGATGCATCGAAGCCAGGCTTCGGCCCCGGGGTTGGTACCCACCCTTTGAGACGAAAACCTATCACCATGGGGTTAGTTGGTCAGAATTCGTGATTTTGGGTATACCCGGAATATGCCGAGCGTGCGGTACATATGGTGTTCGTGCCATGACGATGGGATTTGTAAGCAATACGGAGTGACGACAGGTAGATAGAGTTTTGGGACGAAACACAAAGTTGATAATGCTTAGCTATTTATTGACAGGAACAGTATTACATACTTGTTTGCCAGTTACTTTTACGAAAATAGGATTACTCTCCAACTTCCGATTTCAGTATTTCGTCAACCGTAGCATCGGCGAAAATCTTCATAGTGTCAAATATCTTCAATTTTGGATGTTGTGGAATCAGTAGTTGCAAGTCAGTGCAGGCCAGTACTACGCAATCAACGTTTTTGTTCTCAAATGTATTGATAATTTGGATGAGTTCATCTCGATCTCGGTTGTTTTGCATACCAGTGACGAGGTTGAGAATGATTTTTCCCATTTTTGCCTGTTGCAGGTCATTGGGCGCTTTATAATCAATCCCATTTTCTGCGAATGCGTTTTCGTACAACTTGTTTTTAACTGTTGCGGATGTGGAGACGATACCCACGTTATTGAAGGCGTACTTTTTAAGAAACTTTACAGTTTCTTCGACGATGCTTAAGATAGGTATATTGACCGCCGCTCTGATCTCTTCAATAAAAACATGTAATGAATTACAGGGCATAACGATAAAGTCTGCACCTGCTTTTTCCAGCCGTTTGGCTTCACGAATCAGGAACGGCAGAATTTTTTCAAACCCCGAATTTTCTGCAATCGCTTCTTCCTCTACGGCGTATGGAAGTGGGACACTTGATATAATAATCGCCGGTCGGTGAGTTTTGTCTCGTCGTTGGCAAGAGAAGACGATATTAAGGTAGAATTCTGCTGTTGTTTCCGGCCCTAGACCTCCAATTATTCCTACGGTTTTCATGAAGTGTTTATACCGTAGTTTTTGTACCATTTCAATAATTCCATTTGCGAGTCTTAGCACAGTGTATCTAAAGCCCTTTATATTAACTGTTGCAATCGGAAATAGGACTTGCGGAATTTGCCCACCTGCCATCAAAATGATGGCATATCAATCATGAACAAAAGGGTTAAGTCAATGGTTACGGGATTGATAGCGATATTATCTCTAATCAGCGTCGCATTACTGTGGAAGTACAATCTTATTTTAACAATAGTTTTGATTGTTTTTGCAGTTCCAATGTTGTGGGTTAATAAATCCAAGCGAGAAATCAAAACGTTTCTTCTTTGTGCTGTCTTGGGTGCTATTGCCGAAGCATTTGCAATAATCTTTGGGGCTTGGACTTACGGTAATCCGTCATTTATCGGTATCCCCGTATGGTTGATTGTATTGTGGGGAATAGCTTCGATATTTGTGGTGAGGGTTTACACAATGTTCCAAGACTAAAGAGGTCCTTTATCTGAATCCCAGTAGCTTATACTTACTTAGTATCCGATGTAGAACCAACAGGAATGCGAAATATAGTAGTCCGTAAACAGGTATTAGCAACGCCAAAGTATTTATGCAGATTATGTATAGCATCGATTTCGATAGAAGTTCAAACATCGAGCCAGGAAGATTAATAGATTCTGTTATTGTTTTAGTGAGTCCCGATTGAAGCCAGGCTTCGGCGCCAGGGTTGAACCCCACCCTTTGACACAAAAACCTATCACCATGGGGTTAGTTGGTTAGGATTCGTGATTTTGGGTATACCCGGAATATGTTGAACGTACAGCACGTGTGCCTTGCGTACCATGACAATAGGTTTTGTATACAATACCGACTAATAGCGGCTGAGCGTGTTTTTGTGACAATGGACCGTACTGCCAGTGCAGATTGTGTAATGACAGAGCGGTTGTTGAGCGCTGAACCGTGTGCAAAGTTTATTTACGAAGGGCTTGTCCATCGTCTGCGGTGATTGTGCAAAGCGTCGATATCAAAGATACTAAGGCTTAATGGTTAAGTCCGGTGCTTGAAGCTTTGGCATCAACTGTGAGACACAGGTGGTGTAGCCGACGTATCCGGACTACTATCCTATATGCAGTGAATAGTCATGTAGTACATCTACCGAAATGTCGCAATAAACGCGGATATACCACGACGCTTCGGGCCTCGACCTGTTGGCGGGGAACGTCCAGAGATAGCAAAAATCGAGATTCAAACCTTATTGCAGGATTACGCAAGTGGGAGAATCCCTTGTTGTCATTGGAAAAGAAACACCCCACGGTTTCCAACTTACCTTAGGAAACGTTTGGATGACCGCTCCAGGAATAGGAACCCTGTGTATGTCAGAACAAACCTTGTCGTCATAGGTAAGCTTACACTTCAAAGCGATGCAACCTTGGAAAAGTTGGTACGACAACACAACTCACTCATTAAATCTTGATTAAAAAGGTATTAAAAATCCCAATTTTCTTGCCACCATCTTTGTTGAAACAAGATAATTTTTCAACCCCCGGGCCTTAGCCCCGAACCTGAAGCCAGGCTTCGTCTGCTATAATATCCTAACTAACATAAGTCGCCATTCGTATGAAGTTTTTCAACACAATGGGACGTGAACTACAGGAGTTTACGCCGATTAACCCGCCCAAAGTCACGTTTTATCATTGTGGTCCCACAGTGTACTGGGTACAGCACCTGGGGAATATGCGAGCGATGGTGATGGCGGATCTGGTACGCAGAGCGTTGCTGTACGAAGGGTATGAAGTGGAATTTGTCCGAAACTATACGGACGTTGGGCACCTGACGGAGGAAGATATCGAATCCGGCGAAGATCGTATGGCGGTCGCGTCAAAACGGGAAGGGATCAGCCCAGAAGCGATAGCGGACAAGTACATCAAGATATTTGAACGAGATATAGCGGAACTCAACGTCCTGCCCGCGGATCATAAACCTAGAGCCACCAAATACATCGAAGAAATGCAAGCAATGGTGCAGACGTTGTTGGATAAAGGTTATGCATACATCACCGAACAAGCGGTGTATTTTGACATCAGCAAAAAGGATGACTATACAAAACTATCCGGGCAGATACTAGAAGCCAATAGGACAGGAGCGGGATCGGGCACCGTGCAAGACACGCAGAAACGAAACCCGCAGGATTTCGCTCTTTGGTTTTTCAAAACCGGTGAGCATAAAACCGCCCTGCAAACATGGAA
This sequence comes from Candidatus Dojkabacteria bacterium, assembly GCA_027036675.1. GTDB lineage: Bacteria > Patescibacteriota > Dojkabacteria > SC72 > JAHDCA01 > JALWDW01. The sequence goes on from JALWDW010000023.1 coordinate 24,957, forward strand.
ATCGCCGTTTGAGTCACCCGCGCCCGATGTCAAGGACGGCGAGGGGTTTCCGGGGTGGCATATCGAATGTTCCACGATGTCGACGGCGATACTGGGCCCGACCATAGACATACATATGGGCGGTGTGGAACACATACCGGTGCACCATACCAACGAAATTGCGCAAAGCGAATGCGCGACGGGACAAGTTTTTGCCAATTATTGGTTGCACAATGAATGGCTTGTGGGGAAAGGACGAAAAATATCCAAATCCCAAGGAGATCAACAAAGTGTGGAGGAGGCCAAACAACGCGGTTTTGACCCGATGGATATACGTTACCTGTTTCTGCAATCGCATTACCGTTCCAAACAAGTCTTTGATTGGGATATTTTGGCAACGGCAAGAAAGGGTAGACTGAATTTGCTGAAGAAGTTGGAGGCGGTGGCGCGCAAAATGCCGGAGGGTGAAGAATTGCACGGAGATTTGTTGGAATTGTGGGATCAAAAATTCCGTGAGGCGATCGGGGATGACGTGAACGTGCCCAAAGGATTGGCGATATTGTGGGATATGCTCAAAAGCGACGAAAAGCCGGAGGATATTTTAACTACGGTATTTGAATTTGACAGAGTCTTGGGGTTACGATTGGAAGAATACCTCATGAATGCCGATCTTGGGGATATCGGAGACGATGATGTACCCGAAGAAATATTGACGATGCTGGAACAGCGAGAACAAGCGAGAAAAGATAAAGATTTTGCGTTAGCGGACAGGTTGCGCGAGCAAATTAAAGATCGCGGTTATGAAATCATAGATACCGGTGAGGGTAGTAAGCTCAGAAAGCTGGACGCCTGATATGCAGAATACGTTTACCCGTAAATTGTCACCGGCCGATCTCTCGGCATTGGAAGCAAACCTTGATGCATCCTCCATGACAAAGCAAGAGAACTCCAATCAGTACGTGGCATTTCGTTACAAGGCTGATGGGAAGAGTGTCGTGGCATACACAAGCGGAAAGGTTGTACTGCAGGGTAGGGGAGTCGACGAAGCTTGGGTCGCTGAAATATGCACGCTGCCGCCGCGGGACGCTGACGCGTCCCGCGGCGGCAGCGGCACCGGTAGCGACCACCGCATCCGTGGTGACTCCACTCACAATGCCCACCGAAGTAGCAGCAACAGCGACAATAGCAAAGACGACAGGAATAACGAGCAAAAGACGTTTTTCATCGGTGGGGACGAAAGCGGCAAAGGGGACTTTTTTGGGCCTCTAGTAGTCGCCATGGTCGGCGGGGATAGGGATGATATCGCCTGGCTGGAAGATCTGGGTGTGGCAGATTCCAAGAAGCTCAAAGACGAAAAAATCCTACCGTTGGCTGACAAAATTATGGAGAAGATGGTTTTTGTTGTAAATATCCTCCCACCGGAGATCTACAACGCTAGTTACGTCAATGTTACGAATATCGCCCTACTGTTAGCTGATGCATATAGTGCACTAACTAGCCTTGTCCTGACCTCCGGTACCGAACAAACTATCCCCTCGGGTTCGGTTGCTGACTATGACTTTGAAAATATCGTGATCACGATAGATCAATTTTCCAAAAACAGCCATCGTTTGTCGGATGCATTTGCCACGATATTGCTAGACAGGTCCATCACCTTGGAGCAGTATCATCGCGCCGAACGCAACCCCATAGTTGCGGCGGCGTCCATCGTGGCCAGGGCGGAATTTGTTCGCGGGATGGAGCAGATGGCAAAAGAGTGGGACATGGAGTTCCCCAAAGGGGCTACCAATGTAATCCCCGCGGGTAAGGAGTTTGTTGCGAAGCACGGCGCGGACAACTTGCACAAAGTGGCGAAGATGCATTTCAAGACAGCGGGGCAGGTACTAGATACGGCATCTTAGCCACGGAAAACTTGGCTTTTAACCATAGTTTTTCATTAAAATCTCACATCCATCATGACCGGTATCACCACGACCTTGCGGGCGGAGTTGCTGCCATTGTGGGTCCATACGTGGTGAAGAGTTCATTAAACTTTCATCTGTATACACAGGAAACTCCCCGGACGGGAAAATCGGTAGGTATGAGCGTCGCACCTGAGGTGAAAATTTTATTAAAATTTAATCAGCAATTTAATCCGCAGGAGAAGTCTATGTCGATGAGGGTAGGGAAAGGTCAAATGATCCGACGAGGTATGTATACAGCACTCAAGTCCGCCTCGCTAATGTTCACTTCCTCAGCTATGGTAGGGTGGCCTGCCGGCCTACACGGCTCCGGAAAGGCCGCACGGCAGTGAATACTGGATTCAATTGTTCAGAAGTGGAGTGTTGTCACCAAGCTTTCAGTGTATAATATACATATGACTACAGAAATCGTCTCATGGAATGTCAATGGATTGCGGGCGGTGGCGAAAAAAGGGTTTCGTTCATTTATGTTGTCGCATCAGCCAGACATCCTGTTGTTGCAAGAAATCAAAGCCCGCCCAGATCAGCTCGACGATGGGATCATGAAAATCCCCGATTATCGAGTTTACTTCAATCCGGCTCAGAGGCCGGGGTATTCCGGTACGGCGGTGTATTCTAAGATCGAACCGATCCGCGTACGGTACGGGATTGAAGGAAGTCCGTTTGACGATGAGGGTAGAGTGATCACGGTAGAGTATGAAAAATATTTTGTGGTGAACCTGTATGTCCCAAACGCCAAACGAGATCTGTCTCGTTTGGCGGAGAAGACTGTGTGGCACAGGTTCTTGCGGGAATATTTGGAAGAATTGGAAACGACGAAACCAGTCGTGATTGGCGGAGATCTCAATGTCGCCCACATGGAGCAAGATCTGGCGCGACCACGTGACAATATCGGTAACGCCGGTTTCACTGCGGAAGAACGCACGGATATGGATACCTTGTTGGACGCCGGTTTTATAGATACATTTCGTCATCTGTACCCGGATAGTGCGGAGTATTCATGGTGGACTTATCGCTCCAATGCGCGGGAGAGAAATATAGGATGGCGGATTGACTATATCCTGATCTCAGAGGAATTGGAACCGTATCTGACGGATGCATTTATCCTGTCCGATGTGTTTGGTAGTGATCACTGTCCGGTTGGTATTGTGCTGGATACTGATTAAGTGATTCGCTACTCATATGGACTTGGGCAAATTTCGAAACTCCAGGAAGCTCATCCGTGGAAGGTTTGATGTATTCAGGATTTGTCCAGCAGAAACTATGACCGGAATTCACGGTATGTATTGATATATGCTCGTAGGCTGTCAATTCATTTATCAATCCCATATTGATCATATAGTCGTGCTTGCCGACGTAAATATGTGTCTTTATCCTGTTGTTTGTATATTGCGGCAACTCGACATTGTGCAGAGACCTCTGCGCCGTAGACAGACGGGTGGGATTTAGGAATTGTCGTAAAAACCATTTCGAAGTCTTCATACTTTCAGCAAATACGGATTTTTTTTTGTTGTTGAATACCGCTTCCCAAAAGATCTGTTTGGTAGCGGAACTTATGATGTTTGTGATAGATGGGTTAAACGGTGGCAATGCTGGGCTGAAAAACATCAGCACGTTAGGAGATATCACGGACGTTTCGATCAACTGATAGGCCAATGTGGCTCCAAGCGAATGCGCAGCCACCACGTGAGGATTTATTTGCTTGGTGTGTATAAATGAGGCGAGCCTGCGGACAGCGTTTGTGATCGTCGGTGCGGTCTTTGTGTCGTGCAATTCGGTCCCAAAATTCGGTATATCCGGTGCGATTACGTGATATTGATCAAACAAATGGAATAGTCGGATATATGCTTTGGTGCGAAGAGCCAAGCCGTGTATGAATAGCATGGTAGGTTTGTCGTGGGTGCCAAATTCTAGATACGGTAGAGACCCATCGTCGGTATTACCATGGTATGTATATCTCGACGTCGTATTCATGTTAGAAACATATATTAGATATAAATTATCCATTGATTGTCCAGTGTACCGGTCGCAACTGGATTATATCACGTATAAAATTCAATTTAATGCCTCTGGCGTGACTCCCCGATTGTAAGGTCGATTGTGGATGAAGTAGCTCTCAAATCGTCAGAACGATATCCCGAGGGTTGTTCAGCAGGGCTGTGTACCAGTTTACCTGCGTAAAACGTATACGTGGGAAAAGCTTCATTAAAGATTTCACTCTTTACACAGGATGTATGACCTTGCAACTGCAGGTTAGTATGTAATATATGTCTCCGGCACAGGATAACTTCCCACCAGAGGGAAACAGCGTATTGGTATAAGACCACGCCAGATCAACGCTACCGAGTATCGGTTACAAAGCACGTAACATGGAACGAAGGTGAAATGTGTCATATACCCAGCCTCCTTTGTACATGTGGGAAGCCACGACTTTTGGCACAGTATCCAGTGGTCCCGATCGTATGGCTCAACGGTTGGGTTCCAATTCCGGGGACGAAGCTTGGCTTCGCGTTTGGACTCCAATAAGTCTATTGATATCCGCAAATTGTTCCTGTGTTAGTCGCAGTATGCGAGTGTATCGCGGGTCAAGTTGGCCATCGTCCTGAAATACGGGGTAGGGGAGCAGTATTACGGTTTGACCGGTTTCGGTAGATCTTTCCACGTACAGCTCTTTTTCGAACACAGCGGCGAGGATACCTGCTATATACATCGGGCTGATCGACTCCAAGCCCTTCGGGTAAGGTGTCAATATGGTAATTGTTTGCCTTGTACGTCTATGGACTAATTGGCGTGTATTTGGGTCCCAAGTACTGTGAGCCGGTTCTGCGCTTGCGTAATCTGCGGTGACTGAATTTATATTGTGTGTATCACGCATTTTCTGTATCGCATGGATCAAGTCGTTTCCAGGTTTAAACTGGCGAGAATCCAGTTTCTGTTGCGTATAGGTTCGGGCTTCCCCATCAAATCTATACGAAGGACGATCTTTTACAAACTGCACGAACTTACTTTTTATAAGTCCGGGCTGCCTTGATGTAGGTAAGGATACTTCTATGCATCTTGATAATAATGTCTCGCCTTTTGTGGAACTTGCAGTAATTGGTGGCACGTGGCCTGTCGCAGGAGTGTCTGCGCTTTTGATGGGTGGATCTATTGTGTCAATCCCCATAGAAATTTAAAATTCAATACCCAATTTATGTATTAATATATTGTAAACGATCAATACGCTGACGAAAAGAGCTATCATAAGTACCAACTTATACTTGGACTTGTGTTTGTGGTATGAAACCCGTTCGTGATGGTGCCGCTTGTCCAGCAGTTCATCGCCGAAATGGACCGATGCGAAGGTACCTATGGCTGAAATTAATATAATAGACCAATACGGCACGGGATGTGACAGTATCTGGTGAAACACTTTGAGTAGCAGTGTATGCCCGGTATATACATCCGGTCGGAAAAAGTATACATATATATTGAGAGAGATGGCAATAGTCCACACTAGCAGCTCGGAATAAAGCATACGCAGTCCGGTAAGTATCCTTATTGGGAAATCAACTAAAAATCCGGCATCAGCTATCGGGGTTCCCAAAACAAATGCCGACCAGGTCAACCATGCAATCAAAAATCCCTGACTTGCCCCGTATTTTACGGAAACAAAGCCGAAATATCCAGCAAACACGAGTAGAACCAATACAAATCGTGAAAGCGCTTCTTTTTTCGTTTCGTGGCCGGTCAGGTGCTTACGTTGGATTTTTGGTGAACTAAGTTGCATGATTCAATATACCAAAATTTATATTTGATGGCAAAGCGATGTTCTTTGAATGCCTCCAGTAGCACTTCCGGACCATAAGGCTGATCGTCCGGGATGAAGTGGTTCTCAAATCGTCGAAGTGGGTTGATGTATTGAATCGCAGTGGTTTCACTCTATACAAGTTTTGTCGTCCAATATTGGAGTTATATATTGTTCGTAATAATCTTGCAGTACTTTACGGACATATTCCTTGTGGGGGTAGAGTGGGTGCGAATAAGATAATGCATCACACATGGGTAATAGGATATCTCGGATAACGGGTCCATATTTTTTGCATTTATTGTGGTATTTCTTTTTTGGTAGATCGTGTATCGTCAGGACATTGTGCAACAAGTCAGCTACTTTGACAGTGCATACTATTGGATCGTTGATTGTTTCCATTATGTGGTGAAAGTAGGCCTGATTCCTAAGTTCTCGGCTCGGTACCGCATTTGGGTACGAACTTTCGGATCTTGGGTTGGAGAGTTTACGGATATTGCGACGTATCTCGGGTCCAAACTGTCGTCCGATCTCTCTCAATGCGTAATCTTGGATTCGGCGTATTGGCGTGGCGACTTGATCGATCCATTCGGGGCGAGTTTGATGTGTGGCTTTTATGTAGAGTTTTATAAGTTTGAGGCTTTGATCTTCTACGGTGTCGTGTAATAGAGCGGTGATGATGATCTCTGGATCGGTGATATGGAATGTATCGAGAAGGGTTGTGGCTACAGTGAGAGGATGGGTGATGTAAGGTTCTCCATTGAGGCGATTTTTTTGAGTGATATGAAGACGAATCATCAGTTCGAGGGCGCGGACTATCCGTCGGCGCGCGGAGCCGGGGAGTTCGTCCAGAAGGTGCAGAAATTGGTTCAGAGTGACTTCAGCGCGTGAGATCTTGCGCAATTGGTTTGGGGTCAGGTCGTTGAGTGCATCAAGGTCGGTGAGGTTCATGTTTGTATTATACGTGAATTTCTATCCTGATTGCAACGCGAATCAGGGTGGGTGCGTAAGAGGTAGAATACATTTGATGCATAAGACGAAGCGAGCGGTGGTTCTGCTAAATAAGTTAAACAAAGGTTGAGAAAAGACATAGGCGCTGTAAAATCGGAAATAATTAAACTAACCGAAAGCGCCTATGCATAGAATGATACCAAAAGAAGCTATGGTTTACAAAGAAAGTAAAAAATCTAATGAACTTTTAACCAAGCTAAAGGTTGTCCGACTGGTCAAACTTGGACGCTACACCCAACAGGAAGTCGCCCATATATTCAGTTGTGGGCGAAATACAGTGGGGAGGATCATACGTTGTTTTGAGAATTGTCTTAGCGCAGAAGCGCAAGAAAGACTTTTAAAAGACAGTCTCCTGGCCGATGAAATAGAAAAGTTGATGTCTCCGATGGCCGGGAAGTCAACTAAGTAGTATCGCTTGGCGGTACGGGGATTGTTTCCCAATGAATATGCTGATGTGTGTTGGGTATTCCGTAACCTTCATCTTCATTGAAAGTCGACAGTCTCTGTATTTCATCTACTGAAAACTTGGATTTCATGAATCGGTGAACATCCGCCCATGTTTGCCGATCCTGTAGTGTGCCAAAGATGTAGTTGTGAACATCTTCCCCGCGTTGCTCCACGCACTCTCCGAAGTGTGCTGCAAGTTGAGTCGTATTGTTAGATCCTATGGACGGTTCTAAGTTCTGTCGTTTGAAAATATCGATGACGTAATGGTAAGCTGCAGCCTCCAGTATGGGTAGCGGCAGATATGGGTCCTGAATATCATGAATCTTCTCGTGCAGTATCGCCTCACCGATTGTCCTGCTATATGTCCATGCTTCGAGGTCTTCAAAACGCCTTTGAAAACTGTGATGGGTGGGCATGGCATTGTACGCTGCCTCAGACATGAGCCAGCGTTTATCTATCTTGCCCAAAGGGATGTTATCAGTTACTGGAATTAGCGGTACTCTGCCTGCCCATAGTTGTCGGGGATTGAATAGATTGTTTCTGTCGGCGTCTACTGATCCATCTGTATTATCGCCTATACTGTAAGCTACATAGTACAGACCGCCGATATCGGATACGCCAGGTCGCAGAGTATTGATTCCACTGTTAAATTCGCAAAAGTGATGGGCGATATCCGGCGAGACGTACAACGTTTGTAGTCCACCCATATATGACTGTTTCATAGGATAGCCGTCGAGGTATTTGCCATATGTGTTGAGGAATGCTGTGCTCACCTCTCGTTCGATTTCGTCAAATTTCCTCCGTTGAGTCGGAGTTAGCACATCTGCTTGAAGCCTAAGGTCCTCCGGACCAAAGTAATATGGTTTAGTCGATTCCATATACTTAAATAATGTTAATTTATCTTGTATCAGTTACGATTACATATACAGTATACCTATACCTAGGCTAAGCGCCTTCGTCCATTGACTTTTCATAGTCGATGATAGCGTCACGTAGCGTCTGGGTGAGTAATATCGCCAGTATTGTAGAGCTTTTTTCAGGTAAACGGAGCTTATCTAGCCGAAACACCATCATAATGTCTAATATCGTGGGCGCGACGTTGTTATTCATGGTACACTGTTATAGACACTTAAACACTTGAAGTCTAATATCTGCAACAATGAAACGTGAAACTAGGCCGGGAGGGGACGAGTCCTCAACCGAAAGACCAGGAGAAGGAGAAATCGTAGTCACGCGGAGAGCCTTCCTGAAGGCATTAGTCGGAACAGGAGCTGTGGGCGTAGTGGGCCCAAGACTACTAAAAAATGAGGCCGAGACTGCTCCCGGCACATTCGACACTTTTGCGGAGATAGGTGATGATGCACTGAAGGAGTGGTACCAGAAATATGGAGGCAACAGGCCTCCCGAAGGATGGGATTCTGTTCCGCATTATATATTCAATGGACTGCAACCGGCGGACGAGTTTCCTGAAATTGATAGAATCCACTCTCGTCAGACAATGTCCGAACTGTTTACCGGGGCAGGGAAGTCGGGGAAAGAGAAGGAGAAAGCGAAGGAGCAAGGGTTTGAGCTGTGGATGAGCACTGTGGCGGAGCTGTGGCGAGATGGACTGATAGATATAGACGGTGATAGAGGGACCGATATATTGGAGTCTGTCGAATTAGCAAGCCAACAATTTGAACTTATATTCAAAAAGATGGGTTCAGAGATGTCAGATTTGGAAAATCTGTCAGGATTGACTGTCAAGGAAGCTATGCGAGCGTATTACCGTATATCTACGATGGATCAGATCCCCGAAAGACCGGCTACCATGGCGGAATTGGCCTTGGGAATATTGATGTGGGATCATGATCAACTGACTAAAATGGGTATCAATCCGGGCTATTCGATAAATGACCCAATATATCGTGCGCATACAGATAAGGCTGGTCTGCATCAGCATGATTATCTCAACCCGTTTTACTACGGTTGCGAGGTTCTCCATGAGGAGGTCGAAATTGGTGGCAGAAAATACGATGTTTATGAAGACGAGGTTTTGAACAAGGCCTTGGCAAGACAAAATGCTGTAGGGGAGCGCTTGGAGGAACTAAAGGCCAGGCAAGGCAATGGAGACGATGGGAACGGTGTCAAGCTTTTCTTGAGACCACTTCTTGGTATGGCGGTGACTACGCAAGCACCACGATACAATAAACCCGATTCGTGGCAGAGTTGGTCAACAAGTGAAGATGATATAAAAACCGCACAAGGCGGGATAACGCGTAGACAGTTTTTTACCCGCAGTGCGGCGACTCTTGCGTTATTGGCTTTGACTGGTGTAGGTGTTACCGCTACCGCCGACAAAACCATACCCCTCAAACTTGGCAAAGAAAACGAAGAGAATGCCATTGAGTTGTTCAGATACATTGCGTCGATGTATGATCGGCTTACAGCGTGGAACAGTACGGAAGGCAAGCGAGATGGTGATGGAGAATCTGATGAGGCGTTTCCTTCCGGTTCTGCGGTCAGATTGAGTGTACGTGATCCAAAGACCGGTGAAACCATTGACACTCTCGGTTTCATGAATCAGACTTTCCATACCC
>JALWDW010000024.1 GCA_027036675.1 Candidatus Dojkabacteria bacterium
AACAAAGAACAAATTGACAAACTCTGTGAAGAAATAGTCCGCCCGGCCACAATCCGCCACAATCTGCCTGAATACCGTATCTGTGACATCCTCCATCGGCGCCAGGCTGAAAGTCGGGGTTACTGCCCGGGTTTGGATAGCACTCTTATCAAATTTGCCCTGAGCTGTAGTCTTTCGTAGCTCACTTTTTTTATCTGGCAAAATGTATGAATTAAAAAACTTAACCGTCAATTATACCTGTCCACATGCCGACTTGTATACAATCAATACTTACGAATCGCTAAATACGGCGCCCTTCTACTCGTAACATTTATACATGACTTAATAGGAAAACATGCAATCGTAGGCGCAAATCCATACATTAATTTTGTTCCATACTCCAAAAAAGACTGTAGTTCCAACATTGCAAAACTTACTTTCCGTAACACAACGGAATCAACAACGTAACCGTTCCTCGAAAAAACAGGACAAAAAACGTATGCTCATGTATAATTTTGTTGAAGCCGCGGTCCCAAGCCCGGGTCCCAACCCCGACTTCGAAGTACCATGCACGTCATCACACAGCCTACAACACAGCAATTAGATAAGTTTTACACCGCCCAACCCTGGGTGCCGGTCCAACAGACCCCACCCTGGTACAGATTCCAAACAGCTGGCCTAAACAAAGAAGCCTACCAAATCGCAGTCACAGACGCAGACAGGATACTGATCTCCGGGATGTATACAATCGAACATACCCATTTGAACACAAAGTTTGCGTATTTTCCGCGCGGACCGGTCATCGACCACGCATTGTACGATGCAAGCGCCGAATTGCAGGATGGGTTGAAACTCCTCACGCAACAAGTATTCGCCAATCACTCCGAAATATCATTTATCCGCATAGAGCCAGCATTGCCAAATACAGTGGATAATCAAAACAAACTGCGTGATATCGGATACAAGGCATTGCCAGCCAATATACAGGTGCAAAGATCATGGGTGGTGGGACTTTTTACAGACAAAGATATGGGCATGGAAGAAAAACTGGCTTTTATGCGTCAGCATGGTATGAAATCCAATGTCAAGGGCAAAATACGCAAAGCCCATAGATCAGGAGTACAGATCGAGGATTATATTGGAGATATTGAGAAAACCAAGGAGTTTTTGGAATTACTGCATAGGACGGCGGCCAGGCAGGAATTTCCTCTATTTCCCGATGATTATTATCTGCAACAAGCCAAAATACTAGGTGAAACACAGAATATGAAAATCTATATGGCGTATTACGAAGGTAAACTCATGGCAGGCGCAATGGTCGCCATCTTCGGCAAGAGGGCATGGTATCTGCATGGCGCATCAAACGCGAGGGAAAGGAAAAACAATATTCAAATTCCTCGTTACCTTCATTGGCGAATAATGAATGATATGGTCGGGCTCGGTGTGACTCAATATGACATGTTGGGTGTCAACTCTGAGGAGAAGATGATACCTTCGCACCCAAATTACGGGTTTTCCCAGTTTAAACGCAGTTTCGGGGGCAGGGAAGAGGTGTATGTATTGCCTCATGATATTGTGCGTGGGGGTGTCCTAAACCGTGTCAAGCACGGGGTTGAGTATTTGCGGCACTGGATAAGGAAGAAGAAGTACCATTTGGATTATTGATGCCGGTACGGGCTAGAGATACTCCGCCGGCCCGGCGGGCGAAAACTTCCCGAATAGCACCGGGAAGTTATTCCCGTTGTCGTATGGGGAATGTCTCCCCGCCGGGAAGGAAACGATTTTGATGTGATTTTTTAGCCAATACCGATGGCGACAAACTTGTAGATCGTCCCGCGGGCGGGGGAGTGTGCCCTCAGGAACTGCGTCGCATACCACGACCCGAGAGAATGCGATGTCCGTCTGTCAGGGACGCGGCCCCGCTACCTACCCAATCTGCCAGGCATTGCCACAGCGACCACGTCGGCGGTCTATCGCATGGATACAGTTCAACGATTGGACGGCGGGAATCAGCATCATGGCAGGGAAACCACCTTGACGACCGAGTGGGACTGGACTTACCCCAAGGTGCCGGAGTATGTCCAGGCGCCGAACAAACGTCGGTCATGCCTGCGCCGGCGTAGCATGGGGCCCGCACTCGTTGCCCGAGGAGCTACAGGGACCCGCCCCCACGCAGTGGGAAAAAGCACACACAGCGCACACAGAACAGTGGCCGCACCTATGACTCAAAAATCCGTCTAGACCGTCGGAGCTTCCGGCTTGGCGGCTGGATTCGCCCGCATGGCATCGTTCACACGATCGGCTGAAATCACAGCATTCCTTAGCTGGGACGCCAGATCACCAACGGCACCCGGCCCGTGTGGCATCAAGATCACACTTGAATTGCCTTTTTCGCCGATATCCTTCATCGTATCGAAATACTGTGTCAAAAGGACCAAATTCATCACATCAGCAGGAGTGGACCCCTCCACGCTACTCTGAAACTCCTCAACCGAAGCGCTCAAACCCTCCACGATAGCCTTCCTCTGACGCGCGATACCCTCGCCCTGCAAAGCCTTCGCTTCAGCTTCCGCCTCGGCGGCCTTCACCACTAAAATCTTCTCGGCCTCACCGCGCTCGTTTGCGGCAACACGCATCCTTTGAGCAGCATTGATCTCATTCATCGCTGCCTTGACCTTGGAATCCGGTTCAATATCCGTCACCAATGCGTTGACAATCTCAAACCCAAATTGATTCATAGTCTCATTCAACTCACTTTTGACCGCCATCGCTATCTCATCCTTCTTTTCAAACAACTCATCGATAGTGATACGAGGTACCCTGGCACGTACAACATCGAAAACATATGAATTGATCTGAGTATGAGGATCATTGAGCTTATAAAATGCGTTATACACACCGTCGGGCATCACATGATACTGCACGGAAGTCACGATATGTACGAAAACATTGTCCTTGGTCTTGGTCTCCGCCTTGACATCCAATTGTTGAACTCTAAGCGATACCTTACCGGCGACCCTGTCTATGAAGGGCATTTTGGTATGCAGTCCGGGACCCGACAGGTACTGATATTTACCAAACCTCTCGACTACCGCTACCACCTGTTGAGGTACCGTGAAAAAAGAGCCAGTCACCAGCAACAATATGAAAAAGAAAAAACCAAGTATAAGACACAGGAAAAGGTAAACCATGTTTGAGATATTACTAAACTTAATGTATCATTATACCATCTTTGATGACAATCTGCCCATGAATACAGCCAAGACAAATTACATCCCCCCGGCCAGAAATACTCATGTATTATTTTTGGAAAACTTCTCCGGCAAACCAACCTTTGCGAATATTTTGTATTACTTCGCCAAAGAGTTTTTTGTATGGTGGTATGTCATCGCGCCGATCGGGAAAATTCACCGCTTTTCGCGTATGATGTTGGTCATCGACGACAAACTTTCAATATCACTGCTCGCACGCACGTTCTTCGTACCCTGGCATAGCGACAAAAGTTTCGTCGGGTACCTCGTCGCATTGATCATACGTATAATTTACCTGCCGATCGCATTATCCGTCTACCTGACAGTGGCAGTCGCATACGTATTGCTTATGATCCTATGGTTTCTCCTGCCTTTCCTACCGATCACTATGATCATTTTGACTCTTATCGGACGTTGAACTCATGACAAACTTCACCACACGGCACAAATCGTTGCAAGGATATGTGGACGAACAAACAGGCTCCAAAGAAATACCGCCACCAAACCAATTGTACCTGTTTACAAATCCCGTACATCGCCCATTTCTGCTGACAAAGAATATCCTGTTTTCCACAACATCAACGAAAGTCGCTTCAGCCATACGCAATACCAATAAGCTCAAACGATACAGAGCGATCAAGATATGGATAGCCCAGATCCTTGTGGGGATCGGCTTTTTAGCAGCTTTGGTCATCGTATATCTGCATTTGTCTGATACATACCGTCAATTTTTACACCTGACACCGTGGTTCAACACCGTATTTTGGATCTCATTGATAGGGGCGATGCTTTTATGGCACGAGTATTACGGGAACTCCGGGCAGACGGTGCATCTGCCACATACTTCGGAATTATCCGACTCAGAGATCAAAGAAATACGCGAGCACGGTCTTGACTACGAAAAGCTGGTCCGTGAAGACATCTTGTCGTACGTGAATCCGGACGTCATGTCAATCATCATCTCCGCGACTTCGGGACAAGGGGATGAATCATTGCAAGTATCCTATTACCGGCTGTTGCTATCATTGCTACAACACCGTCATATCCAATTCATCAACAAACACGCAAACGACCTTTTCAATACCGAGTCCTTCCGCGAGCACAATGTCAATGACCAGACATTGCCCGCATACCCAGTCGTCACGCTTAGGAGCATATTGACGACTGCCATGCAGGAAGCTCTTACAAGCAAAGCCACCGCCATCGGTCCGCAACATGTATTGCTGGCACTGCTTCGCCATTTCCCGATCATGACTGAATATTTGCAGAAACGAGGCGCCAAATACGAAATTCTCCAAAAGGGTGTCCAATACTATGATGATCGGCTAAAACGATTAGCGAGGACACATATATTCGATCCATACGTACCATATTACCGGACCGGTGGGGTGGGGCGATTTTGGGTGTACGGATACACATTTAAGCTCGATCACTTCAGCGAAGATATGTCGATGAAGGTGGCTTATTCCCACGACATTTTCGGTATCGGACACGACAAGGAAATCGAGCAACTGGTATCGATATTGGGACGGCGGGAAAATAAAAATATTCTGCTGATAGGTGAACCGGGAGTGGGGAAGTCCAGCCTGATCAAGGGCCTAGCGCAGAAGATCAACTGGGGACAGGTACCACCGGTGCTCAAAGACAAACGCATACTGAAACTCGACCTGAACATGCTTCTGGCGTATTCGTCAGCCAAAGGCAATATAGAAGCGTTGATAGGGGAATCCTTCGAAGAAATGCGTGAATCAGGAAACGCAATTTTATATATCGATGAGATACAGACAATATTACCTGCCAAATCAAGTGAAACAGGTCAAAGTGTGGCATCGGTGCTATTGCCTCATATACTGGAAGGTCAAGTTCCCGTCATAAGTACGATCAACCACGCGGAATACAAAAAGTACTTGGAAGACAACGGTTCTCTGGAAAACGCATTTGAAAAAATAGAGATCGAAGAAGTCAGCCCTGATGATACATTCACCATACTAGCTTCGCAACTTGATTTTTTGGAAAAAGAATACAATCTGACCATCACATTTTCGGCGCTGACCTCATCAATCCAGCTGTCCCAACGCTATATCGCCGACCGCAGGTTGCCGGATAGCGCTATGCGCACATTTACCACCACATGTTCGTGGGCACATACGGCTGGAATATCTGTAGTGACGGACAAAGAGGTCGCCAATGTCATAGCCAAAGAGACCAAGATACCTTCCGTCTCCACCGACACGGATGACAACAACAATCTGCTGACATTGCAGGGAAGGATCATGAAGAAAGTCATAGGGCAACAAGATGCGATAGAGGCCATAGTCAAGGCGTTGAAAAGGGCGGTCACCGATATACGGGCGGAAAACAAACCTATCGGCGTGTTCCTGTTTCTCGGGCCGACGGGGACAGGTAAAACGCATGTGGCAAAAGTCCTGGGTCAAGAATACTTCCACGGGGAGAAAAATATCATCCGAGTGGACATGTCCGAGTACCAGGAAGTGACGGATATCGCAAAATTGATCGGCGATCCCGCGCAACCGTCATCCACTGCCACGACACTGACAGAAAGGGTCAAAAAGCAGCCTTTCAGTGTCGTCCTTTTCGATGAGATAGAAAAAGCCCACCCGCATATACTGGATCTCTTCCTGCAAATATTTGATGACGGCCGACTTACCGACGCCAAAGGGGAAACCATATCGTTTAGCAATACCATAATCATCTGCACCAGCAATATAGGCAGCAAAACATTGCTCGAAATACTGCAGGACGGTTCAAAAACATGGCAGATGGCTCAAGCGGAGGCCATGCGGGATCTGCGAGAGACCATGAGACCGGAATTACTCAACCGCTTTGACCAAATCGTCGTGTTCAGACCGCACAGTATGGAGAACCTTGCCAGGATAGCGGAACTCCTGCTCCGACAGCTTGCGAAAAAACTCAACGAAAAGAATATCAATCTTTCATGGGAAGAAAGCATTCCGACCTTGCTCGCACAAAAAACTTACGATCCGGGCATGGGGGCCCGTCCTTTGCGTCGTTATGTGGAGGACACGATACAGACACGTATTGCGGATGAGATCCTCGCCAACAGTCTACAGCAAGGCGGTAATGTTATAATCACTTCACAGTGGATCACCTAAAGTATTATTGAAAGTATCTCACTATGTCACATCATCGGAAACAAAAGTACGGTACGTTGTACGTCACACCGACCACTATCAGCACATTGCCATTGGATATTGTGCTGCCCAAATATACTTTGGATATACTCAAAAATATCCGAGTGTTCGCGGTGGAAAATATAAGGACGACGCGTAGGGCGGTAAATTCGTTAGAAATGAAAACCCCGATCCAGGAGATAGAATTTCTGCCTATCAAATCAAAATCCGACACATATGAGATCGGACTTGTCATATCGCGACTGCGCAACGGTATCGACGTGTCATTGATGTCAGACGCCGGCACACCGAATATCGCGGATCCGGGGAATATACTCATCATGGAAGCTCACAGGCTGGGCATACCAGTGATTCCGTTGATAGGGCCGTCATCCATCACCATGGCATTGTCCGCTTCCGGACTCAACGGTCAACATTCACGTTTTTACGGATATCTTCCCAAATTTCGCCCCCAACGTATCAAGAAAATACGCGACATGGAACGGGACAGTTATACATACGATCATTCATGCGTTTTCATCGAAACCCCGTACAGAAATATTCATCTTTTACAGGATTTGGTAGCCACACTCAAGGACGATACGTTTTTGACAGTCGCTCAAGATATCACCGGAACGTATGAATTTATCAAGACCCGGAAAATCAAGCAATGGAAAATCAAAAAATGGCCTCACCTGCAAAAAATCCCTGCCATTTATGTGATTGACCATCCGTAAGCCAAATGTACGAAGAGATTTTCTGTTTGCATAACAAGCCGAAGTTTACTATAATACGACGTCTTAATACTTGAAAAGAAATAAAAATGGGAGCATTACCAAAACGCCGAATATCTCGTGGCAGGAAGAACCGACGACGAGCGCAAGATCATCTGTCCACACCGGCACTAAGTGTTTGTCCAAAATGTAAACGAAAGAAAAGACCACATTTTGAATGCGAATTTTGTAAACATTACGGCCCTGTGTCAAAAAGTGAAACCACAGCCAAAGGACAATCGTTGAAACAAGAGTCCTAGTCGTTAACTCATATATATCAGTGCCCGATGGACGAAAAGACTGACCCACGACACCAATCGCGCAGGATAGCGTTGTCCGTCCTCTATCAGCGGGCCTTTGAAAAACAACACAAAACTGATTCCGCAGAGATTTCGCCTGAAACTGTGGCCGAACAATTGGGGATTGACGCCGACGAATACGATGAAGGTATGGTGGAGTCCATCGTGGACGGAGTGTACCGAAATATGAAACTTCTGGACGAGAGAATTTCCAAATATGCGCCGAAATGGCCGATACACAAAATCCCCATACTGGACTTGCAGATATTGAGGATCGGGATATATGAAGGTTTTGTCGCAAAATCGGTCCCCCCCCGCGTGGCTATCAACGAAGCTATTGAGCTTGCCAAAGAATACGGAAGCGAAAATACGCCCGCTTTTGTAAACGGCGTACTTGGAGCAATCTACGATGATGAAAAACAAAAACGCGATGAAAAAAACGACTGACTTGACTCAAGCACGCCCGATAAGCGAGCTCAATGAGAAACTGGGGCTGGGTTTTTCAGACCTTGACCTTCTCAAGCAAGCCTTCGTTCACCGTTCCGCAACCAACGAAGTCAAATCTGGAAAACGACGCACTCACAACGAACGAGTGGAGTTTCTCGGCGACGCGGTGTTGGAGTTGATCATATCCGAATATTTATTCAGAACCTATCCGGATCGCACGGAGGGGGAGTTGACAAGCTTCCGTGCGGCGACGGTACGTACCGAAACTCTCGCCGAAACCGGTCGCGAATTGAAGCTCGGCGAGTATCTCACAATGTCCAAGGGTGAAGCGATCACCGGCGGTCGGGACAAGGACTACCTGCTGGCAAACACATTTGAAGCCTTGCTCGGCGCGCTTTATCTGGATCAAGGACTGCAAGCGTGTGAAAAGTTTTTGCGCAAGCATTTGATCCCGAAAATAGACCATATTGTCCGATTCCGATTGGATATCGACGCAAAGACGAAGTTCCAAGAGATAGTGCAAGCAAAGTATCACACGACGCCGACATATCGCCTGGTCAGAGCTGTCGGGCCAGATCACGATCGTGTTTTCACTATGGAGGTACTGGTGAACAAAAGGTCTTTTGGCGTAGGGGAGGGGAGAACAAAACAAAAAGCTCAGGAAGCCGCCGCCAACGCCGCACTGTCAAAGTTTGCACAGACCCGGACTGCATAATAGACCCATTTTACTGGAATATGCTCAGACGGTGTGCTACAATTCACGAGTAAATTGAATAATATAGATTAATTACATAGATGCTGAGATTGAGGCTTAAACGCACAGGTCGCAAAGGAGAACCACATTATCGCGTAGTAGTGATGCAGTCGACCAACCCTCGTGACGGTATGGCTGTCGAAGAGGTCGGGTACTACAATCCGAGGACGCAACCATCCACTTTCACGGTCAAGGAAGACAGGGTCAAATACTGGCTGAGTCAAGGTGCTCAACCGACGACGACCGTCCGTGCGTATCTTGTCAAGGCAGGATTGATGGAAGCGCCACGTAAGGGCTCCAAAAAACCTGTGGGCAAAAAGAAAAAGAAAGAAAGCTCACAAGAGGATTAAACCTCTTTTCCGATCTCAACTACCTTGTGATTTTCTATGTGATTTTCTATATTCAGTGTATTTATATATATTAATTAATTTCATCAATCAATCTAGTCATGACAGATATCAAAAACCTTATCACCACAATAGTAACGGGTATAGTGAACAATCCCGACGCAGTTTCGGTCACGGACAGAGAAAGCGCCGATTTCAAAGGGCTTACAATTTTCGAAATAGATGTCGCCCCCGAGGACAAAGGGATCTTGATCGGTCGCAAAGGGAAGACTATCAATAGCATCAGGGACATTGTACGCATCAGTGCGATCAGAAATGACGTTCGAGTAAGGGTTACCGTCCGTGATGATGAAAGGGATGAAAATGTTTCCACTTCACAAAGCGATGAAGTGGAGTCCGGTCAGCCGGAGCAGATTGATGTCGAGTCGCTTGAGACTCCTTCATCTGATGACGAAACAACCGAACCCGAGGTTGCAAGCGAAGAGGTCGAAGACATCCTTTCTGACGAGATATGAAACCCCTCCCGACCTGACGGTCGGGGAATCGGCTCAATAAACTTCGTTTGTTCAAAATCTCTCTATACTATCCGGAAGAACACTCACATCAGTGGCAAGTCATGTTCCTCATAGCATACGACGCTTCTATATGCTTACTGACACCGATGTCGTCGCCCGTATACACTCCAATTTCGTTTTCACTTAGTTCAACACAGTGACCGATTTCGCGATTTAGGAGCTACTTCACAGGGGAGTTACGCCGGAGGCATTAATACAGGATTACTCATTAAACTTCTGTGCCTTACTGTATACAAATTGTAAAACACTTTGCATAGTGGTATATGGCACAAATCCCTTTTCAATATCTATTGAACTATCCACTGTAATATTACTGGAATAGTAACCAGTCACCGTCAATGCAACCTCCCATTCATCGTCATAATTCGATTGACCGACATTTTCCAGACGCACTGAACTTATGACCACTAAATAGGGCGACAAATCTTGCACCTCACTCAAAAAGTTTGCAATATCGTTATATTTGCCTTTATATATAAAGGGTCCGGAAACCATATCGTACCCCAATGCGTCACTTTTTCTAACCTTTTTGGATAATGATGATTTTCCAGACTCATCCGCTATTAGCTTTTGCACACTCTTCTCCTCTTTTTTTGCAGAATTATCAGACTTTTTCTTGTCACTTATCAATACCTCAGAGTTGGCGGAACTAAACCTCTGTAACAGTAAGCTGTTTTTTAACGCAAGTTGATCCACATATCCAGCAAACGATGATACCTCCATATCTTGAGGCATTACCATACTCAAACGTTCTTGATCCAGGTCCATTTGCACCTCATCCAAAGCATTCAAATCGTTTATATACTTCTGAGTTTTTACTATTTCGTCATCTAGTCTATGGATCTCATATCTGTCTGATTTAACTTTTTGTGTAAACGGTAATAATACGAAGAACAATACCATTATAAACACACTCAATCCTGTCAGCGCTATAACCCAATCTACGGAACGCATGATACGTTTCATTCTTTGGTGTTTTTCTTTTATCCTTTGTCTTTTTGTCTTATGTGCCATCTTCAAAATATCCCCTAAAGTCGTTTTTTACTGAAAACAGTGGAATTCAATTTGCCGTTGAATATAAATGTAGCCTCATCATCGCCTGCGGTAAATGACGACAATGCTACACTATCCACTGCCGGATCGACACTTAACAAATACCATAACTCCGCCAAGGATTCAACAGAATCGCCATTACCCTCTATTGTAAAAGTAAGATCTTGACTTATGGATATTGAAGATAATGTTCCGTATCCTTCTATCCTCTGTTGCCAATATTCAAGTGTGTGCTTTGGATCATATGTCTTGATCTCCAGTTGATCAACTATGGCCAACCTTTTTTTCAATGTTTCATTTTTCTTGTTCTTTAGAGCCTGTCCATTCAATTCACGCTGAATGGAATCCAATCGTCTCTTACGCTCATCCAACGATCTGTGCAACAGCAATGTAGCAACAAACATAGTGAACCCAATGAACATGATAATCATCAAGAAGGCCAATATGCCAATACTACTTTTACCCTGCTGTTGATCCGCCTCAAGTTCCTCCAAGGAAGGTGTCGGAGTAAGATCCAACGTACCATACGTAATGTTATAGATCCGTTTTTTTCTATCCGAGGGTTTACGAGTGTTATGCGTACGATTGTGTTTTTTATTTCGTTTTGTTTCTGTCTTTTTGCTTTGTCCTCGAGAATCCTTGCCGTCATCATATGTGTCAGATTCATCATGATTCTCCAGTTGATCGGTCTGAGTTTTCACCTTGACATCATTGGGCACAACTATATTGTCAACATCTGATGCCACCTCGTCTTTCATAGTCACTTTCAAATCTTCAGATTCCTTTGTATCTTGACGACTTTGTTGTGTATCATGTTTATCTTGTTTCATCATATTTGAGTATTTGACAGCCTCCGGAATAAAGGTCTATCAATTATTTTTTTGTGCTAGTCCGATCGCAACAGCGTAAGAAGGGTGATTTTTGTCAACTAAATTGACATATTTTTCAGGAATCTGTATCCCTTCCCAGGGATTCGCCACCTCAGACTCTATACCAAGTTCTTGCGTCATGAAATCCGCCAACCCAGGTAATAACGCTCCGTCACCACATAGCTCAGCTTTCGAAGGTAATTGCATCAAGTACTTAGTCTTATAAAACTCCAACGCTTTGTTGATCTCTACGATTATACTTTTCAACACAGGCGAAAGAGCAGAGTACACCTTTCCTTCCAATACGTCAGGCAAGACTCCGTAGTTCCTTTTATACTCTTCGGCTTGATTGTAATCAAAATTGAACTGGTTTATCAACGTTTGAGTCAATACGTCCGAACCAATCGGTATACTCTGAGAGAAAACCAAAAAGCCGTTCCTGATAATACTTAGATCTGTGGCGCCGGCACCGAAATCCAGCATCACCATATGTTCATTCTTTACAGCTCTATACAAAGCTCGACCAACAGCGACCGGCTCTGTCTCCACTGCAATAGGATCAAGCCCGGCTCTATCCACTACATCGAGATATATATTAACAACACTTTTTGGCGCCGCGACGAGAAGTACCTGAAAAGCGTTTTGTGTTTCGTTGAATCCAACTTTTACAGCTGACATCTGGACTTTATCAATAGAAATAGGCAAAAGTTGCTTGGCCTCGTAAAAGATAACACTTGGGATTTCATCTTCTTTGATCCCCGGTAATTCTACAAATCTTGTATATACTGATGATTCAGGCAACGCGATGACAACTCTTTTATTTCTAATCCCACTTGAATCGTACAACGCCTTGACTGCGTCAGCCAGCTGTATCTGATGCTTTTCGTCTATGCTTCCAACTACGCCATGTGGGGTCGCCTGGCTCCCTACATTTACCAAGGATTGTTTTTCAGTATCAATCCCAGACAGCTCGATTGCTTTAACTGTGTGGGTCCCGAAATCCAGGCCTACATGTTGCGGGATTTTCTTTGACATAGGGCAGTTTCAGATGAAATTAAGATAATAAAGTCTAACTGAAAAAGAGGTATATTGCAAGTATGATACCTGCTGATGCCAAACCTACTACTTGATTCCAATTTCCTGTTTGTACCCGCCCACACCGGTGTAATACTCCGACGCTAACTCAAAGTATTTGTTGCTACGCGCAACCAAAAGAGTAGGGTACAGATCACCCAATGTCGATACCGTAGATCGACCGTTAGATATACTCCCGCGTGCATAAAGCGTGCCGGATACTTTCAACCCGTCAGAAGCGTACGTAGCGGCAGTGTCCGGCAATATATTGATATCCCCGTCAGCAATAAACACTCCGTCCAATAAATCATACTTGGTATGACAAGTAGGTGGGGACTGTCTGTTCACACATTCATTACTTTCGTGATTGATCCCGTCGTCTACCGTAATATCGCCGCTTACTATAAAAGTGCAGCCATTCTCGATACCATCGCTCTCGACATCCGTATCTATCGTCAAATTCCCGTCAATCATGAATATCGTATTACGATCACATACAAAAGACTCGGAAGAACCGGGCTGTGTGTTACGAACCAACGAGATGTTGTGGTCAAAGGTGTAGACTATCGCCCCTGTCGCCGGAAGGCTGACTAAATTGCCACCAAGAAGGTTGGACGACTTACCATAAACACTATTGCCAGTCATGGCAAACTTGCCGGATATATTTGGATTATCGGTGATCACATCCTGATACTCGTCATACATCGATGTCGAACGTGTCTTGAAATCATAATTGTACATGAGTAATGCTGTAGGACTGCCAGAGGATTCGCGATCCAAATCATTGTTATCCGATGAACTGTGATGTGTCATGATCAATTCGGAGCCCTTGTACAATTCGTTCTTGGTCAAATCAAATGGGACTATAGCTTCTTCGGGACTCAATACCGTCCCACTACCGCTTAGTGATGTCGGGATACCGGACACTATACGGTCGTAACCATAGACCGAGCCACCACGAGACACCCACCACGTCTTTTCCTCTATCTGACACGAAGAACCGCAACCATCACCATCGATCGTGTTCCCGTCATCGCATTGCTCATTGTAGGGAGCAATGGTTTGGACGATGCTATCTCCGCACACGGCATTCTTGCATGCGTTGGAACAATCATCGTCGTTGATACTGTTACCATCATCACATTCTTCCGTACCTTCCTTCGTACCATTGCCACATACCGGAGCCGTACTGGCTGTAAATGTGACACTACACTCGACAGGGTACCAACAATAGTCACGGACCACTGCAACTACAGTCTGAGCATCACTTCTGTTCTCAACTCTGTAATATACTGGGTCCCATGGGCTTGCAGCATCTTTCAGAGCCCATGCCTCATTAAACGGCAACTTCCATGACCACGACTTACCTATGGAAGGGTTTGCACCCGATGCATGAACACCCCACAGTATCTCGCTGATCGTGTAATTTGTTGTGGTAGATACTCGCAGTATTTCACCCGCTGTATATGTACCGTCTCCGGCTTGCCAACCTCCACTACCGTTCGATTCCTCCAAATGTATTTCACATACATGCCCAGAGTTTCTACAATAATTCGTCATCACACCTGTTTTTAAATAAGTATCATGCCAAGCCCCAGTAGTATCTTCCCACCTATAGTAAAGATTCCAGTCTGTTCTACCTGACCAATCACAATAACCACCCGGCTTTTCTCTATAACGCAAATCTAAAAAATCAGGAAATATACTCTGGGTCCAGCCCGCTCCACCACGGCCAACCAAATATCTATCAAATGCATATTCTTCAATACCTTGCTCAGAGATGGTAAAGTTACTTCCCGGTGGGTGACCGCATACTTGGGATCCGTTACCTTCCATGTGGTGCAATACTACAGCCTTGACAGGTAGTTTATCAGTATAACCATTACCGGGTATTTGAGTATCGGAAAACAACCATACAGATATATTTGCAGACGTACCACACATGCAATTTCTAACCACATCTCCAGCACTTACGTTGTAAGGATCTGTCGCATATGGATCGTCACCTGGATTGCCCAATGGGTGATTGGCATTTACCACTGATGATTGAAATATGGAAAACATAAACAATACTGCAGTCAAAATCAACACAATAAATACCCGATAAACAAGCCAGAGATTCTCACGCTGTTTATAATTTTTGTATCTACTCGTCATACATACTGTCCACGAAATAAATTATTGAATACTTCCGCCTCCACTAAATAATAAAAAATCGAAAACGCTCGGAGCAACAGAGTCGGTAGGCAATACCATTTTTTTCGCACGAAAGACGCCGTCGCAATTCACTTCTGCTCGTGCCAATGCGCTGCCAAAGCCATTCCTGCAAGACTCGGCGCTGTAATCTCCATCAACGATCATGTCCGCGCCTATGGGAAGCAGACGCAACGAACGGAGCACGTATGTATTTGATCCAACAGTCTTCGTTTCCGTATCCACGACTATATTATTGTTGGTTGCCACTACCCAGTTTCCAGTCCAGGGCGCGCCACATGAAGACGTAGTTGTATTTAGACAATAGCCTGTCACGTCATCGTTATCGTATGGTTTATATGCAGTGATCTGACCGGTTGCATCTACTGTCGCATAAATCTTGGTCACAAGCACACCAGCAATATTGTTCGATATATCGGAAAATTTCAGAGTCAATGAGCAACCAGTATATGGCGTGCCGCTTGTACTTTCCGAAGTGAATGCAAACGGGACATCTTTGTGTAAAACGATGTCCCTAATCTCCCTACGGTCTGTGATTGTCAATTTGACATTATCAACAGTACCTGAACACTCAAAAACTTCTTCGATATGATCTACGTCCAAAACTTCGGCCAAATCCCCATAGCCAGCAGCGTCACTCCCTGTAACGACACAGACTTCGTCTCCAGATGCCACCTGTGGAGCACATACACTCGTACCCAAGACCGAGGCAATATCACGAGTTGCAAATAGATCCAATACAGCATCAGCACTTGCCAAAGACTGATCCGACTTTCTTTCCTGTAAAACCCTTTGTCTATCACGCATCGTACGTGACACTATTGCCATGGCCAAAATCGCTCCGACCACCAATACTACCAGTACAATCAAAAGAGCCTGAGCTTGATAACGACCGCTTTTACAAGGATACTTCAAAAGACGCCTCATAGCGTTCAAGATCAATTTACTTATGATTAATTTATCATCTTAACTCAAACAAAGCAAGCACGTTACTCATTGTTAAAGATAACCACCTGTCTTACCACATCTGGGTTCACTATACTGTTACTTCCAGACAACCATTTATGTGGAGTTATGACATAGTTGATCACGAAATAAGACCCGCTCGCCTGATCTCCAGCCAAGTCAATATATTCCACAGAAAACTCGCTTATATCCGTACTACCTGTATTCAATACTTGAAATGAAGTTCGAAACCGATTATTAACAATACCGTTGATTGTTGGAGCAAAACAATCTTGATCCGCAGCCGACGAAGACATTGTAGCTCTCAGCAAATAACGTGGAGATTCGGTATGACCGGACGAAATATCATTGAAATACGCGAAACAGACTGTCTTACTGTGATCAGATAAAAGCTGAAAATGTACTTCATTGGCTGAAGTTGAATCAGCGGCAGACAACTCGGTATAAATAGGGTTGACACTGCTTATCGAACCATCATCAAAGTATCTATTTTGCACATCAAAATATTTAATCGTATCTGGATCTGCAGATTGAAAATTCCTGTATAACGTAGTTTCTACAAATTTCGATTCTTGCCGTGCTATAGTCTTTGCTCTTGTCGCAGTAGAAACTTTGACTAGTGACACCAATATTCGTGTTGAAAGCAATATAAGCACACCCAATACCACCATCACCATCAGTAACTCTATCATGCTATACGTCCTATACGCACATGTATGAGTCTTTTTTATCAGTCGGTTTTTTAGTTTTCTTATAAGGATAGTTCCCATCAAAACTATTGTCTATATATTGGTACCGAAACAGAAGATACATACTCTACTGCCGGTACAAAATCACAAGCACGAGTACCACCTTCACATTGTTTATACCCCGTAACCACCTTTATCAACAAGACTGCAGAATCTATATCATTGACATTATTTGGGATGCACATTATCCTGAAAACCTGATCAGCCACCAGTTTCTCTCTGTTTGATGTACCTGTTGGCGGTGGATAATATCCGTTGTAAGTATATATACTTGGACAATTTCCCGCTTCATAATTGTCATAAGTACATGGAGATATAAATGTTCCTGCATCTTTCCTTATGGCAGGCGAGTCGTAAGAGCCAATGATATAATAACACTTTCCCAGTCCACTGTCAGACCCGTTTGTAATCCACGGAAACGACGGGTTTACCTCTGTATCCTTCGAAACGGCTCCACGTACCATTTCTGCAGCAACTTTGGCTTCCTGAGTTAATACGTCATACCTGTCGTTTTGAACTTCCATTTTCAAAGCGATGGACGCCATCGACAAAAATGCTGCGCTTGCCAAACCAAGCACAATCAAGGCAAACAATACCTCGATCATCCCAAACCCGTTGTATTTGCTTATCTTTGACTTTCTCATACCTTTATATCTCATATTGTACTTTACCCATAGACAATGTTTCCTCAATTCTCCACCAATTCTAACCAGCCGCTGATATGGTGAAGCACCAACTTTTTACTACCACCACCTGTTAACTTGGTAAATGTCAACTCTAGATCCTTTTCTTGATTTTGTGGGACTATAGCACCGGTAGAGTCAAAATTGACCAAGTGCCCTGATTGATCGTAAAAGAAAGCTCGCCCAGACAATGCTTCAAACAGAACAAATCTTACATTGCCACCACCAGTGAGATTTACGGAAACATTTGTATTTTGGAATTCATCTTCACCGAAAACACCTTCGAGTTTTGTGATTGTGTTACACGCAAGTGTTGGATTATCCGGGTCGCAGCCTGTACGATGACAACCATCAACCGTATAGGTCGTAGGCATTTTCAAATCACCCAAGCCCGGAGTTCCACCTGTCTGATCAGGGTCAAAATTTGGTAGTGCAGAGTCAGTATAACCCTGTCCGTACTCAAAAAAAGGCGAACACCATTTGAACGTATTCAATTTGTTGTTTCCAATGTCGCCAAAATCGATACCAATACCATATATCCAACGGTCTTCACTATTTCTTTGTAAAAGTAGAGCAGACGTTCTGGTGTTACGTATATCACCTACCACTGAGGCGTAAGTTTCTGTCATATCTATCGTCGATCGCGTACTCCTGATACCAACGATAGACATGGATAATAGTAACATAACAATCGCCATGACGATCATCATTTCTATCAAACTAAATGCTGAGATGGTTTTAGACAGTGATGACATTCATTATGTTGGTAAATATTTAATCCTCAATATGATTCTTTCAGAGTACCACAATCATCGTTTTATTTCAAACACCCAGTGTGCGCATTAATTTTCTCGGTGCGTAGAAGTATGTGGTGTACTTATTTTGTTGGAACTACTTATCATGATGGCGATGAACGTCGTCTTGATAGGTATCAGCGGACGGGCGTTTTTATAATCGAAGGAGCTCACAAGAAAGAACATCAGGTTGTCTTGGCAGATTTGATCAAAGCTACGGAATTATACTATATCGATAATGAGAAATGCCGATTGATTGACCATCATCGTAACGTCAGCTTGAGTACTTTATCAGGTCTGGTGAGTTAATATCCTCTTAGGAACAGTAAGAATGTCTGGATTACCAATTTGACGATTGGAACAGATAGTCTGGTAATACAAACAGTTTTGGTAGTTTTACTTCTGCATTCATAATACCACTGACAGCTAAAGGGTGTACGACGGAGCGAGAGTCACATCTGACCTAGCTGCGACCCGATGTGTGCGCGACTTATATAAAAGGAACTTATTAACGACATAAGATCGGTGTGAATTATCAAAAAGTGCAAATACGACAGGCGTAACATAACTCTCAAGATGAAAAACAAAATTGGAGCTCACACCAAAAGTATCAGTATATCCAGAAAAACTTCATCAACCAATCCATCACCTCGGTCAAGAAAAACACCGATAAAAAAAATGAAACCGCAATGAACGGTACAAACGGCACATGGTGCCCACCTCGTTTACAGTCCAACCGTCCCAATAGCAAGAGTATGATACCGAAAGCACCCCCTGCCAATACGGCAATCGCAAACGACACTGACATCAACGCCCCGCCGAAAAAAAGATACAACACAATGAATACTAAAGTATCACCAAGTCCAAATTTCCGCAATACAGTCAAGACAGCCATCAACCCGAGCAAGCCCAGACCAAACCAATCCATGACGTGATACATCGACTTCGAAGCCACGACAACGGGTGTGTATACAGATCCTACTACAAACCCGGGGTATATATATGCAACAAGTTTATACGCAAGGCCTGCGATCACCGCAATATCGACTGCAATTCGCGGGACCGTCATATGTCGCAGATCATACAAAGCTAGGAGTACCAACCATACAAATGCGCCTAGTACCATAATCGACATCACGGTCGGCCACAGACCGAAGTACTCATCGACCCGAGGGTAGAGATGTAGCAGTATTGCGAAATCCTTACTCCGAGACATCAATAATACGAAAGCCATACCAAATGCAAGCTCGATGAGTGGGTATCGTATCGGGATCGGTTTGTGGCAACATCGGGATCTTCCACGCAGTAGTATCCAACCAACCACGGGTATCAATTCCAATACCCCTAAAGGCCTCCCGCAGTGGTTGCATACCGAACGTCGAGGCAGGACTCGTTTCTTCTTCGGCCCCGCACTGTGTTCCAACTCCGTGCCCACATCCTCTTCGTCGTTATTTTCCACATACCACACCAAAAAACTGGCAATAGAAGCTCCGCAAAAGAAAAAAATTGTATATACTATTGTCGTAACGACTAGACGGGGCATCTTTTCATGATCTTATGTATATAAAGCTATAGTGCGTTCTCTATCATACCAGTCCACTATAACACAGACTCTGCAAAATACGAGTTCTATACATAAGTATTCGATGTAAAAATAGAAACTTTTTCAATAGTACTAAACGCTTAAACCAGATATGGTCGGAACAAATAAACATGGTTAATAAGTCGCCCATAAAATATCAATACCAGCGCCCGGGCCTGCCGCACCATTAGCGCTAGTAGGTAATGTTGGTGTTGCTGCTGGTACACCACGCCCTCCACATACCGTATAATCGTCCGCCACGTTGTTTGCGCAAAAATACAGCGCATCGTTATTTGTGTTACTATAATAATAGAACTTAGCAGATTGTCCGTGATTATCTGCAAAAGGTACATCTAAATAGCTTCTGTTTTCATAGTCTGTGATCATATCATTGAAACTGTTATATATAGCTCCAGCAGGAATTGTAGTTGAGCCTATCACAGGATAACGACCAACATCCAACTTAAGCTCCTCGGTGGCCTTAACTAAATCAGCAAGGATAGCCTGGTGCTCCGTCTTATGCGCCCGCTTGATCACGAAACGACCACCAAGCAAACCGATACCCATCAAGATGACGATCACAGCCATCACGATAAGCAATTCAATTAACGTAAAGGTATTGTGATAGTTTTTCATTGAATAATTGTACATACTTTAAATTACAGACATCACAATATACACACTTTCTCAAATACAGTCAAATCAAACATGAAAGTGCACCAGAAAGCTACTGTACATTCGAGAGTAATACATCCCGGTATCGATCAAGACTCTAAGAAATTTGTTATAAAAAAAAGACAAAGGAGGAAAACACCTCCTTTGTCTATCATTTAGCCACCATAATTACACTAACTTTGTAGCTGTGTTAATCATGTAATAAGCATTAGCTTAATATGTTGTCGTGATATAGTCAGTACCAGCAGTACCTGTAGGTACGGCTGCAGGTGAAGGAGCACCAGGACCATCACAAACTATATAAGAATCGCCTGTGTTATTTGCACAAACGTAATAACCGTTTGACTCATGCGCAGGATCTACGTAATAAAACGCTGCCGACTGACCATGATTAGTGCTGAAGTCATGATCCAGGTATCCAGCAGTTTCATATGCTTGCATCATAGCATCATATGTAGCAAATTCTCCCGCGCCTGAACCGATAACCGGATAAGCTGAGTTATCAAGGTTGTACGCTTCAGTAGCTTTCACTACATCGGCAAGCACAGATTGATGCTCTGTCTTATGCGCTCGCTTGATCACGAAACGACCGCCAAGCAAGCCGATACCCATCAAGATGACGATCACAGCCATCACGATAAGCAATTCTATCAATGTAAATGCATTGTATTGCTTTTTCATTTGATTTATATATTAAATAACTTAAATAAGAACACTATCAATATACATAGCAGCAATCGGAGTGTCAAGCATAATTATCAATCAAATCCATGAAGTGCCATTCCAATGCCGTAAGTAAGCCGCGGATGCTTTATTGTTCAACGGAGATGGAGAGTCCGTCTGTCGGCCTTCTTCGGCTGTACCGTTGCCGGCCAAAGACACCTTAGTGCCGTCACATACATAGTAATTGTATTGATCGGGAATGATGCAAACAGCATAATCATTCCCATCACTGGACACCCAATAATATAATGTCATCGGTGAACCGGCCCCGGAATTTTCCGAGTCGCTGAAAGCTATGGAACCGGTTTCCCGCTCCAAAATATCGATAATATCAGATGAACCGTCCATAAATCTGCCGTCACCAACTCTTTGAGTTTCTATACCTCTGGCGACAAGGCGCAACCACGATCTATGCTCGGTCTGTCTGGCGCGTTCTACAGCGCTCCGGCGAGAAAAAATACCCAATCCGATGATGATTATTATGATAATAGTCACAAAAAGTACCTCAAGAAGAGTCCAACCACTGTAAATCACCTTCGTTTCCATCTTTGTAAAAGCAATATTCGAACAACAGCGACTATAATCAAGTCATTCCAAAGCATTTGTCAAACTGAACATCGGCATATACACCGCCATCGCCACAAAAGCTATGATTATGCCCATGAATACCAACATAAAAGGTTCGATGATACTGGACATATTATTGGTCATCGTATCCACTTCTTGGTTGAAGTATTCGGCGATCTTCTCCATGACCGCTACCATCTCACCGGACTCCTCACCTACAGCTATCATCTGACTGACAATCAACGGATAATGCTCTGCTCGTGCAATATGCATCGACAATGGCATTCCCTTAGACACCTCTTCCTTAGCTTTGATGATGGTTTCTCTAAATACCTCATTGGTCAACGCGTTGGCTGTCAAATCCAGAGCTTTGGTGATATTGACACCACTATTCATCAACAAAGCAAAAACCCGTGTAAATTGTGCTACTTGCATCTTCGTGATTAGGTTGCCTATTTGTGGGATTTTGAGGATCATGCGGTGATAGAAATACCGCCCGGTCGGTTTGCTGTAATGATAGCGAAACAGCATATAACCCAAACCAGCTGATATTACCATAAATATCCCGTATTTCTGCACGAACCCGCTGGCATTCACCAAAAACCTTGTTGCAAACGGCAATTGACTCGTGGCACCTACATCCTCAAAGATTTGATCTATAGCCGGGACAAGCACCACCAAAAGCAAAATAATTACCACAACGACCACAACCAATACTATCACTGGGTAAATCATTGCCGACCGAACCTTACTTTTAAGCTTTTGTTTCTTCTCCAACTCGGTCGCCAATTTCTCCAGTATAACGTCCAGGCTACCGCTTTCCTCACCCGCGGCGATCAAGCTGACTGTCACCTTATCAAAAACGTCTGGAAACTTGCGGAAAGAGTCAGACAGAGAACTGCCTCCTTCAATATCCGATATCACATCACTGATCACTGCTGCAAAACGAGGGTTACTTATCTGTTTATGTAAAATCTCTAGAGATTGCAATATGGGCAGAGCTGAAGAGACCATTGTTGCAAGCTGACGAAAGAAAATCACTTTCTCCTTGAGTGGTACCCCCCCCAGATTAATTTTCTGCAGGCTCGATAGCCCGAAACCGAGAGATTCGTGGACATCCACCACTATCAGGCCCTGTCCCTGCAACAATTCGACAAGCTCTGTACGGCTACGCGCTTTCTTTGTTCCTCGCTTGATCGCCCCTTCTCTTGTCCTGGCGGAGAATACATATTCCTTCATGATTGCAAGTTCATATCGTTATATTAAACCGATGCGGCTTTCAAAAGTCTGACAACTTCCTCCGGATGGACGGCATACTCTTGCGCCTTGTCCGATGTGATGTGCCCTTCACGTACCAGTTTGACCAAATCTTTTTCGATACTTCGCATACCCATCTCCGTGCTGGTCGATATGATATTGTCAATCTGATAAGTTTTCGCTTCACGTATCAGGTTGCGGATGGCCGGTGTAGCCAACATAATTTCCGACACAGCCCTCCTGCCTCCAGCATCTAGAGGTATCAATCGTTGCGATATTACGGCTTTGATCACCAACGACAACTGCATACGTACCTGCGATTGTTGGTGCTCAGGAAACACATCTATGATACGATCTATCGTCTGTGATGCGCTGTTGGTATGCAATGTGGCAAACACTAAGTGGCCGGTCTCCGCCAATGTGATCGCTGCCGAGATCGTTTCATAATCTCGCATTTCACCAACAAGAATAACATCTGGATCCTGCCTCATCGCACTTCGTAATGCAACCGCCCATGAATGTGAATCTTCGTGCATTTCCCTCTGATCAACCATAGCCTGAGCCTTGGGGAATATATATTCAATCGGATCCTCGATTGTGATGATATGCTCTCTGCGGGTTAAATTAATTTCATTGATAATTGCTGCAAGCGTAGTACTTTTACCGGATCCGGTTGGCCCGGTAACCAAGACCAATCCTTGTCGCAGTTTTGTCAGGCTTTGGTATATCTCAGGTAATTGCAAATCCTCCAGACTTCTGATCTTTTCAGGGATAAGACGAAAGGCCGCAGAAAGACTACTTTGTTGATAGTACGCATTAACCCTAAAACGGGCCTTGTTTGCAAACGCATACGCCATATCTATCTCCTTATTTACATCTAGGAGATCTTTTTTACCGTCCGGAATGATTTGCATGATCAGGTCATACGTCTGCTGTGGACTCAAAATTTCATCACCCACCGGTACAAGCGACCCATCTATCCTTATACTGGGTTCATATCCAGCTGTGATATGCAAATCTGAAGCATCCCTTAGCACTACAGTATTCAAAAGCTCGTGGATCGAAAACATCTTACCGCTTTGCGTCGTCATTTTGGCGGAGGGTGATTGTACATCCCCTACAGACTGGTCCGTTTGATCGGATAGGGTGGGGGATTGCTCGGGATCTACAGATTGTGATGCTGTTTGCGATACATCTACGTTATCGGTTTCCTTGGCATCTTCCACACCATCCATTTGCGTACCTTGGGCCACCAAATCGGTTTGCACACCACTATCTGTCGTACCTTGATCAGTCACATTCGCAATATCGTTTGCCGGTTTATCCTCGTGCTCTCCCGTACCTTGAGCGACATCTTCGAGGGCTTGCTCATTTTGAACTTGGGCGTCTTGCTCGGGGTTGGCTACCGCACTCTCATCTACTAGTGGCGCAGGCTGATCGACTGCCTCGCCATCTTCGCCATTTTCGTCTTTATGCACAAGTACGACAGGACCCATCGGTTCGGTCGCTCCGGCCGGACTGGAGGCAATTTCGGGAGGTATACTTGAGTCTTTGTTGACCTCCGAATCCAACGCATCGGAGGTCTGTCGTCCAGTTGTTTGAGTCGATTGAACTGTATCAATCGCCGCTGTTTCGGTGGTGTCAACGATGCTGGTCACATCTGCCTCACTCCTCGTACCGCGCCTGTTTTGTGTAGCCGTACCCTCATCGGCTGACTGACTGGCGGGGAGATTCGCTTGCCCGTTTTCTACAGGTGAATTATCTTGCTGTTCCTGTGGTGCTCGTTCCTGACTTGATGAAATACCGGCTGAGGTATCAGTTGCCACATCCGCCCCGCTATCTTGGCCGACCTGTCCTGCAGACGATGCATCAGTCGTACCGGATACAGGTGCATTCGTCGCTTGCGACTGAGAATTATCGGATGAATTCGGAACGGTGGGGTAGGAGAAATCCAAGATCGGGCTTTTTTTGTTTTGGTCGTCCATGTTGGCAGTGTTTATAAATTTAAATACATTTTAACATACATTTACTCTCTGGAAACACGGAGTACTTCATCAATCGTCGTGATCCCCTCAAGAGCTTTCAGATAACCGTCCTGAATCATTTTCACCAAACCTTCATTTTCTATCGCATACTTTTCAATATCCGATGCGAGAGCTTTTTGCGAAATCATTTCCGTAATCTCATCGTTGACATCCAACAACTCGTAAATACCCGTCCTGCCGGAGTACCCTGTCCCTTCACAGACTGAACATCCTTCGCCTTCGTACAGATACACGCTGAACGAGCCGTCCGGATTGCGTACCGGCTTTTTCAGTTGCGAGTGTTTATCGTGATTGTGAGCGTTTTCAGCCAGTTGAGTGGCATATGCGATTAGATCGAAGCCTGGAATTTTATCCAATTCATCATGCAATATCTGCATCTGAGCCGGTGTCGCAAGCACAGGTCTCTTGCAGGCTTCACATACAGTACGTGTCAACCTCTGCGCCATGGTCGTCCGCAGAGCCGGAGCCACCAGGTAAGGTTTAATGCCCATTTCCACCAATCTTGGGATTGCTGCCGCAGCGCTATTGGTGTGCAACGTGGCCAATACCAGGTGTCCTGTCAATGAGGCTTCCACCGCTAATTTGGCGGTTTCCTCGTCGCGGATCTCCTGCACCATGATGATATCCGGGTCTTGACGCAGGATAGAACGAAGCCCTGACGCAAATGTCAGCCCAGCCTCCGCGTGGATCTGCACCTGGGATACACCGGCTATCTGGTACTCGACCGGATCCTCCAATGTGATGATGTTGACTTCGGGTGTATTCAATTTGGCCAATGTCGCTGCCAATGTCGTACTTTTACCTGACCCCGTCGGCCCGGTAATCAACATGATGCCATTTGTAGACAGCATGGCCTCGCGAAATTGTTTGTAAGCCAATCCGCGCAGTCCCAATGTTTCCAAGACCGGAGTACCCTTGGTGGCGTCAAGTAACCTCATCACCACCTTCTCACCGTGGATCGTTGGCAATGTTGATACACGGACATCGATACGCCCGGTCGGTACCGGAATTTCCGTACGCCCGTCCTGCGGGATGCGTTTTTCGTCAATTTTTATATTTGACAGAATCTTGACGCGGGCGACAATAGATGGCGCCAACCCTTTGGGCAACGTCATCTTCTCCAACATGATACCGTGTATACGGAACCGTATCCGTACTTTATCTTCCATCGGTTCTATATGGATGTCCGATGCGTCGGATTTGACCGCGTATGAGAATATTGTATTAACGATACGGGCTACAGGGGCCTTGGACAAATTGACATCGTCTATGCTGCCGGTCGATTTGTCATCTATCGAGATTCCGCTTTCCTGTTTGACGTCTTCCAATGCTTCAGTCACCTCGTTTGATACCAGCCCTTCCATATTGCGGTCGAATACTTGCTTGATATCGTCTGCCGTAGCAATATATGTCACAATCTTGGTGGCTCCGTCAATATGCGACAGGTAACTTTCCAATCGCTGGATATTCTGCATATCAAACGGGTTTTCCATGGCGACCTTGATGACATGCCCGGCCCTGGCAAACGGTATTGCCTTGATTCTCTGCAATTCTTCTATCGGAAATTGACGAAATACCGTATCATCCACACCTTGCGCCGGGAATTCGACATACGGGATATTGAATATATCCGACCTGGCTTTGGCAAGTTGCCTTTGCGATACCAGCCCGGAGGCGAGCAATACGCTTAATTCGGTTTTGCCTGACTTCGCCATTTCGACACGCAGACTTCTTGCTTGTTCCTGCGTGATGATGCCTTTTTCAGCGAAGTAATCGATCAGCCTGGTATTTGTCATGTCGGGCAGTATCTGTGTCTATATGGTTATACCGTTTATCATAACCAATTCTCTCGGCGGTGGCAAGTGCGAAGCCGGGTCGTGATATAATATTCCACCGAATGAACATCATCATAGTACATCACGACAGAGAAATCTTATTGGGAAGCACATCCCAACACCTGTCCAACCTGCTCGGCACGCAGGTCAGACACCGTGACAGTCAAGTCGACCACCAAAAAGACACCAAATGCCTTTTTTGCCACAAGCAGATTTACGAAATCATACCGTCCGATGACAGACAAAGCATAGGCATAGAAACGATCCAGGAAATGCAGTCACACGTTAAATTCAAATACTCGCCAGAGGAGCCGTTGGCGGTCCTGATCCATGAAGCCCATACACTGACCGTCCAAGCGCAAAATGCATTGCTCAAGACACTGGAGGACGACAGGGCTGAGTTGCACTTCGTGTTGACAGTCAACCACCAAAACAACCTCCTTCCCACCATTCTCTCCCGAGCGCAGATCAAATTCCCGCAAATCGCCGTGCACAACGACATACAAGCCCACACCGAAGAACAATTCGATACCGACGTGTACAAGTATGCAGAGCAATTATTGGGCGACGCCCCATTGTCCGCCAAATTGATGCTTGTGCAAGAAATAGTCCAAAAGGCCAAGGAGGACAATCAACTCATAAACAATATTACCATGGCCATGGCCAAGTTGCTACGAGCAAACCTGCGTGAAGCAATCGGCGATAACCACTCACCCGAACTTGTGGCCGAACAACTCAAGCTACTCCACGATATACGTCAAAAGTTAACCCGCAATGTAAACAAAAAAATCGCGTTGGAGCATTGGGTATTGAGCACCATATGATACAATACTGATCAGATTGCCATATTGAAACATTAAACTGATCCCGGATTCGTCATGGCCAAAGACAACAACAAATACGATGCATCCAAAATTCAAATCTTGAAAGGGCTTGAGGGTGTACGCAAGCGACCGGCCATGTATATCGGCTCGACAGACGTACACGGTCTGCACCATCTATTGGTAGAGATCGTGGATAACTCCGTTGACGAGGCGATCGCCGGTTTTTGCGACAGCATCACCATCACACTCAACGCCGACGGTAGTGTCACGGTATTGGACAACGGACGAGGCATGCCGGTGGACATTCACCCGGAAACCAAGACACCAGCCGTGGAAGCAATCATGACCATGTTGCATGCCGGTGGTAAATTTGATGACGGCGCGTACAAGACCTCCGGAGGATTGCACGGAGTGGGGATGAAAGCGACAAATGCGTTGTCCGAATGGATGGAAACCACGATCTATAAGGACGGTTATGAATACCACCAAAGATACGAAAAAGGCAAAAAGGCTTCAGAGCTCAAAAAAGTTGGGAAAACCGACAAACGTGGTACCATGCATACCTTCAAACCGGATCCGGAGATTTTCAAAGAAACGCAACGATTTGAGTTGGACAGGATCCTACGCCTTGTGCGACCGCATGCATTTTTGACGGCAAAACTGCATTTCACGTTGATAGATAACAGATTGGAGGACTCCGACAAACCGCTTGTGTACGAATTGTACTTCGAAGAAGGCGTCAAATCGTATGTTCAATTTATGAATATCAACGAAAAACCGATCGGCGAACCTTTTTACATACACGGTCAAATGGATGATATCGACGTGGAAGTGGCCATGCAATACAACCTGGGGTTGGACGAAGAGATTCATGCATACACCAACAATATCCACAATCCCGAGGGCGGCACCCACCTGTCCGGATTCAAATCGGCGTTGACTTTGGCGGTAAACAGCTACGCTGAATCACAGGGCATGCTCAAAGGGTTGAAAGGTAAATTGACCGGCGAAGACGTCCGGGAAGGGCTTTTTGCTGTCGTATCTGTCAAAGTAGTCGACCCGCAGTTTGAAGGGCAGACCAAGATCAAATTGAACAACCCCGAAGTCAAGAGTGCTGTACTGAAGGTCGTGAGAGAAGGTTTGGAAACTTATTTCGCGGAAGACCCGAAATCTGCCAAAGCGATCATCGGGAAGGCAGTCCTGTCCAACAAAGCTCGTGCCGCCGCCAAAGCCGCCAGAGACGCTGTCGTACGCAAGGGCGCGCTCGAGGGTGGGGGACTGCCGGGGAAATTGGCTGATTGCTCTTCCAAGGACCCGGCGGAGAGTGAATTGTTTTTGGTGGAGGGTGTGTCCGCGGGCGGTAGCGCGAAACAAGGTAGAGATCGACGCACGCAAGCCATACTCCCGTTGCGAGGGAAGATCATCAACGCTCAAAAGTACCGTGTGGATCGGATCTTGGCCAATAGTGAAATCAACGATATCGTAACCGCTCTTGGGATAGGTATAGGCGACTCGATAGACCTGAGTAAATTGCGTTATCACAAATTGATCATCATGGCAGATGCCGATGTGGATGGTCTACATATCGCGACCCTCATCCTCACACTGCTTTTCAGATACTTCCGCCCGTTGATCGAGGCGGGCTACGTGTATGTGGCGCAACCTCCTTTGTTCAAAGTGGAAGTTGGCAAAGCAAAACATTACCTTGTCAATGAACAAGAGAAAGACGAATTTGTAGCTCAGTTGGAGGCTAAAGGTAAATCATACACGGTCCACCGATTCAAAGGATTGGGAGAGATGAACCCAAGCCAATTGCGCGATACCACCATGGCACCGGATAAACGCGTCCTGAAGAAGGTCGAAATCGAGGATGCAGCCGAAGCGGAGAAGGTGTTTGAAATGTTGATGGGGTTGGAAGTCCCCCCGAGGCGGAAATTTATCCAAAGCCACGCACGCAAAGCGACATTGGACGTGTAGTGGCGTCAAGGTCCTTATCTTCTCATCGGTTCGACGGCCAGGGTACCTCCCTGTGACAGCATATGCCAATTCACCGTACCGGGTGCCATCCACACACAACGTACAGTCTCCGCCGTAATCACGCGGTACTTATCCGATGTATTTGGACCACCCTTGCGACAACAAGCATCCAATCCCACTAGCCGGCCTGAAGCCAGGTCCATTACCAGATCGGTATGAAGCTTCGGTACGTCACACGCGTATACACCCGTTCTGTCTCCAATGAAGGCCCTCCCCAACCTTACGGTCGGGCGTTGGCTGAACAGATTTCGTTTGTCCCAAAAGCTTTCCGGATGACGCCCCAACATGCTAAAAAATGTGATTTGACGCCCAGTTCGTATCGACCTACATTTTAATTCCGATCGCTACAAGTCGGGGTTGAACCCCGGACTTAAACCCCAGACTTGACAAAGGAATCTTATCACCATGGGAATAACCGACCAGAAAATCTTGCGGTTAATATTATTTTAATCGAAATTTAACGGCCAACTTACGTTGTCGTATAGGCGTTTACGGATACCCGTCGCTCTGGAGCGCGCATTCCGGGGGCTCTGCACGTTCCTTGTAACCATGGTGTTTATCGATACTTTGTAGTTGCAGTAGGTAGTACGATGTACCTAAACGTGCGTACGTAGCGGGTTGATGTATTGTCTTTCGGGTCTTGAGAAAATACCCCAAGTAAGCGTCTTCTCCGTACCTGATGTGTAGTGTATACTGTAGTCACGCGATATTTGTATATGTCGTATACGCTCTGTTTTGTGTATGTGACCGGGTCGAATCCTTGCCCACTAACTGTGTCGCAACAGCGTTTCCATCCAATCAGTGGGTTCGAAACTTTGAAGCCTCAGTTGCAGTCGGAAATAGAATTTGTGCAAGATACAGCTTCAGGCACAACGACACAGGAGAACACCGCAAACTCTATTTTTGATTGCAACAGTCAGTCCGGTGACGAACCCCTGCCTCGCCCCGGGCTAGGGGGCGAGGCTTTTGAACCAAAAGACCGTGGCCACTGCGTTGGTAGACAGGAAACGAAACCGTGATTCCACTATTTTCCCGCCCTCATCCTCATAGCACTT
This sequence comes from Candidatus Dojkabacteria bacterium, assembly GCA_027036675.1. GTDB lineage: Bacteria > Patescibacteriota > Dojkabacteria > SC72 > JAHDCA01 > JALWDW01. The sequence goes on from JALWDW010000024.1 coordinate 30,580, forward strand.
CCACCCCTGGTTCTGGGTCAAAACTGGGGTTGGCCTACGACATTCCGCCGCCTTGTCGCAATTGAAGGTAGAATTTGCGCAATACAGGTTCAGGGTTCAGCCCCAAACTTCAAACGTTTGCGCGCAGATGACCCTCTCATCAATAATCATTGCAGTATGTCGCCCCGTAATCATCCAGTAACAAGTCCCAACGGTATTCATTGGGCTCATAATCATCATCGGGATCATAACCCAAAGGTAATAAACTGTCATAAGTGATCTTCCATTGCCCGTCCACCATAGTCAAATTCATACTGCCGTTTTGACACCTGTGTTCACCATTATATGTATACTCCAATTCCGTCTGTACGTATACAGAATCCTGGTACAAAACCGACGATGAGAAATTTCGTGCTATACACGATGCAAATGTCTCGTCGTCAGAATAATCGTCATTCGAATACCATCCACCCGAGCACCAATCATACTCCCCGTCTCGCAACCTGTACGAAACCACCTTGATCGGAGCCAAAGTATCTGTATTATACGGTACGAGGCCATCCTCCCAGTACCTGTAGAGCGCTCCGAGATAGTCACCTTCAGCCAGATACCTGGTATAACCATCGAAAAATGAATTCATATCCGCCTTCAAATCAGGCAGACCTCCATGAACCTTTTGTTGCAACTTCAAGAATCGCTTTTTGCTCACATCATACAACAGATTGAAACTGCGCCAATCCCTGCCTTCGTACGTATTGCACGTATAAGCAATATCAGGATACGAATAATCACCGTCCAGACCGTATGAAGTGCATATATAATGAGGTCGTATGTGGTGATACAGCAATGCGTCGGCTACGGTGTACTGATCCGGAGATTTGGACTCAAGCATTTCCATAATCGGAATATCCGCTTCGGCCGACAGCGTCATGAGATATGGAACGTCAATCTTGCCGGTGCCGTTGTACCTGTGTATATTCCATTTGGCCACGATATAGCCCGTCGGTACAAGCAAGACCAAGAATACCGTCATCGTGATGACAAAGGCAAGATATCGACTGAAATACTTGCGGAACCCATTCGTCCCGAGTGTCAGGGCAACTACGACTGATGTCAATATGACCAGGATGACTATATACCCGGCGATCAATCTGTTGGTTGTCAACCCATATGCGTTTATATACATCTTCATCCTATACAAGGCGGATACACCGATAAATACTATCGCCGTCGACATGGTGTACACATTGAAAAGGAAGGCCAATTTCGCGGTTTTACCTTTGTTTGCGGTTTTGGTGAATATATTTCCCACAGCAAGTACGGATAATACGATCATGGACGCCACCACCAGTTGAGAGAACCCTTGTCTTGCGTACTCAGCGTATGAAGTATATCCGTATTCGGTGAACAGTTTTGCTTTGTCTACAAACATCACGTAGACTTGGGAGGCGACGAAAAGCAACAATGACATGTTCAGTACGGACAATACCGTGGCTGTGAATATGGGATTCAAAAAACCGTCTTTTTTGATCATGCTACGGTTTACCAAAAGGTTTTTGGCTTGCTTTTCAAGGAATGAACCTCGTTCCCACAGCATCATATATGCCCCGGCATAGTAAAGGTATACAAACGTACCGATGACCAATTTCACCAAAAATCGCAAGAAGCTTGCCAGGTCTTTGAATATCATCCCCAGCGTATGATCCCATATTACCCTCAGCCAATGTGCAAATACCGGATCACCCTTCGCCAAGATCACAAGTACGATTATCAGTATCGGGACAGCTATTACCAAACCCACAAAAACCCATTTCATTTTCCATATCTTGCTTGAGTGTCGTCGGAATGCACGCCAGGCCTGAGCCAAATAACGGAAGAACGCCACTGTACCCGCACTCAGGATCAACAACGGTAGCAGAAGCATACTCAGCAAGGATATATGCCATTTCCCACCTTTTTGCAACGCCCACGCGATAGCCATCAATTGCGCCAACGGGAATATGTAAAAGACCGTGTACATATCAATTTGCGACATCCTGAGAAGATACGTCAACGACAACAGTGTCAACAAAACAAAGATAACGGCCAACCGTTTCTTATCGCCCGTATACCGAGTGAACACTGGGTACAGAAGGAACGCATTGGTAAGGACGGCGAATATCACGTACGAGAGTCCCGGAACATGCCAGAGGAAAAGGTAGATAAATGCGACGGCCGACAATAACCCACCGACTGTAGCCACGCGGAATAGCGCTTTGTCGAGCTGTGTTTTAGTTGTTTTGGTCACTGGATTTGCGTGTTAGTTTAACCACATCTCTACTGAGATGATAGCAAATATACGAGTAACGGGCAATTGGGGTACGAAGTCGGGGTTGAAGCCCGGGCTGTTGCAATCAGAAATAGAATTTGCGCGCGAAGGGTAGGGTGGGGGCATGATATAATAGGCGGTTTACCGACAACGGGGAGTAGTTCAGATGGCTAGAATGCTGCTTTTGGGAAGCAGAGGTCGCAGGTTCAAGTCCTGTCTCCCCGACCAAATTGGACACTGTTTTCAAGTTAAGCTCAAGCCTTTTTAAGCCCTGTGAACACCGGAACGTCAATTCATGGACTGGCACATGGTGAATTGGAACCTACAAATCAAAAGAAATTGTAAGCAGGAGAGACAAAAGTGACAGTAAGAAAAAACAATTGATTACACCATTCGTCAGACATTCGATATTAACAGAAAATATGCAACTTACTTAAAACGTCTGAGAGTGGATGAAAATACAAATCAGTCGTTTCCGAAATCGAGAAGGCGGTTAAATTAATTTTTTGGAACGACATGCAAGAGTAAAATAAATTCAGTAATATATTACATGTGCCTAATTGATGGACAAATCTCCAATAGCAAAAAATATTAAAAAGGCTCGAAAAAAGTTAGAACTTACTCAAGAACAACTTGCAATTAAAGCTGGAATACCTTATGCAACACTTTCTAAAATTGAAAGCGGGCAAGTTGTAAATCCAACTATCATTACATTAAAAAAGATAGCAGATGCTCTAAATATAGGGGTAGATGATATTTTAAATTAAATTATTTGAAAATAAACATCATGAACAAAATGAAACTAAAACAACTCATTAAAGATATTCTACAAAAGGATGAAAGACTGTGGAATGAAGAGAAAACAGAATTAAATGAGACTTTATTGCTTGATCTAGTAGAAAAAATTGATGAAAAGATAATCAATTTACTGCTACAGGAAAAATCATTACGAGAAAAATTCTTTGTGAAAATTAAAGATGTTTATGTATTTAAAACGAATGAATTTAAATTCTTCATAGAAGAAAACAAGGTTGATAACTCTTATACCCAATATAAAAACAGGATTGGATTAACTGATGGAAAACGATTTTTAAAAGATACAAATGATGTGGTACTTAATTGGCCATATAAAGATTGTGTTTTAGAAGGCGGGCAAAGTACAGAAGAAGGTTATGATACATACTTTGAGTATGGTAAAAAAGTAACAAAAACGGATGAGAAGAAAGGTTGGAAAGCAGGACAGTACAATAAAAAACAGGCAAAAAGAAAAGAGATATTTTTTAATACAATTTTAGCTCACGATGAAATAGATAGGCTGTTTGATGAAAAAGCACTTGTGAATTGGAAAAGATTTACAAAAGATGGAGAGCAAGAAATCAAAGAGATAAAAAGAGATGCAGAGCTTAATAGAAAAAGAGGACTTCCAGAGGATACTATTACAGATAATTTAATTATAAAGGGAAACAATCTTTTAGCTCTTCATAGTTTGAAGAGAGAGTTTGCAGGTAAAGTGAAACTAATTTATATTGATCCACCTTATTATTTTAGAAAAGATAAATCTGATGATGCTTTTGCATATAATTCTAATTTTAAATTATCTACTTGGCTCACTTTTATGAAAAATAGATTGGAATTAGCAAAAGAGTAATTAAGTG
>JALWDW010000025.1 GCA_027036675.1 Candidatus Dojkabacteria bacterium
CTCAATCGACGCTTAGAAAGCCTGGAAACAATATGACGATATATGGAGATTATGCAGAGTCTCGGACACGGAATATGGCTATTGCGACAGACTATATGCAAGCAGAACCCCCATTGTCATTGGACAACGCCATCACGGTTTACTTAATTCGTGCAAAAAACATAGGGATATCCGCTACGGGAGGGGAAAAGCACTGAGTACTGGAATAAACCTTGTTGTCATGGGAAATTGCGCACTTCGACGCGGTGGGGTCCTGAAAAGGTTGGTGCGATGACATAATTCGATTACAAAATCTCTGGGGCAAAGACCTTGAAAGTCCTGCAATCCTACTCTTTATTCTCAGTATAACAACACTTCGTCATCAACCCCGGGGTTCAAGCCCGGGCTTGAACCCCGGCTTCGCCCCCGTGCTATACTACTCCCATGTACAAAATCGATCTACACACACATTCCGTCCGATCGCCCGACGGCAGGATGACAAAAAAACATTACCAACGCATATTTGAGGAAGGAATATTGGATGCAATCGCCATCACAGATCACAACGCCATATCCTACGCGTTGGAAATGCAATCGGTATTTGGTCCGAAGATCATAGTCGGTGAAGAGGTCGATGTACGATTGGGTAATTTGGCTTCGAAATTGAATACCAACCACAATCCCGCGGAAAAATACGAAATTGTGGGACTATTCCTACAAAACCAGATACCGCCGGGATCGGACTTGATAGGCGCCATAGACGCAATACATAAACAACACGGGCTGGTCTATATACCGCATCCCAATATCCGACAACGCAACGGTGTCCCGTTTGAAGTTTTGAAACACCCCGAAGTCCTGCCATCGATCGATATCCTCGAAGGATTCAACGCGCGATCACTCTTCTGGACGAAAACAAATCTGCGTGGAATGACCTTCGCCCGAGAGTACGAATTACCCTATGCATGTAGCTCCGATGCGCACGGATTCAACGAACTGGGCAGTACATATACCATAGTCAACAGGTTGCCCACGCGCAGTAATCTGCTAAAACTGCTGACCAATGCGCAGTATGCAAAAGAACCTGTCAAACCGTGGAAATTCCTCAACCCCAAATTCAACGTACTCTCGAAAAAATTAGAAAGCATCAAGAAAACCATATTCGCATGAAAAATACGGGTACCACAGAAAGATTGTTAACGAAGATACAGCACCATGTCGTCACTTCAAGTAAACTTCCTTTACCACGTGCTCCGATTCGCGAAATATTCGCCGATTTCACTTTGACACCTTTGGCTACCGGTATGCAAGCGTATGTATACCGCATCGAGGATACAAATTACGTGCTTAAGGAAGGACGGTGGGACCTGGATATACCGGTCACATCCAAAACTAATATCCGCATACATCCCACGATGGCGGGACTTATCCTAAATACGGTCTCCTATCCGTTCTTGCCAACCGAGCAGGAAGTCGCGAGGCAATTTAAGTTGTTCAATATACTGCGACAATACTTCGGGTACGCGCATACCGACAAACACCCGACCTTCAAAACAAGCGCCACTCTTTTGCGTAAACAAAAAGCCGTTCGCGTCAATCTGCCGGCGATGTTCCACGAAATACAAGATGAATACAAGATTCAAATGAAGCGTGAACTTCATGACATTTTGCTAGGCGACAATGTGAAACACCCAAACACTTTGACAAAATCCAATTTTCTCCCGGACGAAGTCCTGCTCTACGGTGAAAGTATCCACCCAAAACAATCCGGCAAACAGACATTCTATATAGTGCAAGAATTCGTAGACGGCCAACGTATGGCGGACATCAAATCGGACGCGCAACCGGAGAATATCAAGTCCAAATTGTACTTATTCGCTTACCTTGTGCTATACATGCACATGGAAACAAGCTACGTACCGGATCTGCGACCGCGACACTTGGCCTCGCCCAAAGAATGGTTCACCGGCACGGACAATATCGTAATCACCGAAGACGACGTTCGCTTTATAGACACACGCCTGCTATGGAATACTGAAGATAAACCGATACAACGCGGATTGATCATACCCGACCTCAACCTCGGCGCTGTCAAACATTTCCTGCGTGATGCGTGAATACATTTGGCCAAAGGCACAAACTTGACCAACAGAACCGAAATTATTTAACAGATACAAATATATGCAAATTGTTAAAGAAATAGCGATTGCTTTTATGATTTTCCTCCCGGCGGGGATTGCGAATATAGCCCCGATACCTGCATCACGCTTCGATATATGCCGTAAGCTCAATATACCGATTGATTTCAATAAAAAATTCCGCGGTAAACGACTCTTTGGGGAGCATAAGACCATCCGTGGATTTCTCGTCGGTGTGTTGCTCTCTTCCACATTGTCCACGTTGGTTTATACGGTAGTAGATTTTCATATACCATTGAGAGGTTCACTTGTTTCATCACGGATTGGCACACATACCACAGCCCTCGACCTGCTATATACTGGCGCGGTCGGATACGGCGCATTGTTTGGCGATGCGGTGGAAAGTTTTTTCAAAAGACAGATTGGGATCAAACCCGGTGGCAGATGGATACCTTTCGATCAATTGGATTACGTGCTGGGGGCTTTGGTTTTCATCACAATCATGACCAATATTTCTTGGGTCAATTTTGCAGTCATATTGATATTTGGCACAACGGTTCATCCTGTATTCACATACCTGGGGTGGCGCTTGAAAATGAAAAACGACCCGATCTGATCAATAAGTTCGATCAAAGTTTTTGTCGATCTCAGATATGTCGAGCTTCCAATACAACGGACGTCCGTGCGGACAACTGTAAGAATTTTCGCATTCCAGGAGTTGACGCAACAACGATATATGCTCACGCCGGGACAAACTTTGCCCGCTCCGTATACTGTTGTGGCAAGCTATCTCCGCAATAATCTCACCTTTTTGTCGCTCAAGATCTCCTGATTTGGCGGATATTGCAGATTCTGACAACGCGGTTGACATGATATCCCTGAAGATCTGTTCCACTTTGGACGAATCAAGTATCGCTGGCAGAGATTTAACTGAGATTGAACCATCCTCGTCGTTTAACTCCAAATCAAAACCTATGGACCTAAAAAACGCCGCATTGTCAGCCACATACTGCATCTCTGGTTCAGATAATTGCAACTTAGCGGGCATCAACATGTTTTGCACTTCAGGGGGAGCTTCCGATGAAGCGTTGGACAGTTTTTCAAAAGTAATCCTTTCCGCGGCCGCGTGTTGATCGAGTATCCATAGAGTATCACCAATCTCGTAGATTATGTATTTCAGGAAGAATTGAGCGGTATTTGAAATCGCGACATCCAGATCGGTATCAGCGTCGACTGGCAAGGGATCGATTTTGACGTCATCCGGCTGAATAGAGTTTCCCCCGATACCGTCGACATATGTTTGTATCTTGTCAGCCCGATCATCCGTGTCAGTGTCGTTTCCCTTTGCGGTATATGTAGTGTTGAACAAAGATCCCGGGGTTACTTTATATTTCTTCGGCCCGGTATCGGACAGACTCAATGACGCCCCCTCGGGTTGTCGACGGGATGGACCTACGAGACCGGCACGCGGGTCGGGGGCCGGCACGCGGGTTGGGGTGGCGTCAATTTGTCGCTCGGCGTCGGCTGATAGATTAACCTGCGTCATCGCATGCTGGACAGTCCTTTCAATGGCCGCGTATACGCGAAACGGGTTGGCAAATCTTACTTCTTCCTTGCGCGGATGCACGTTGATGTCGACTACACTTGAAGGCAATGAAATCTTCATGACAAACGGGAGTTGCTTGCCGGCGGGTATATACCTGGAAATTCCTTCGTAAACCGACCTTTGAATACCTCGATCCTTGATCGCTCGGTTGTTTACAAATACGTATTGATGGACAGTCTTGCCAACCGCATAACTTGGTCGCGCGATATATCCCTCGATACGTACTCCGTCACCTTCGTAATTGAATGGCAACATATTTTCCGCAAAATCCCCTTTCAAGACCTTCCTGATCCTTTCCAAGGAGAGAGGAGTTTCCCCGCCACCTTCTTCCGTGCGTCCCGTTTCGGGTGGTAAATTGAAACGTTCTTTACCGTCTTTGTACAGTAAAAAATGTACATCGGAATGCAGTAAAAAATAAGGTATCAGGATTTCGGTAATTTTCCTGTACTCCGTAGATTCACTGCGCAAAAACTTATGGCGCGCCGGTATATTGTTGAAAATATTTTCCACACTGATCGTCGTACCTTGATTGCCTGCAGTCACGGTAATTTCCTTCGGTTCGATCCCGTCAAATACAACCTTGAACGCTTCGGTATCGCCGGTTGACTTGGAAATCGCTGTCACCTCAGCTACAGAAACTATGGTGGATAGAGCCTCTCCACGGAAACCCAATGTCAGCAATTCATTGAGATCTTCCAGAGCGGTGATTTTACTTGTAGTATGAGCTTCAAATGCCTTGATCAAGTTTTCTCTATCCATGCCGATACCATTGTCTCGTACTTCGATCTTGCGCAAACCGCCTTTGTCTATATGGATTTCTATACGATCGGCACCAGCGTCCAACGAGTTATCCACCAATTCCTTGACCACGGATGCGGGTCGCTCTATCACCTCTCCGGCCGCTATTTGATTTATGATCGTTTGAGGTAATTTTTTGATGTTTGGTGAATTTTTCATGAAATGATTATATCATTTACCTTGTTGCTTTATTTCATTAAGTTTATAATTAAGTACAGCAGAATTTCCGCCGATATACTCGGCATCTGTGATATTTAATTTTGCCCGTAGCGCGCATGTTTAAACTTGAAGCGCCGTTTCGATTATCGGACGACCAACTCAGAGTGGTAGACCAACTGCAACGGAATTTTGAAAACCCCGACGGGCGAGTTCAATCTCTGGATTTCGACCCGGGCGGAAGTCGAAGCGAGAGCTTGTTTAGATTACAAACAAAAGGGAATGATAAATTCAAACAGACTCTGCTCGGAGTGACAGGATCCGGGAAAACGTTTGTGATGGCGAACCTGATCCAACGTTTGCAACGCCCCACATTGATACTGGCGCACAACAAAACCTTGGCGGCTCAATTATATGAAGAATTCAAGGCGTTTTTCCCTGATTCGCACGTAAATTATTTCATTTCGTATTACGATTATTATCAACCGGAAGCGTATTTACCGGGCAAGGACATATATATCGAAAAGGAGGCCGACATCAATAAGGAAATCGAAAGGTATAGGCTGTCGTCCATGCACTCGGTCGCTACACAAAGAGAGTCCATCGTCGTCGCGTCGGTTTCCTGCATATACAATATCGGCGACCCGGAAAATTACCGCAAACAGGGTTTTCGAATCAGCGTCGGCGACGAGTTGCCAATATCCGAACTTGCCTCCAAATTGGCTGAGTTTCAGTACCAGAGAGATCAAGAGGACTTCGTACGCGGAGTGTTTCGTGTAAACGGCGATATAGTGGATGTATTTGAACCTTACGCTGACCTGCCGACACGGATTTTGTTTGATATGGACGAGGTGGAAGATATTTATACCTATGACGCATTGACGGGGAAAAAAATCGCCTCATCAAATGAGATTACCATATACCCGGTGAAAAACTTCATCTTCGATAAGGATACTTTGCGACAGGCTACCGGTGAAATTCGCAGGGAGTTGAAGGAACGCTATGATTTGCTAAAAAATACAGGCAAATTGGTCGAAGCCGAACGTCTCAAACAGCGTACCGAATACGATTTGGAAATGCTTGAAGAGGTCGGATACTGCAAGGGGATGGAAAATTATTCACGTTTTTTTGAAGATCGTCGCTCCGGAGAACCGCCCTACACGTTGATGGACTTTTTCCCGGACGATTACCTGCTGATTGTGGATGAATCGCATATCACACTACCGCAGGTCGCGGGGATGTCCAATGCTGACAAGGTCAGGAAAGAGACGTTGATTGACTACGGGTTTCGACTGCCATCGGCTCGGGACAATCGTCCTCTTACGTTTGGAGAATTTCGCCAACGGCAAGGTATTACTCTGTACACTTCAGCGACCCCGGCTTTGTGGGAAGTCGAGGATAGCAACCGCCATGTGGTACAGCTTCTCACACGCCCTACCGGTTTGCTCGACCCGGAGGTAGTCGTACGCCCGACGGTCGGGCAGATCGACGATTTGATCAAAGAAATCAAGGTCAGGGTCGAAAACAAGCAACGTGTACTCGTGACCACTTTGACCAAGAATATGGCAGAAGACCTGAGTTCTTATCTCGCTGATATCGACATCAAAGTATATTATCTGCACTCGGGACAGGACGCGGTGGAAAGGGTGGATATCATCAATGAGCTTAGACAGGGTAAATATGATGTACTGGTAGGTATCAACCTGTTGCGCGAGGGACTGGACTTGCCGGAAGTGTCGCTTGTAGCCATCATGGATGCAGACAAAGAAGGGTTTTTGCGTTCCAAGACGAGCCTGATACAGACGATGGGGCGGGCGGCCAGGCACGTAGACGGAAAAGTCATACTTTACGCCGACAATATCACCGAAAGTATGCAATACGCAATCTCCGAAACTCGGCGCAGACGCAAGGTGCAGGAAGCGTACAACAAAAAACATGGTATCACCCCGACCAGCATACGTAAGGAATTGAGGCAATCGCTACGCAAGGCTGAAGATAACACAGATCCCGCAATACTTGCAGATGTCAAACCTGATAAAAAATCAATCAACGCATTGATCAAAGAGCTCGAGTCCAAAATGTACCTTGCTTCTCAAAATCTCAGGTATGAAAAAGCGGCCGAATACCGTGACAGGATCCAAGAATTGCGAGAACTACTATAGCCGGCTAACCGAGGACGAACAAGTCTTTGTACAGCTCAGTATCTTCAATCACTTTGCTTAATCTTTCTTTCTGAGCTGTATAGAAGGTGACCACTTTATCAGTTGCCTTGATTTCGTCCCCTATATACTTGTGCAGATAAATACCGGCTTCCGGTTGTAGTGGTGATCCAAGGCGTTTCGCAATATTGATCGCCGTTGAGTTGTCGATCTCCTTGACGATAGCACTTTCATGGTCTGCCGCATCACTCGCCCCCGCTGACAATGCCAAAATATCCTTGCCATAAATGATATGTGAGTACTGCGCAAGCTCTATCTCACCCGCGCTGATTCGTTTTGACGCACCCTGAGCGATCGCTATCTCCCAAAACTTGTCCAATGCTTGCCCGCTTCGCAATTTCCGTTTCGCTTCCTGATACCCCCACCCTTTTGGTATCAATCCGGTCAATTCCAAAAGCTCACCCGCCATCTCGACGGCTTGATGTTGCAAATGCTCGGGTCGCCTGTCATCTTGTTCCAACACGTATAAAATATCCCTCATCTCTAGGTTCGGTCCGATGCCAAATCCATCCGGCGCAAGTCCCAGTCTTCTATGGACCTTCACTTTGATACCGACTCCCGCAAACAAGTACTCAAAAAACTTCTTCAATTTATCTGCATCCTCAGGATGGTGAACTTTTGCGCTTTTGCCGTACGGTAGGTCGATAAGGACATGCGTCAGGCCCATCGATTTCTTATTTGCCACAATACTGATTGCCACTTTTTGGAAGGACTCGATATGCATTCCGTGTTCCAGACGTATCATTTCATATGTTGCAGGCGTCAATTTCAATCCTCCGCCGTAGATCATACCCGCCCCGATGGTTTCCACTTGTTTTATGAATTCTTCTTCCGGAATTTCAACATCCATCACGGTCTCCAGAACATCAGACGTCCCAGCTGCGGATGTGATGGCTCTCGTGGATGTGTTTGGGATCAGAAGTTGCTTGTAGCATGCCAATATGGACACCAAGATCGGGGTAACCCCTTTGCTCGCCAGCCCGCCTATAGAGTGTTTATCTACGACATATACGGCGTCTTTCCGGTTAACATTGGTCGAAGTGTGGGAAAACGTCAATTGCCTGCCATGCCTTATGATGCTTTTGACCATAGACAAAGCTTCGTCGTCGTCAAAACCCGGGTTGAAAAACGTGGCGAGGAAATAAGCCAACATCACATCTTTGACACTGTGGCTGATCAACGCCCGCACCAACAGGTCTATTTCGTCTTCAGACAATGCGTGGCCCAATACTTTTTTGCGGATGATTTTGTGAACTTCATTGGGCGGGTCTATCAGGATCGATGCGGATTCACCGTCACGTAATCCGTAACGGGCATAAATATCGGAATAAAGCCCTATTTGCCCCGGCTGTACCAGAGTGTCGCTGACGTCCAATGTGACATAAAAAGCCGTATCTTTCACCGCGATATTGACCACGGATTCTTTCGGCAACCCATATCTCTCGGAATCCTCACGATTGATGACGGCTATCAACAGGCTTCCGGTCGATACATCCAAGTTTTTTGTGCGCAGTACGATCCCCATGATTGTTCTCAGATTATCAAGTGAGGTTGTCGAAATATTGACGCAATTTATTTTTGAGGATATCGATAAATCCGTCTCCGTTCAATCCGCATGTTCCACCGCCCGCCCCGCGATGTCCGCCCACTTGCGGGATATGTTCCGCTCCCGCCAGCAAGTCGCGCAAGTCAGCAGTTTCTCCGTAATTCCTGGTGCGCCAAGAAAACTTGGACGTGCCATCTGGCTGATCATAGACGAAGATACCGTAGTCGTATCCGCGAACTTTCCGCAGTACGACGGCTTTGTAATAATGATTGTAATCTAACCAATCTGTACCGAAAATCTGCTCCAACTCTTCCTGTTCCTTTGGCGTGATCACCAGATACATCAATTTGAGATCGGCGTCGTACCGAGTTTTTTGGATAGCCCATCCAATGAAGTCTATAGCGTTTTTGTGAATATTGATATCATGCCATTTGTCGTGATCCGCTCCGGCTTCCAGCAATTCGCTTGCTACCGCAAATGTACTAGCCGATACGTTTTCGTATGCGAAGTACCCCGTATCGCCGACGATCGCAAGGTACAGGTGATCGGCAATTTTCGTATCGATATGTAGTGTTTCCGATTTCCGCAACAGATATGTGTAAAAAACTTCCGCCGTAGACGACAATTCGGCGGAGACCGAGATTACAAAGTCGCTGTGATGGATTTCTTGATTCCCGTGATGGTCTATGTGGATTACAGGCTTTTGCCCGTCGCGTAAATACTGCAGGATTTTGTCGTATTCATTTCCCAAAACTTTACTCCATATCGGCGTGTCTTCGACGATCAGCAGGTCGTATTGCGACAACGTTTCGATAAATTCTTCCTCAGTCAATTCAGCCAATATTTTGATTTCTTCAATCCCCGGGAAATCGACGAATGTGTCGGGGATCGGATACCTGCTTGCGACCTGCACTTCATCCTTTCCAGATTTTTGTAACCACTCGCCGATGGCAAGTCCCGTACCGAAACTGTCCGCATCCGGCGGAGAGGAGCACAGGATGAGTACTTTTTTTGCGTGCTTGAGCAAGTCGTTTGCACGCTTGGTGGCATCTTCTATATCGTAAGTTTTTTGTTTCAGAGTGTCTTGCGCTTTGTCGGTGTCCATGTCGACGTGGTGTTTTCTTATATGTGTAAGTATAGCATGTGTGAATGTGCCTCTGCGTGGTATTGGCCGTTATGCGACCTATCGGCATTGAGGAGTCTTTCGGTGTAGTGATTTTGTTCAGTTCGACGTCGGGGGAGTGTCTTTGGCGATTTCAGTTGTTGTTATACCTTAACTCGTATTTATTTTGTTAAATTAAAACTTTGTAAAAAGTTATCCATCTCAGTTTCGTTTACAAATTCACCTATCGTCTTGTCGCAATGACCGCTTGCACAATCAAGGGCTTTACTTTCGGAATCAAAAACGCGGAAATGTACACCCTCGTAATTATAAACAAACAAATCTTTCCATAAAACACCCGAAGAAACTCGAACCTTTTCAATCGTTCTGTTTGCTCTTACATACCTTTCGTTCATTTGTCTGATTGTATTCATGGTTACTGTTTAAAAATATGCTTATTGTGGTATTCCAAAAAATCTTTTTCGGGCACAAATCTGTCTGGGGTGTGAATTTTTTTACCGTCATATTTAACCAAAAAATCAATGACCGCCTCATTTTCTAAATTTATTACTTGCGGAGAAACATGAATGGTAAAATCCGCATCAACTGTTATTAAACCTCTGTCAAAAGCTTTATCGTGCAATGTGTTTAGACACAAACCGTTGTGCGGGTTCATACGAGCCTCTTTCTTCTTGCTCCAAGGGACAATATGACTTGCGATCAAAAGTTCGCTGATATTTAACCCTGTGATACAGCAAGCTTCGTTGTAAGCAGACAGAATTGTTTGCCTGAAAAAATTCTGATTCACTCTCGTTTTAACCATTCGTTCTCGCTCTTTACCGACGGGCAAATTATCCATGTCAATATCAACAACTTGTTCAAGATCTTTCTTTGAAAATTCCGCAATTAGTCTTTCGCTCTCAAAAGCCAATTTTTCCCAGTCTCCATTAAACTCGTCCCATATTTCTTTGTCCAAAGCGCTGGCATTTGCAAGTCCGACAATGCCTTTCTTTTTCAATTCAGGATCAAAACTCCCAAAATTACCGATTTTCATTTTTACGGAATTTGGAGAGCGGCCGATAAC
>JALWDW010000026.1:0-1557 GCA_027036675.1 Candidatus Dojkabacteria bacterium
TACACAATAGTAAGCAATACGAGTTGAATACGGTTTTGTAGTACTACGCTACTCTGTCGTGGTGCGATTACGTAATGACAGAGTCGTTACTTCGTCGTTTCCAGTACAATTCTACGACCCCTGCGGACAAAAAACTTATGTTCGTAAATACCGCAATATAGCTGCAGTTCCGCCAACATTATGGAGAACTGGGCGAGGATCGGACGGAACGGAATATAACATTCACGGTTTGCAAAAGCCCTTCTGTCAGAAGAGAAAATATCAAGAACAATTGAAATAATGTGATGTGGTTAGTAAAAACTTGTGTGAAACCAAAGGATTTTGCTCACACGACGTTATCATTGTCGTCATGGGGAATCCATACACCCTGTTTTACCCCTGCCCAAGAAACCCTACCCGACAACATGAACAGCATGTTGTACGTTAGCCAATATTGTCTTAGAAATCCTGTTTTTCCGGGTAGTATCGTTGCGGCGAAAGGCTTTTTTTCAAAGGTTGCACCTCAACCCCGGGTTTCAACCCCGGCTTCGGCGATTGTATGTTAAAATACACACATGCCGAGGTGGTGGAACTGGCAGACACGCTACGTTGAGGTCGTAGTGAGCTTAACCCGCTCGTGCAGGTTCAAGTCCTGTCCTCGGCAGATTGTCATTAAATTGATTCCCTTTTATTTTCTATGAAAATCAAGACCATACAAGCCCGTGAGATTCTGGACTCCCGTGGTATACCGACCGTAGAAACCACGTTGACCCTCGACGACGGTACATCTGCCACAGCATCCGTACCCTCGGGCGCTTCGACTGGCGAAACTGAGGTATTGGAATTACGGGATGGCAATCAGGACAGGTATTTTGGAAAAGGAGTATTAAAAGCAGTGGAGAATGTAAATCAAACGTTGGCGTCGGCGCTTGTTGACAAGGACTTCACGACACAACGCGAGTTGGACGAGTATATGATCGAGCTTGACGGAACCAAAAACAAATCCAAACTGGGAGGAAATGCAATATTGTCGATCTCCATGGCATTTGCGCAAGCCGCTGCACTCCAAAACGCGCAAGAATTGTACGAGTACATATCGGAGACCTTTTGGGGAGAAAAAGTGATATTTGACACAATGAATATCCAACCGATGATCCTGCTGATGGAAGGAGGAGCACACGGCGATTGGTCCACCGATTTTCAGGAATACAAAATTGTGCCACGCTTGGAAGCCTTCCCGTCTATCTCAGATGCTATCCGGGTCGGTTCAGAAATATTCCACGCCACACATGAAGTCTTGATGGAAAAAGGGTATAGCGCGACTGTAGGGTTTGAAGGAGCGTATTCACCACGAGAAATTTCCGGCAACACCGAAGCGTTTGAAATAATGTTGGCGGGGATCGAGCGCGCGGGATATACGCCGGGAGATGAAGTAATGTTTGCGTTGGATATTGCCGCCAGCGAATTTTACAATAAAGAAAGTGAATTGTACGAACTCAAAAGCGAAAATCTCAGGATGGACGCTGATGAATGGATTGACAAACAATTGAATTGGTTTGCAGGTTACCCAATATATAG
>JALWDW010000026.1:1567-3233 GCA_027036675.1 Candidatus Dojkabacteria bacterium
AATATATAGCGTGGAAGATCCGTTGGATGAAAACGACTGGGACGCTTGGACGAAATTTACACAGCATGCCGGCAACGATATGCAAATTATCGGTGACGACCTGCTGACCACAAATACGGAAAGAATACGACAGGCCATAGATACTCAAGCATGCAACAGCGTATTGATCAAATTGAATCAAATAGGGACGGTAACCGAAACCTTGGACGCCATCAAACTTGCCGACACCGCTGAATTCACCACTGTGGTATCCCATAGGAGCGGTGAAACAAACTCATCATTCATCGCCGATCTCGTAGTTGGTACTTCTTCCTGGCAATCCAAGTTTGGCGGAGTGGATAGGGGAGAGCGCGTCGCCAAATACAACAGGCTTATGGAGATCGAACAAAAAATCCGCACCTGATGATCCTCCTGGCTATAGACACAAGTTGCGACGAAACGTCCGTAGCCGTCCTGGAAGACGACAGAGTGCTGGCGAGCGTATTGGCAACCCAATTTGACCTGCACCGGCAATACGGTGGAATCATGCCCTCAGTGTCGCGCCGGGCCCATGAAGAAAATATACACGGCACGTATCTGGAAGCATTGAAACGCGCGCGAAAAGACGAGAAAGACCTCGATTATATTGCGGTAACTCAGGGTCCGGGCTTGGCAATCGACCTCGAAGTCGGTATTCGCTATGCGCAGGACCTCGCAAAAAGATTGAGAAGACCGCTGATTCCCGTAAACCATATGGAAGGACATCTGCTATCCGGCCTCCTGCGAAACAGGGCGGGGAAGCTTTTCTCCAAAGGCGTCGGCGTCGACATAGGCAAACTAACCACCACAGCACTTGATCGGATATTCCCGGCCTTGGGGGTGTTGGTATCCGGTAAGCATACGGAGATCGTATATATCGGCGGGTTGGGAGGATACACCAAACTCGCATACACATTGGACGATGCGGCCGGTGAAGCTTTTGACAAGGTGGGGCGTATGCTGGGCTTTGGTTATCCCGGTGGGCCCGTGATATCTGAATTCGCGAAAAGTGGGCACCTCGGCGTCGTGGAATTACCGATACCTATGTACCGTTCCAAGGAATTGAGATTCAGTTTTTCCGGATTGAAGACAGCTTGCCTTTATGCATTGAAAAAACATGATGCCGAGGACACAGCCGGAGACAAGCGTCAATATGTCGCAGACTTTGCCCGGCAATTTGAATTCTCCGTCGTTTCAGCCATATCCGAAAAGGTAATACGTGTATTGGATGCACTCCACGGCACGAAATCGGAGTTAAACAATTCACTGGATTTTGAAAAAGACGTGCAATCCGTGCGTGACGCGATTTCGACCGGATGCGCTTCGGGATCTGATGCAGTATCACCGCCAAGAGCGATATTTGCGGGTGGCGGAGTGATAAATAATGTACGGCTGTCCGGAGCGTTGAGCCGTATCGCCAAACGGTATAAAACGCCATTTTTCCTACCTTATCCGCGATTTCGTAGTGACAATGCGGCGATGATCGGTCTGGCCGCGTATTTACATATACTGTATGATGGTGAAGAATACGCTTTGACAAACGCCGAGGATATAGAAAAAGTAGAGCGCATACCAAGGCTCAGTGTCGCGGGCTGAATCGGCTCGTCGCGCGGAGTCGACAGTTAGTCTACATCTTAGGCATCAAGCG
>JALWDW010000027.1 GCA_027036675.1 Candidatus Dojkabacteria bacterium
GTCGTATACGCTCTGTTTTGTGTATGTGACCGGGTCGAATCCTTGCCCACTAACTGTGTCGCAACAGCGTTTCCATCCAATCAGTGGGTTCGAAGACCGGGTCGCAACCCCAACTTTGAAGCCCCCGTTACAATCGGAAATGGAGTATAGGCTCCCAACGATTTGTGAGAGACGTGATGCGATGCAACCCCTTCCACGACCTGACGGTCGGGAAATTACGCCGGTGGTATCAAAACTCCATCCATCGAGAGATGATTTTTACCAAAAATGACAGCTCCCCGCCCACGGGCGGAGAAGCAGAACCGGAAGCAATAAAAACCAGGTTACTCACTGATAAAACGAACATCTTGTCCGAGTACGGGGCCGAGGATCTTTTGTTTATCCGTATCGTTCATTTGATCGGCCGTCTTGATACTCAAAGACCCACGATCGTACAAGACGTATAGATCAGACAGGTCAGACAATGAATTGTGCAACAGGACAAATACAGCACCCTCTTTCCTGATCTTGCCGGTATGATCCTTTGCCAACGAAGGTAACAACGCAAAAACTTCCCCATCGATTTGTCGCACCCATTCCGGTGTGCCGTAAAAATATACGCCATTTCGCAGTCGAAAACCCGATTTACCGCGTTGCAACGAGGACATATCCACTACAAACGGAATTTTGTAAACATGATTTTCATATAAAACACTTGACTTGTCATATTCTTGTAACAATTCGCTGACAGTGACGTCCAAAGCCCGTGCTATAGCCGTAAGTTGGTGCATAGGAGAATTGACACCTCTTTCATAGCGAGAAATCATTTCCCACGAAAGGCCTAATTTATCTGCCAGATCGGATT
The DNA here is from genome assembly GCA_027036675.1 of Candidatus Dojkabacteria bacterium. Classification (GTDB taxonomy): domain Bacteria; phylum Patescibacteriota; class Dojkabacteria; order SC72; family JAHDCA01; genus JALWDW01. Next base: position 845 of record JALWDW010000027.1, read on the forward strand.
GGGTCATACCCGCTTTTACTCTTGCTTGCCGTATTTTCTGTCCCACGTCGGTTTGTTTCATATATATGAAATTGTAGTAGATATCGTAGGAAGTCGGTATAGAGTCGCATGTCATGCCACACAAACCCTGGTCACAAGCGACAAACGATACAGCAGACACCAATGACCGCCCACCGTATGAAACCGCGTTTCATATAATAGGCGGTTAAATTATCAATACTTCAATATGAAAAGAAAACATCCAAAGAAAAAAGAGGTGTCCGATATTATAGACAGCCTGTTGGAGGCCCAATACAATCTGATAGACATCGTGGTATATGGCAAAGATCGCGGTATGAACGGTCAATTGATCAAGTTGCGCGCCAAAGAGTACAAGGAAACTATCGTAAAGCGCATTGACAGCTTGATAGCGCAAATCGGCTAAGGTCGACTTATTCCGTATCAGTAAAGGTATTTACTTATATTCGCATTATGTTCTTCTATCGTCGTGGCAAAATGGACCACCCCATCTGGGTCGGCCAACCAGAAGAAATAATCTGAAGGTTCGGGGTTGACGGCCGCCGAGATAGCATCAAGCCCAGGGTTGCAAATCGGAGTCGGAGGCAATCCGGTATGGATACGCATATTGTACGGTTGGTCTTCTTGCAGGTCGGCCCACGTAAGCTCTTTTTTCCAGTCCTTGAAATAGTACAGGTGGGTAACATCGACTTCCAGAGGCCAATTTTCCGCCAACCGCTTTTTGATAATACCCGCGATGATAGCTCTATCATCAGACCTTCGTCCCTCACGTTCAACGATACTGGCGATGATCAGATCGTCATAGCTTAGATCGGTATCGCTTTGCAATGTACCGGTCTTGGTGAAAAAATTATTCACCATAGTGCGCACGATATCTTCCTCAGTCGCATTTATCGGGATTAAATATTTGTCAGGGAACAAAAAACCTTCCAGTGAATCTATATGTTCCACGTCCATCGATGAATCAGCCAAGAGCTCCCGTATCAAGGACTTATCCGTGATCAATGCGTTGAATTTCTCTTTATCGCAGTTGACTCCAGGTGTTTCAGCGCATATTTGGGCGAATTCGTCGGCTCGCAACCCTTCTTGAAATGTCATCCATACGCTGTTTTGCTTAGCGTGCTGCAGATACTCGACCAATGCTTTCATATCGGTGACTTCCGGCAGATCATAACTCCCCGCCTGAAATTGGTTACCCAAGTGGTTGGAGCGAACATAAATTTTGAATGCAAGCACCTGTGTTTTACTATTGAAAACACCGTTTTTGTACAAACCTTCGGCGATGGTGACAGTGGACGCGCCTTCAGGGATTATAAATAATCTCGAATTTTCCGAGATCGTGATGGGTCGATCAAGTTCGCGCCTGTATCGGGCGATAAGCAGTATCGGTACAACGATGATCAGCAACGCAATCATGGATACGAATTTTCCCGCCCCGCGGTGACGCTGTTTGCCTTGAGGCTTGACGCGTCTATTGGCGAAGTTTGGCATTTGGTTAGTCATTGTTCAGATATTCATTTAAAATTAACATAGCTGAATACATATCAGCCTTCCCCTTTTGTTTCTTTGAGTTGATCCCCTGCTGTCTGAGTAGTCCTTCCGCCACATGTGTCGAATAACTTTCATCTTGGGTGTCGATAGGGATACTTAGAATTTTTGCCAATTTTTGCCGGAATTGCTCTATATCATGGTTGATACTATTTTCATGACCCTCAAAATTTTGTGGCACTCCCAGGACGATTTTGGCAACAGTGTATTCTTCCACAATGGATTTTATTTCGCTTTCAATATTTTTGTTATTTTTCAAAACTTTGAGAGGCATCGCGAAACTTCCCCCGGTGTCGGAGATCGCCAGTCCGAGATTTGTTTTTCCGTAATCAATGGCAAGTATGCGGTTCATCAGGTGATTGCTTATTTCCTCGGTTCCAATATGGCTTTGATCCGCTTGACACCGGCGCCTACGTTTTCTTGCTTGACGATTTTGAAATGGCCCAATTCACCGGTACTCTTGGCATGAGGTCCACGGCATATTTCCACGGAGGCAGTATCTCCACCTTCACCTATTTTGTACAACTTGACCACATTCCCGTACTTATCGTCAAACGCGGCGAACGGTACTCTCTGCAAGGCTTCTTCTTTGGACACTTCTTCGGATGATATGGGCAGATCAGCTTTGATCCACTCGTTTACCTGTTGTTCTACTGTCCGCAATTGCTCGGGTGTCAGTTTTTTGTCGTTTGGGAAATCGAAACGAAGTCTTTCCGGTGTGATGTTGCTACCTTTTTGATATATATGTTCGCCGATATGTTTGCGCAATGCGGCCAGTAACAAGTGTGTGGCCGTATGCAATCTGCGACTTTCCACCGAATCGTCCGCCAGCCCTCCTTTGAACAGTCCGGCTGATGCAGTACGGGACAAGTCTTTGTGAGCTTGTTGGGCTTTTTCAAATCCGTCCAGATCCACTTGGATCCCCCTCTCTTGTGCCAATTCGGTTACCACCTCGACCGGGAACCCGTAGGTTTCGTACAGATAAAATGCCTCCTCGCCTGATATTTCTTTCGGCTGTTTTTCCATGACTTTGTTGAAATGTTGCAATCCTTTGGTCATCGCTTTGTCAAACTTGCCGGCTTCTTGCGTCATCGTGTCCAGAATGCTCGCCTTGTTTTCTTGCAATTTGGGATGGAATGGAGCGAATTGTTGGATAATTATCGGTACGACTTCGCTTATGATCTCTTGATGTGAGCCTCCCAAGCGGTTGATATGTCTGATCGCTCTGCGGATAAGTCGGCGGAGGATGTATCCTCGCTCTTTGTTGGAAGGTATGACCCCGTCGGCTATGATCCACGCACTTGCTTTGAGGTGATCGGTGATTATCCTTTGGGAACGGATTTGTTCATCCGGTGTTAATTCACTGTCACGTGTCATCTCTTGGATTTTGCTGAAGAACGGTAAATTGATATCTGTTTCCCATACGCTGTCCTTGCCCTGCGAGATCATGGCGAGTCTGTCCAAGCCTCCACCGAAATCGACATTGTGCCTGCCGAGTGGCTTGTAGGATACTTGTCCGTCGGCGCCAATCTCCTTTTGGTATTGCATAAACACATTGTTGCCTATTTCCGCATATTTACCGCAGTCGCACGCCGGTCCGCATTGATCTGAACATTTCTCCTTGCCGGTATCGTAAAATATTTCGCTATCTGGTCCGCAAGGTCCTCCAGCCGGCAGTTCCCACCAATTTTCCTCCTTGCTGTAGGTATAAATTCTTTCGTCCTGTCCGACTTTTGCGTCGATTCCGTACTTGGCGAACACCTTTTTCCATGCTTGTATGGATTCGTCATCGATCGGCGCGTCGTCGTCCCCAGCGAAAACCGATGCGTAGATACGATCTATCGGGATACCCAGCTCTTCAACGTAAAAAGAGACTGTCATTTCGATAGCTTCTTCCTTGAAGTAATCATTGAGTGACCAATTACCCAGCATTTCAAATGCAGTCAAATGTTGAGCGTCCCCGACAGTGTCGATATCGACTGTGCGGATGCATCTTTGTGAATTGACCAGCCGTGTGCCTTCCGGATGTTGCTCGCCGAGAAGGTAGGGTACCAATGGGAACATCCCCGCGGGTACGTACAGTACGGTCGGGTCGTCTTCCGGTACCAACCCCGTACCGGCAATGACCGCATGATCGCGTTTCCGGAAGAAGTCCAGGTAGGCCTGTCTGATTTGTGCGTACGTTAAGTTTTTCATGATATGTGTTTTTGAAATAAAAGGTACGTAATTGTAGTAGGTACGGGGTTTGGTTTCAACCCGGATTTCGAAGCCGGGGTTGACGCCCGGGGATCAGTCCCGGGGTTGGGGTGGAAGCGTTGTCACCATGGGAATCGTGACCGGGATTTTGGGATTTTTAATATTTTTTTAATTTGGATTTAACGATTGACTTATGTTTTGATAGCAACACCTTAGGCCACATCACACCGAGGTGTACGGATTTCTTCATGATTACGGAGCTTGTTTACCTACACATCAGTTTACCGCTCTCATGGGGGTTGTAGGGCATTTTTTTTGATGTGAGTCGATGGTCATCAGGAGTGTTTCTGCAATGACAGAGTTTATTCAGCATGAATGTGGTTAATGTGTCAATACAATCGACCTGACGGTACAGGTATCGCGATAGAGCCGTCAAAAGCAGGTGTACTGTCCGCGGAAACCTAAGTTCTGATAGAACAAAATCTACCTTGCCAGCCATAGAGAGGTATCTTTGTACGGCGGTACCAGCCTCGCAAATCCGGCGAATACCTTCATGCTCGATCTTTGCGCTGTCATTATGTGTTCCAGTATGCGCAAAATGGTGTGTCGTCAAAAACTATATGACAATACCAATTGCCGGAACTACGAATAAAGCTTGTTGTCACGGTATGTAGGTTAATTATGCCGTGTCCGCGGTAGGTACAGCAACCACTCAAAATCACGATTTTCAGGCTGGTAATGCCGTGGCCATGGGCTTCACTCCCGAAGGGTGGGCATCAACCCCGGGTCCGAACCCCGGCTTTGCCAAAACGGCGGATAGCTGATAGCATAATGTACATGGAACAATGGGATATAGAGGACAAACTGCAAAAGAAAATCGACCGCATCCGCAAGTTTAGGATAGCGCTTTCATTGATCCTGGCCGTATTCGGGAGCGTTCTGCTGGTAAGCGTATTGTTGCCGTATATCCGATCGACCAGACAGGTGGACGAATTCGCGCAAGCCCAAGAAAGCCTCATGAGCCCAATCCCCGACTCTCAGAAACGCATCATAAACAACCAGTTGGCATATTACGACCCTTCTCGAAGCTATTGGGAAAATTTGAATGAAGAAGCCGCGGGTGCATACACGGAAAGTACAAAATATTTCGATGCCAAGACGCAAAGTTATAAAGACATCGTCGTGAACCAACAGTATGACAAATTAATGAAACTTTCCATACCGGCTGTAGGGATCAACAATATTCGCCTCCAGCCCAACGTACAGAGTGACAACGAAAAAGTATACGACGCGGTATTGAAACTGGGGCTGGCTCATTTCAAAGGGACACCGATCCCCGGGGACGGGGGGAATTCATTCATATACGGACATAGTGCTTTGGATTCTTTCTTTAGTCGACACAAGGACAACCCGGAGACTATCTTTTCGAAGTTGCCCGACGTCAATATAGGTGATAAAATTTTAATTGTCAGAGACGGGGAAACTTTGCAATACACCGTCAAGCAAAAGAAGATCATAGAAGCTACGGATTTTTCCGTATTGAAACCGTCCAACAACAAAGAAAGTGTGACATTGATGACCTGTTGGCCACTAGGTGTGGGGACGAAAAGATTAATTGTAGTAGGTGAAAGAAATGGATAACAAAAAAAAACTGATAATCATCGCCGGGGGCGCTCTATTGCTGTTGATAATCATCGTAATCTTGGCTTTGATGATGCGCAGGCGCTCTACACCTGCCGGGCAGGCTCAACAAAGCACCCAATCATCTTCGCCGACGGACCAATCGGGTGGCGGTAACGAACCGGTGGAACTCCTATACAGCGGACTATGGGAATCTTCCGACACGATGGATGCATTGATCAGTAAATACGAAGCCGAACATCCGAATATCACCATCAAGTATACGCAACAAGAATTCGCGCAATATGAAGATAAAATGTACCAGCGAATTCTCGAAAACGCCCCCCTGACACCAGATATTATCAGGTTTCACAATACATGGTTGCCCAAATTCCAATCGGTACTGACGCCAATGCCCGATGATATTTATTCTACGGAAGAATTTTCGAATACTTTCTATCCGGTGCATGTGGCAAGTCTTACTGGTGATGACGGGTATATATACGGGATCCCATTGGAGGTTGACGGATTGGTACTTTTTTACAATGTAGACATCTTTGACGAGGCGGGGATCGATAAACCCGGTACGGATTGGGATACGGTACGCGCACAGGCTGTGGAATTGACCAAAACGGACGAAAACGACGAAATACAAGTCGCGGGGCTCGGTATCGGGTCTGCGGACAATGTGCGTCATGCCCCCGAGATACTGGAATTATTGATGATCCAGAGTACAAACGACAATACGGGTTTTTACGATCCGACTTCCCAGGAGATTTCTTTTGAGGATCAAAACGGTCGGGTGGCGGATGCGTTGGCAAGTTATTTATCTTTTGTTAGGAACGACCATGTCTGGTCACCGGATATCAGGAGCGATTTGGAATTCTTTTACTCTGGGCGTTTGGCCATGTTTATAGGGCAATCGTGGGAGGCTATAGATATCATCAAGGCAAATCCGGCGCTCAATTTCAAGGCTGTCCCGACACCGACCTTGGGTACAAATCAAATGTACTTGGGCTCTTTTTGGGCGGAGGGGGTATCCAAAGCATCGCAGCATCCGCGAGAAGCGTGGGAATTTCTCAAATGGTTGAGCGAACCGGAGCAACAGAAACTCCTTTATTCGACCGAATCGGGTGTCAGGACTTTTGGTGAACCTTACTCACGACGAGATCTTTCGTCCGAATTGGAATCAGCACCCTATGTCGGTGCCGTCATGGAAGAAGCTCCGTACTTTTCGTATTTCCCTGCCGGCGAATTGTACGTCACTACGGATTCCCTACGAGATGCCATCCGCAACGCTTCATCCGGCGACGATCCAGATACCGCCCTGCAATCTGCGGCGCAGGATATCAACGATTATCTGGAAGAGGCATTGCCGAGCAAATAAAGCTTTCCCACCGACCTGCGGTCGGACATTGGGCAACGTCGAACATTGGGAAGCGTGATCATTTATCTGTTAGTCGTTTGTCCCTAATTTATCCCTAAGCATAGGCCCGTGATCCACCAGTGTACCCAGAGGACGAAGCCGGGCTCCGACCCCCGGGTTGGGGCCCAACCTTTGAGACGAGATACCGTGGCCAAGCCATTGGCAAGCGGGATACCGTGATTTCATACACATACGCAAAAGACGGAACGTACGACACATCCTACCTCTATACTGTGACGTAAATGTTTTTACACAACCCCCGGGGTTCATGCCCGGGCATGAACCTAGGCTTCTACTTGCTGATCTCGCTCATAATCTGTATAGTATAGATATGGCAAAATTTGGGAAAATCGGTCTTGCAAGCAAAATTCACCATAGAGGACGCAGGAAAATCCGCGTTTCTATTTTGTTATCTTTTGCATTGATGTTGGTGATCCCATTGGCGCTTTTTACATACGGGAAGGATAATTTTGATATACGTAATTATGCCTCCGAAAGTGACAGCAACGTATGTACGATCAGTTTTCCCCATGTAAATCCACATACTTTGCAAGTTCACGAAGTTTTTACAACCAATCTGGAGATCCGCAGTAGCAAACCTATCAAATCGTACACGGTAAGAATAGGTGAACAGGAATTGAGAACAGGCGCTAATCTCACGCCAAACTTGACCCGCGTCAACGAAACCATTCTTTATACGACAAATTCACTCGGCAAATCGCCCGTATCGGGATCTTTTGAGACGGAAGACGGACAATTCCCTTGTACACTGGCGATTGACGCCACACCTGTCGATCCTTCAGAGATCAGTATTATCAAATTTAACCAAGCCCCATATTTCACAACACAGCCATACAAAGACCTATCGGCCGAGGTTGGTATCAAACCGAACGACAATTACAATTTTACTCTCAAAGCCATAGATCGTGATAAAGACGACATTCATTATGAGTACTCGTTTACCTCACGACCCGGTGAAACTTCGTGGCTCAAAGAAAATATAATCAAGGACGGAAAGGATGGGGAACTCGAAGTGCAATATACCGGTTCGACTCAACGTCTGGGGAGTTACTTGGCAAACGTGTTTATACATGACGGTTATAAATCGCACCTTAGCTCCATTGCCTGGATCATCAGTGTTGAACCGGAAAGCAACGACACACCGAAGATCATCGCTATGACTGCAGCGCCTCAAGAAGAACTCGGTCCTGAGGATACTGTGAAGTTGTCGTGGAAGGTCGAGGACAGAAATCAAGTCGTTTATTACAATATTTACACCTCTCCGACTCCGCAGGATCACACTACGTGGCAAGTATTGGAAAAGGAATATTCGCACAACAATACCGATTATGAAGTAAGTGTCGATAAATTGAGCCAAATATCAGGGACTTCGTTTATCATAGTAGAAGCGGTGGACAACCAAGATCCCCAAGCCAAGAGTACTTTGATTTTCGGACCGATACATATAGCTGCGCAAGAGGAACCCGGAGCCGGTGATACCGATGATAATCCAAGGCTCGATATTCCCCAAATTACGTCTATCGAACCAAGCGACGGCGATCAGGTGGAAAATCGTCGGCAACCTGTCAAGGCAACTTTGTTGGCGGGGAATGATGCGACGATCGTTCCCGAATCGATTGTTTTCACCATGGATGAAAACGACCTACTCGAACAGGATACCACTTTGAATATACCGCAAACCGATTACGAAACATTGCTCACATTCAAGCCCGCTGAGGATTTGGCCGAAGGTGAACACAGGGTCCACGTCGCGTTTGAAGATTCAAACGGTCATGAGGCGTCCAAAGAGTGGGTATTCACCGTGAAGCCCGCTTCAGCGCCTACATGGACTTTGTTTGGTTGGGAAATTCCCAGCGTTTACGGGAAGATTATAGTGCTGGCGCTTATCGTATTGTTGTTGGCTTTGTTGATCCCGTGGATTTTGTATCTTCTGTGGAGAAATACTGATGACTCTCATACTCAAACTGTCGTCCGTTCACCGTATACACCGCCGGCTGGTACCAATACTGTATTGAATGTGCATCATATGCCTCCTACAGTCCCGTCTGATACAGATGGCGGTAAAAAGGAGCCGGCTAAAAACGATCGGGAGAATGCAACAAATAAAAAGGAGATTGCCGAAGAGTCGGTCTCGAAAGTGCCGTTAGTCACCAAAGAGGCCGTAAAAAAAGAAGACAATGTCGTGCATACCGTTAAACCTGTTCCATCGCACGATGCGGAGTCCACGAAGAAGGAACCTAAGCCGGTCGTTGATTCTACCGATGATGAGGTGAAAAAAGTCGAACCAAGCATCGTCCTGCAACCCGTGAAGACAGGGTTTACCGTACCTGCATCTTCATTGGAAAAGCTGCGACATAGGACCCCCACCACCCCACAGGCTACCCC